>CAYQPT010000005.1:0-43149 GCA_964419835.1 uncultured Candidatus Saccharibacteria bacterium | reverse complement strand
CTTCAAACGCACACACCCGCTAACGCGGGTGGTTTTTGCTTTAAATAAAAATGTCCATAGTAGACATTTATATTTATGTTTATGGGACTCCATATTCATTCCTGTTTCAACACACTAGTGTGTTGAAACAGGAAGATATCGTCACTTACTTTTCAGTATTAAAAACTATTGTTCAATTCATATAAATACCACCCATTTGACAGAATGAGCCCCGGGCGATATTATTACCGTAACTATAAACGAGCGCTCGGAAAGGAGGAAAGGCATTATGCCTAGCGGTAAACCGAGAGGATTTGTAGGCGTGAAAGAGCTTACGCATGGCGGCGATGCTCTTTCAATCACTGCTCGCCTGCTCAGAGGCAGAGAACGGATCGAAGTTACGCCTTCTGGTGAATCTCCGATCATTATCAAAGTCCCTGACGGCGAAAAGATCACCTTGTACTTCCCCTCTGTGGAGGGAGACACGATGATCGTGTCTACTGAAAGATACCGGAAAACGAAAGAAACGACCCGTTTCTACCACAACCGGACTGGACGCGAACTCTCGAAGGATGAACTCGAGACACGACCAGTATCCACATTTAGGTTGGAATGAGATGCGACGCATAGTCATCAAACTTGGCACAAGCAGCCTTACGAACCAAGACGGAACCCCAAACGAAGCCGTCGCTTTTCGGGTTGCCAAAGAAGTGCAATTACTGAGGGAACGTGAGGGAATCGAATCAGTGATTGTGTCTTCCGGGGCCGTAGGTCTTGGACGCAAGAACATGCCTGCCGATTTTAAGTTGCAGATGACCCAGGGCATCCACTATGATCGGCAGATATTACATGAACAGGTCCTTGCATCCATTGGCCAGGCAGAACTGATATCGACATGGACTAGGGCGTTTCGCCTTGGAGACGGTACACCTGGTTGCGGTCAGCTGTTGATAACCGGTCCCGATTTTGCCGATCACGATCGATATCTAAGCATAAAGGGCGTTACCGAGAACCTGCTCCGCGCAGGCCAGGTACCGGTCTTTAACAACAATGATGTCCTCGCTCCGGGTAAGGTCAATTTGGGAGACAACGACCAGTTGGCGGCTTTGGTTGGGGCCATGGTCGGCGCGGAGAAAGTCATTCTCCTTACCAATGTCGACGGATTACTCGATGGCGAACCGGGTGCCGATGGTAGCAACGTAGTATCCGTGGTCAAGGATGCTGCTGCAGTTAGCATGCTGGTTAACGACAACTTGAGCACGGGTAAGGGAGGGATGATGAGTAAGCTGGCAACCGCCGAGCTTGTTACTTCGCTCGGTATGGATCTGCACATCGCTAGCGGTCTCACCGACGGCGTTGTAAGCGACATCCTGGCGGGCAAAGAAACCGGCACCTTCTTCCCTCGTCGAATCAGTAAACCGACTTCAGAGTTCAAGCGCTGGCTGGCTACAGCTGCGGTGAGCGCCGGCAAGATTGTCGTCTCCACTACTCTTGCTGATCTACTGCAGAATCAGCGCTCTGCCTCGGTTCTTCTCACGGGTGTTGAGTCAATCGAGGGGAATTTCCCTGCCGCATCAGTCGTTGAGATATATAACGACGAGGGCGTTATGCTCGGGAAAGGCCGCACCAAATACTCTTCCCTTCAGATCAGAAGGAAGCTGAAGAACAAAACAAACAGAGACACAAAGATGGGCGGTGTAGCGAACGACGAGGATATCATCCACTACAACCATCTGGTGTTCTGTTAGCTTCGGCTGAGAACAAATTGCCATTATCGGCGAGCGGCCCACGGGTCTGCTCGCCATTTCTTTTATTGATCGAGTCCTATTTCAAGATTCTTAATTTTTTTCATACCATTATTTAGACTTTCGACTACAGATTCACCAATTTTTTTAGTTTTCATGGAATCGATAATCTCGGCTGTTACACCACCTTTGGTCGCAACGGAGTTTATTAATTCGATCGGAGTTTCTTCTTTCGCTTTCAAATATGAGCAGGCGCTAATAAAATTTTCGAGAGCCAAAAGCTGCGCTTGTTTTTCATCTAGACCAAGCGATTCGGCGCTTTTCTGAACCATATGTATAAAATTTGCAACCAAAGCAGGACCACAACCGGAAATTATAGTGAAGACATTTATCTCATTATCATTTTTTAGCCAAAAGCACCGGCCAACAAGTTTAAGTAGAGATTCAATAATCCTTTTATCTCCTTTGGTCACATTTTGGTTAGGCAAAATTCCTAGCACTCCACAATTGGAGGCAATTGGAATGTTTGGCATTACTCGAAAAATCTTGGCATCCTTCCCCAAGCGTTTCTCCAGCGCCTTAAGAGTTACTCCTGCGGCTAATGATATTACCAATTTGTCCGCGACATTTTGACTAAGTTCTTCAGAAACTAAAAGTGCCACATCCGGCTTAACGCAGATAAAAACCATCTCAGATTCAGAAACAGCTTTAACGTTGTTTTTTTCTGTTTTAATGTTCAACTTTTTCTCTAGATCTAATAATTTTATTTCATCCGGTGACGACACAACTATATTTTGAGATTGAAGTGAGTTTGATTTTAAAAATCCTTCAACAAACGCCGTTGCGATGTGTCCCGAACCGATAAAGGCAATTTTTTTATTCTCTAATTTGTCCGCTTCCATATGCCTCCCACCTGTAAGTGGTTAATTCTTTGAGTGCTACCGGTCCCCGTGCATGAATTTTACCTGTAGCGATACCCATTTCAGCTCCCATTTCAAACATATATCCGTCGTGGAATCGGGTTGAACAATTTATGAACAACGCTGCAGTATCAATATTTTTTGTAAATTCATTAATTACATTTTTATTTCGGGCAATTATGCCTTCTGAATGTTTTTTACTGTATTTGTTGATAAAATTGATTGCCTCAACACAATCTCTAACTTCTTTAATCAATATTTTTAATCCAAGTGTTTCTTTTGCCCAATCGGAAGGTTTAACCCTACCTACATTGCTTATTTTTCTAGTCTCCGCATCGCCTAAAACAAGCACATTATTTTCTTTAAAAACATCTGCGATTGCTGGCACAAATTGTTTAAATATTTTTTTATGTACTAAAATGGTGTCCAAAGAATTGCAAGCAGCCGGTTTACTGATTTTTGAATTTAATATAACTTTGTGGGCAACTTCTAAATCAGCACTCTGGTCAACGTAAATTCTGGCTCCACCTGCAGAGTGGGCAAGTACCGGAGCGCGAGAATATTTTTCTACTGTCTTAACTAACCCATAGCCGCCTCGTGCTATTACAAGGTCCAGAAGATCGCTTCTTTTGACTAAAGCTAGTACATCTTTTCGATCGGCTTCGAGAAGAAAGGTAACTGACCCAACAGGAATGGAAGATTTTTTCAAAGCTCCTCTTATGGACTCATAAAGTGCCTTGTTCGTGCGAGAAGCCTCTTTACCGCCTTTCAAAATTACAGCGTTTCCCGATTTGATGCATAAAGCAGTAACATCAACTGTAACCTCGGGACGCGCTTCATAGATTATTGCTATCACGCCGATTGCAACTCTTACTTTTCGGAGCCGCATTCCATTTGAAAGCGCCTTATTCTCGATCACCTTGCCGATTTCTGAAGATAGCCCTTTAACATCAAGCAAACGCTTAAGTATTGCTTTTACTCCACCCTCATCGAGTTTCAACCGTTGAAGAAAGGTCTCGTCTGATCCCCTATCTTTAGATTCTTTTAAATCCTTGATATTTGCATCAATAATCTTATCTTTGTTGGCTCTAATTTCTTCAATCAAAAATTGAAGAAATTTATTCTTCTCTTCCTCGGATTTTTGTCCAAGGGACAAAGCGGCCGATTTAATTGAATGAGCATCTAATTTATTCATTTTTTTATTATTACTAATACAAAATTACTTTTCATATTACTCCGATTCAGGCACAATTTCAACCTTAAACAATATATGTCTGACATAATTTTATAGGACAAAAGGGCCCGCGCAGGAGCCCTTTTGGATGTTCTGAACTTACTAGTCTTGTTCAGAGAGTGATTAGGTCGACTAGAACCTTTTTGTCTATGCTGTCGTTACGGTTGGCCCCATCTCGTAGATATCAACTGCATCATTCCAGAGCGTCCCTGGATGCATCCGTTCAATGCAAACGGAGGTTAGGGTGTGGAACTGACCGAAGTACTCCTCCGATGCGGATTCTACTTCGCTCTCGCTTGCCCCCTCAGTCAAACCGAGCACCAACAGCAGTGCATCCTTCCGAAACTTGAACACCATGCTAGAGTGAACAAGAGAAAGGCAAGTGCTCTCTTTGCTTCCGGACAGGACATCCTTGACGATATCGGCCGGGTTGAAACTGCCTCGTTCATGCCAAGTAAAACCGGCATCGTCCCCAGCCGGGTTTCCCCCGCTGAAAACCCATAGTGTCCCACTGGAATCGGCCATCCGAGTGAAACATCTGTTGAGACAGGAACCGCAAGACTCGTGACTGTTCATACAACCCCTCTTTCTAACTGTCGTAGCTTATCCCAATATAAGCAATACCGATCGAAGAAAGCTCGATCATCTTTTTTCTGAAACCAAGCTCTTCGAGAAGTTGTCCTAGATACTGCGGATGATAGGCGATCGTATCCAAGCCGTCGCCGGACACAAACCGCACTCCGGTATCACCTGACTCGCAGGAGATACCGGTGTAACCACAGTTACTATAGTACTCCGCACGCGCCTTGTTTGCGCGCTCACTCGTCTGATAAGACGAGATCAAAAACGGGAACCGCGAATCGCGCAGACTTTCCAGGACAGAAAGCGGCTGCTCCATATTCCCAAAGCTGTTAAAGGGAAATAGAGCGAGAGAGTCCTGTCTGGTTCCAACCCACTTCCGCGGTAGTTCGTGAAGATGCGCTGCATCACAGACCTCGATCCGGTAGTCGCTTGAGGGCAGTCCAAACGAGGCAATTCTATCCTGTCCCGACAAAACATATCTCTCGATCACATCTACTCCGAGATAGCTTTTGCCGTTATTAACTGCCCAGTCCAGGTAACGCCCCTCCATGCAACCGACCTCGATCAAAGTCCTAAACGCCAGCGACGACAACTCCGTCGCTTCGGCGTCGAGATAACTGTCAACCTCCTCTGGATATCTCGAAGAATCGACCAGAAGGTCACCAGAACCTGATCCGTAGAAGCTTCGAACCGACATACCGATCCTCCCTCAGGAAACGATGGTGATCTCGATATCTTTGGCCTCTGCATACTTATTCAGAAGCTCGGCCGCCCGATCGGTTCCTTCCTTTAGGCCGGTTCCGGTAAACGAAATCAGAACCATCATAATCCGCGAAGTCATGGGAGTGATCATCGCGCGTTCAGAATCGCTGGTGGGGCTTCCGTACGGTCCCTTATCGTCCTTGAATACCGGCAATCCTTCGATGTTAATCGTTTCCTTGCCGATACCCTTGTAGGACTCTCCGGCAGCGCCGACTGTGAACTCGATTGAGCCGGAGATGTTGCCCAGGTCGTACGATCCCACAGGATGCAGGGTCTCGATTGAGACCAAGTTATTGGTATCGACTACATTGTTGACCTTATACAGGCCCTTGCCCTGCAGGATACGCCTTATCAGCGCTTCTGCTGAACCGCGATAACGACCAGGGTCCTTGCCGAGCTGGCGGTAGGTGTCCCGGACAGCGGCTATTTCTGGCAGCGTAGCAACATTCTCGATCGAATGGCCCTTGCTGGTGGATGCGACAGTCTTGTCGATCTCTTTCCAGAGGCCTCCCGATTGCTTCTCGACAGTGACAGTCGCCTCGACAATGCCAAGCGCGAGGTTGGGGTTTGCGTCCCTTAGTGAGGCGTTGATTACTATGTTGCTTTTCATAATGATTCCTTTCTCCTTTGCATACAGTTTATCGAAGCAGTATCAAACATTCAATCACCTACGAAAACGGTTGGATAGCTGCTTGTATTTCAGACAGCTCCTCGATCGTAGGTAGGATGATGCCGGGAATGTGATAGATGAGCGATGCCTCTCCAAAATCACGAAATACATCAATGTACTTTGGATCGCCAACCGCCCAATTCAAGTAGTCGTAGCCAGCACCGTTATCGTTACCTTTCAACGGATGCTGGACGGCCCAGTTGAAACTGGCCACTATAGGGCTCCCGTACTTTGCTTTCCAGTCGGAAATACGCTTCAGGAGCGAGAGCCTCTGATCCTGATTTTCGCCAAGCCCGAAAAGAATGGAAATGCCTACCTTCACGCCTATGCTTCCGTATTCATCTATCATTCTTTCGGTTCTTGTCATCCAATCACTATTGCCCACATCCTTGCTCATACCTCCTACTGAGGATGGATCAGATGTCTCTACCCCAGCAAAAATGTACTCGAGCCCCGTGGAAACCAGGCTCTGGATGACAGTCTTCTGCTTTAGGGCAATATCAACGGTCAGTTGGCCGCCAAATCTGATGTCAATCGGATGACCTCTCAAGGCATCGCAGAGCCTGCTCATTTGGGCTGTTAGCCCCCCGAGCAGAATCGAGTCTTCAACGAATGCGCTCGCCCTCATCCCAGGAGCGTCTTCCTCGACCACATCATAGACATCCTTGAGTTGGCGAAAGAGGCGGTATCCTGATGTTTCGACCTGGGCCGGCTTTCCGCACACGCTTATTCGTTCGCTGCAGAAACCGCAGTCATAAACGCATCCCGGGCCAATATCGCTGAACGCGTGTCCAGTCAAAGAGCCAGGAAAAATGTCGAAACCACTTCTGATTCCAAACATTTTCGTCGGAGATGGAAGCCGATCGCGATCGAAAGGCACGCCCTTGCTGGCAAGAGTTTCAATTCGGTCGCCGTTCATATATCCGGCTATCCAATCGCCCGGAGTGTCAGCCAGACCCTCAAGCACAATTTCCGATAGCGCTTGGGATCCGCGTCTTGTTGACTGACTCGCGATGATCTCTCCGACCTTGGCTATCACGATTTCTCCTTCGCCGGAGATAACCAGGTCGAATAGGTTGTCGATCTTGCTTTCGGCCATCAAGCGCAAAGGCGACCCATTGTGATGATGAACTCGAGATCTGCTTCTGTCCGTATAGATAGTCTCACTGGCATGGCGTCCGCCAAGCACGATGAAAATATCCTGTCCGAACATTTGCTTAGCCACCTTGGCGCATGCAATTGCGCCAGGAAAGCACATTGTCATCGCTCCAATGAGAAGAAGGTTAGGGCGTTCTCTTGCGAGAAGCTCCTCAAAGTAAGCAATCTCCTCTGACAACGAATTCATCAAAAGGAGATGTTTGCCCCTGGCTTTCCGCGGAACAGCCCAGTTGCTATCACCCCATGATCCCAGCCGGTTTTCAGCCAGGAAAGCAGAGTACCTGCAAGCGTTATACAAGCTAACAGGGTCTCTACTGGTTAGTGAATTGGTGCCCAGTCTTCCTATTGGATACTCTGGCGCAGATACGGCAATTGCATTCAGTGTCATGTTGGTTTTCCCCCCGTCAGGTTGTCAACGAACTGCTATTTTTATATAATATTAAATCACCTTTGTCAATCTTGAGGCATGGGAAATACATGCGGAATTATCAATATGTTATAATTTGGAAAAGAAAAATGAACCAAGAACAAATTACAAAAACTGCAGATTTTGCGAAAAAATGTTTCAAGGGTGATTTTTCCGGACACGACTGGTGGCACACATTTCGAGTTTGGAATAATGCAAAAAATATTGTAAGAAAAGAAAAAGCGGACCTTTTTATAGTTGAAATGGCCGCTTTGCTACATGATGTGGCGGATGAAAAGCTAAATAATGGAGATGCATCAGCTGGTAAGCAAAAAGTGATCAATTGGCTTAAATCTTTGAATATTGATGAAGAAAATATTCAAAAAATCTGGAATGCAATTAACTCAGTTTCTTTCAAGGGTGCAAAAACAAAAAATCCCGCCAAGACAATTGAGGCAAAAATAGTTCAAGACGCGGACCGGCTTGATGCCATTGGAGCAGTTGGCATAGCCCGTGCTTTCGCTTTTGGCGGTAATATAAAAAGAGATATTTATGATCCGGCAGTTAAGCCGATCCAGCATCAAAATTACGAGGAGTACAAAAAGAGGGAGGGCACTAGCATAAACCACTTTTATGAAAAATTGCTTTTATTGAAAGACCGCATGAACACAAATTCAGCAAAGAAAATTGCAAAAAAGAGACATGATTTTCTCCTTGTTTTTTTGAAAGAGTTTTTTGTTGAATGGGAAGGCAAGGACTGATGAAAAAAGATAAATATCTAAGAAAAAGAGGTGGCACGGCGCAGATGATTTATGTTGTCTGTGGTAAGTGCGGAGAAAAAGTTTTGTACTATCAAAAAGATGGAATTGGTTGGCTGAAACGTTGCTATCTAAACCGGATTTTTGCTCCGGAAAATTTAGAAAAGCTTCAGTATGATAAGGATATAAAATCTACTAAAGATATGCCGGATCTAGTTTGCAAATGTGGAAATCTAATTGGAAAACCAATGATGCACAAAGACAACCGCTTGGCATTCCGGTTGGAGAGTGGAAGTTTTTTAAGAAAGAAATATATAAAGAACTATTTGTAACATAAATGCTAATTGCGCTTATATTTAGAAATCAGCGCGCTAGACAATTTCTGTCCTGCGCGCTGATGATCAACCCGCAGTGCTCTTTGTATTTAAGTACGAGTAACATACAAGAAATACATGCGGGATTATCAGTAGGGTTTATCAAAACACAAAAAAGCCATAAACTGAACAAAAACGTTACTCAATTTTTTTATTCAATTTAATGCTGTACGGCTTATAACCATTTTTCTCATAGAAGGCGATGGCATTTTTATTAAAATTGTATACAAGCACTGTTAGGTCAACTATTCCTCTTTCTCCCGCCCATTCTTCGGCATGTTCCATTAACTTCATACCAACCCCTTTGTTTGCAAACGACGGCAAAACAGATATTTCATCTACGGAAACTCGATTGTATCCTAGTGTTACTTCATCATCATCAGCCGTTTCAATAGTCGCATAAAGCATCCCAATCACTTCTTCGTTGATGCAGGCGACGATTACAAGCGCATTTTTATCCTCAATCATATTCAAAAAAGTTCCCTTGGGAAGAATTTTCTTTGGAGTTTTTTTGTATGATTCAGGGATTTTTTTATAGTAAGAGGTATATGTTTGATAATACAACAAATTAATATCAAAATAATCTTTCTCGATTGCTTTTCTAATTTTAAAGTTTTCGTTTATCATTTTTTTATTATAAAACATATTATAATTATTTATAACCATTATCTCTTTAAAAAGTTGGGTAATGCCTTCGGTGAGAAGAAAGCATTACCCGAGATAACGGTGTCCGAGAGACTGTCAGCGGAACTTGGGCGGCTTGTAGCTGCTGCCCTGACCATGACTCTTCGGCGGTCGCGGACCCTTGGGTACCTTTACCTGGTGCTTGTCTCGATTGCCCTTGAAACTTCCGGTCGATTGGCTCTTCGGCCCATGTGCCATTGTACTGTACCCCCTCAGGGATTGTATTTTACTCAGCAATCGCTAAGTAATTATCTGTTTTATAACTCATCTCGAAAATTCCCATCCATACCTGAAAGGTTCTTTATGGGTTCTTTAACATAAAAAATAGCCCTATTTAGGGCTATTTTTTATGTTAGCAGATTGAGTTTTTATTGCTAGAAGATTTTTCTTTTTTCAATCTTTTCTAAGTAACTGATTCGCCAAGCAATGTTATGAATAGCTTCTTTTTTCAATGCGATGAAGGCATTTCTTGAAGTGTATGAATAATCGGAGGGAGAAGTTATTTCAAATAACGGTTTGCGGTGTCTATTTTCTTGGGATAAGATTTTAACTGGATATTCACCAAAACCAAACTCCCATAGAATTTGCCCTTCTTCGGCTTCATCTAAAATGAGCATTTTTAAAAGATGATATTTCAAATTTTGCTTGATTCTTCTATGAGAAAATTCCTTTGGCTTAAAATATTCAACGGCTTCATAAATCACTTCCCTAAGACCATCAATTGGGGACGTCTGTTGTTTCCTTATATACTCCGCCACGGTATTGAGCCGAAGTAATGTACTATTCTCAAGCTTGTCCGGACTATTATAATATTTAACTGCATCCGCAACCTCTTGGTCATTAACCACAGACAATCCAGATCGAGCATTTAATGCTAAATCTTGTGCAAAAGTTAAGATCCAACCATAAGCAGGATGCGAAAGAACCAATAAATAAAACAGGAGGTATGGAAAAATAAATCCCGAGACTGTACTTAGTTGAAATTTCCCTGTAAAGATTAATAAGAGAAATAAGATAACAATAAGTAAAATAGACAAACTTGAATATATAAAGGTTTTGTTGAAAATAATTTTTGAGTCTGAAATGAGTAAACCATACCTTAAAACTGAGTATGTTAGTGTAAATGCGGTAAATAACATGAGCGAAATAGGAACAACTTCGCTATGGGGTATCATATTGTAGTATCCCATAATAACAAATGGGCTCAAAACGGCTGATAGCAGCAAACCGATAAATGGCCAGAAATACTTGTGCCAATCACTAGTGTATTTTTTCTGTGGTTTCATCAGCTTAAAAAAGTTGATCGCGGTTAGACCTATCACAAAAGTTAGTAATGTCCCGGGAATCCAAAAATAATTTGCAGTAGCAGTCGCATAGTCGCCCTTAAATAGAGCTGAATTAATGAAATCATAATTTCTGGTGAGTTTTGTACATGACTCTAGATAAATTGCTATGAAGGATGAGACATAAGCGATATAAATAAAAAGCTTTTGCCAGTTTTGTCTATTCTTTTCTTTCGTTAATAAGTAGCTAGCATGGTATAGCAGCGCAAATGGGAGGTATAGAGCGAAGGCACAAATTTTAATAACTTGACCAAAAACTGAAAATTGATGGAGGACGTAACCAGCATAAATAAAAAAATCTGTTGTCAGGTATATGCTCAGGCAAGTTAATATCCCTGAGATTAATTGCGTGAGTCGGTTAAAGAGGTTCTGAGTAATAAAATAGACTGCAAGCCACCAGATAACAAATCCGGCGATTATTTCCAAAACTACTGGTATTGGTATTGAGGTCATTTGCCATAATGTACTACAAATTGCTTAATAATGGAAGAGTTTTTATTTGTTCGGATTGGAACAACCTAAAGCATTTTCAATGCTTGAAAATATTTCACTACTCATGACTGCAGATTTCACTTCTGGACTATCGTTGCATTCTTCTGTACCAAGGTAGGTAAAAATTAAAACGAATGATTTGCCTTTAGTTCCCGTGGTCATCTTATAGGAATCGAATGTTACCAACGAAGGTCCGGCCTCTATGGCTTGTTCTAGACCCTGTCTACCACCCCTGATTATAATTGAGGAATACCCACGCGCCTCAAAATAGTTTTTATACATCTCTATCAGAATGTCATCATCCTTTAAAAAAAGGATAGGAATCTTTTTCATCTCTAGTCGCCTCCACACTACTTTTACTTAATCTTCCCGAGAAAAAAGAAAAAGGCCTCAAATTGAAGTCTTTTTACCTCTCGGTATTTTTCGCACCTTATTAGAATATCAAAAATATTTTTTGAATCAACCTAAAATCCAACTTATTAGTAATTTTGAATGTTGAGAGAATTTTTTTTGGAAATTTTTACAACCTTCTGCCTAAATATCACTTGAAATATTTTTACAAGCTAGCCCTTGCTTTGATAGCAAGCGTTAATATATTATAAGGTAGAAAGGAATACTATGGATTTACAAGAGAATATTAAAGCGGCTAGGAACAAATCAAATAAAATTAGAAATGATGAAAATTTTGAAATATTAAATCCTGGTAAAAAAGGTGATCTAGCCAAAATTTACCACTACATAAATAATGCTTCTCAAGTAGTTGATGAAATAGATATTCTTCTGGAAGAACTGTACGAAGTTAGATTTCCAAGCGATCAAGTTAAAAGTCCAGTAGACATTGAAAAATTTAAAAAAGAGACAACGGAGAATCCAGAACTATGGGGGAATTGGGTTTATTACCCTTGGTCCGACAAACTAGTCCATTTTCCACCCGAACAGGTCTTGGAAGAAATTAGGACAGCCAGGAACAAGACTCTTATTTCAACAGAAGAACAAAACAAATTCTGGGATTTTAATATCGGCATTGCGGGCTTAAGCGTAGGCCAGAGTTCAGTTATTGCAATAACTCGCTGTGGCGGTTGCAAGAATATGAAACTGGCCGACTTCGATACTCTAAGCCCCACAAATCTGAACCGTTTGGATGGTAACATGTCGAACTGTGGGGTAAAAAAGACAACATTAATTAAACAAAAGATCTTGGAACTCGACCCATATTATAATCTGAACATATATAATGAGGGCATCACACCCAAAAATATTGATGATTTTTTTACCAAAGGTTTTAAACTTGATGCCGTCATTGATGCGATGGATAATATTCCACTAAAAATAGCTTTGAGATTGGCAGCAAAGAAATATGGCATTCCAGTTTTAATGGCCACCGATGTAGCAGATGGGGTAATCTTAGATATTGAAAGGTATGACCTAGAAGGATCAAAAGCGATTTTTGGAGGTAGAATTGAAGAAAATGCAGTAATAAAAAACAAGATTGATTTTATTCGTGCAGGTTTAAAAATTATTTCACCAGAATTCATTACATTACCGATGAATCGAGCCATGATGGATGTTGGGAATAAAATTCCCACCCATCCCCAGTTGGGATCGAGTGCAATCTTGAGTGGAGCTGTAATGGCATACACTGTGAAAAAACTAAGCCTTGGCATTCATTTTGCTTCGGAGAGAACGCATATTGATCTTGAGCATTTTCTTAATCCAGAGGTTGATACTATCGAATATAAAAAACAACATGCATTAGCAACAGAAGAACTTAAGAAATTACTTGGCATAATAACAAACGAGGAACAATAATGGAAAAAGAAATGGGGATCTTTAGCGAATATATGGGTACCGGTCCGAAGGACCTGCGCCTTAAAATGAGTGGTCTTAAAGAGGGAATCATTAAGAAAATGGTCGAGGCCAAGGCTCTTGAAAAATTTAAAATTGCATCTTCTCGTGTTCCAGCATACAAACATTTTTTAAAAAAGAACAAAGTAAACCCTAAAAAAATTAAGTCTCTAGATGACTTTAAGAAATTGCCTTTGACAAATAAAAGAAATTACTTGATGGCTTACCCAATAAAAGATCTGGTTCTAGATGGAGACTTAAGTAAAATTACCTCTATTACTGCAAGTTCGGGTTCATCTGGAAAATCATTCTATTGGCCGAGAAGCCTCGAACAAGATATGGGTATTATCCAGCCGATTGAAGCCTCTTTTATCGAAAACTTTGAAATCGACAAAAAAAAGACATTACATTTAACGGCCTTGGGAATGGGAGTTTGGACAGGGGGAGATATGGTGTCGATGGCAGCAAGATCGATTGCCCAAAAGGGTTATGATTTTGCCACTATCAGTACCGGGCTTGACGTAGAAACCAACCTTAAAATTATTCAGGATTTTGGAGATTATTTCGATCAAATTATTATTACCGTTTACCCCTCGTCTGGAAAGGACCTGGTAGATAGGGGCGAAGAAATCGGGATCGATTGGAAGAAGACAAAGGTTAAGTTTTTTTTCGGAGGTGAGCCTTTCGCTGAAGAATGGCGCAACTACGTATTCAAAAAGATTAGCGGAACTTGTATATATAAAGATATTTTTTCATGCTTTGGTTCTTCAGAAGGAGGAATCGCCGGTGTTGAATCCCCTCTTTGTATATTAATCCGGCAGAAGTGTCTTGAAAATCCCGACCTGACAAAAAAAATCTTTGGTGATAATCGCATACCTTCGATCGTTCAGTACAATCCTTTGTCAAAATTTTTCGAAGAAATTGATGGCGAACTAGTCCTAACAAGCCTAAACGGCCTTCCACTTATACGGTACAACACAAAAGATGCAGGTTCTACATTTTATATGAGTGAGTTTTTGAATGTACTGAAGGAAAACGGGATTGACGCGGAACGCGATCTCAAGAAAGCAAATTGTTCAATATATTGGGATCTTCCAATTACTTACTTATTTGGAAGAAGTGACATGACCGCTACCATCTATGGCGTGAACGTGTATCCTGAGAATATTAGAGCGAGCCTTTTTCACAAAACAATAAGAAATTTTACTACAGGAAAATTTTTCTTGAAAACAATTCATGATCATGAAGGGAATCAAATTTTGGAAATAAGCTTAGAGCTTCAGAAAAACATAAGAAAGAGTGCTGGATTTATAAAGGAAATCCAGAAAGCAATAGTAACATATCTTAGGGAAAACAATGGTGAGTATGGCAAGCTTTATGAATCAATCGGAGCAAAGGTCACACCTAAGATTGTTACAATGGAGTTCGGTAATGAAGAATTCATTACAGATAATAAATTAAAATTTGTTAAAGAGTGAAATAAAATGAAATAGATAATTGGAGGGGCTTTGGATCTTTCACTTATTGAAAAGGTGATTACTGGTTTGGCGGTTTTGGTCAACTTGTTATTAGGTTTTTTGATTTGGACACGAAATAGGAGATCTTCTACTGGAATATTATTTTTCTTATTTACAATTTCATTAGCCGGAGCTTCTTTCGCGAATTTTTATTCCCTAAACAGTTCTTCCGATCTGAGTACTTTGTTTTGGATTAGAATGGTGATGTTTTTCGCAGGTCCTATGGGAACAGTTTTCTATTTGTTCGTAGTAGCTTTTCCCAATGATAAAATTAAAATAAGAAAGGATTGGTTTTGGTTCGTAATATTTTTTTCTATCGTAATGTCAATAATGGCATTAAGCCCATTATTGTTCAGCGGAATAACTCATAAAAATGGTTCTATCCAACCTCTGCCGGGCAAAGGTATCGGTATATACATACTAGGAATGGTGTCATTCTTAATTTTAGGCATGGTAATTCTTTCAAGAAAATTCTTTTCCGGCGACAGGGTTTTAAAACAAAGGGTTAAGTACATGGTGATTGGGTTAGCCTTAACATTAGGCTGCATCTTGTTTTTCAATGTTTTTCTAGTCAATGTATTTAAGATATCTAATTATCAATTTCTAGCAGGGTTTTTCACACTTTTTTATATCTCCTTTACAGCCTATGCAATCATCAAACATCAATTATTTAACATTAAAGTTATTGCGACTGAAACCACGGTGGTCGCACTATCAATTACCCTATTTGTTGAAGTATTCGTTTCAAATAACATCACTGAAGGAGCTTTGAAAGCGATCGTCTGGATGTTGACTACTTACGGCGGGTTAATTCTTATTAAATCTGTCAAAAATGAGATTAAGCAAAAAGACGAATTGAAAATTCTGGCAACAAAACTCGATAAAGCAAATATGGATCTCGAACATTTGGATGAAGCAAAAGACAACTTCTTATCCATGGCTGCACACGAATTAAACACTCCTATTGCGGCTATTGAGGGGTATTTGTCCATGATTATTGAAGAAAACATGGGTGGGAAAATTCCAAACAAAGCCATGGTGTATTTGAAGAATGTCTTTCTTTCTTCCAAGCGTCTTGCTGGATTGGTCCACGATCTCTTAAATGTTTCACGAATTGAATCAAACAGGATCCATATTGTTTACACGGAGGAACAGATTGAAGATGTTATCGATCAATCAATTGCTGAGGTTAAGATTAAAGCAGATGAGGTGGGTCATAAGCTTATCTGGGAAAAACCAAGCAAGCCGCTGCCAAAGACTTACATAGATATGCCTCGGATCGTTGAAGTAATCATCAATATTATTGGTAATGCCATTAAGTACACAGATCCTCCAGGTAAAATTGAAGTAAAATGCCATGCAGATGACGGTAAAATTGTAGTATCGATTGAAGATAACGGACGAGGTATTTCAAAAGACAAAGCCGAACATGTGTTTGAGAAATTCACTCAGGTCAACGTGCTAACTGACCAGATTAAGGGAACTGGGCTGGGCATGTTTATTTCCAAAAATTTGATAGAACTGCACAAAGGAAAACTCTGGTTTGAAAGCTCTACTGATGCGAAAGATCATGGCACAACTTTTTATTTCTCTCTTCCAATATTAAAGACGAAGCCATTTGACCCTCATGAGGGCGAGGGAGCGCTTTTGCAGACGAAGGATAAAGGAGCAGCCGGAACGGCACAACCAGCCTCAGCAACGGCACCAGATACCAAAGAAGCACCTGAACAGGAAAAGATAGCAGATGTTACAGACGGCGAAAAGAAACCAGAACAAGCAGTAACAGATGCGAAAGATTCACCGGTAGCTGAACCAGCATCTGATGAAAATCCGATAGAAAGCGATAAGGTTGCAAAAGCAAAAGCAGCAAAAGATTCTATGGGAGCAAAATTGGAAGCAGAGATTCCTACTGACGGTAAACCCAAGAAAACAGAATTAAAAACTGAAGATGTAAAGAAAGATAAAGAATCAGAAAAGTTAATAAAACAAGCAGTAGAAGAAGCAGGGAAGGCGCCAACGACATCATTGAATGAAACAATGAGCAAACTCAAATAGTACAGATATACGGATTGTCCACAGATGTACGGATTTACAAATATTTAGTGGATATGTAGACTTACAACGATTGACCTCGGATTATGAGACGGATTAAGTGGATTTGATTATGGAAGACCTAATATTCAAAGAACTAAGCTATAAACTGATAGGTATAGCCTATAAAATTGATAATCAATTGGGATTCGGACACACTGAAAAAGTGTACTCTGAAGCGTTCGAGAAGATATTGGCTAAAGATAAATTATCATTCAAGAGAGAACTCTATTATCCTATAAAAATTGATGACAAGGTCATCACGAAAAGATTTTTAGATTTTCTAATTGACGATAAAATAATTGTCGAAGTCAAAACTGGCAACTATAGGGCCAAAGATGTCTTTGACCAAGTAGCTGAGTACTTAAAAATAAACTCTCTTAAACTAGGCCTCATTATTAGGTTTAATCGAGATGGAGTTCAGATTAGACGAGTTGTTAATCTAAAGTAGCATTGATATCTGTAAATCTGTATATTCGCGCTAGATCTGTACGTCTGTATTGTCGAATGTCATTCTCTTATATACTTTTCGTGTAGCGTCAACATCGCGCATGCAATATTTGCAAATATCGTCCAGTTTGCCCGCCAAGAAATAATCATAGACTTTTGAGCCGTCAATCCCCTCCTCTTTCGGAGAGGCAATTCCTAGTGCAATTGAGAGCTTATGCAAGCTTGTTCCTTGCGCTCCCCACTTTTCCCACTCTTTCATCGTGTCAAAAATTGGGTCGCTTCTATATCTGGCAAAGTTTAGGTTCCGGCTTGGACGGACACCTAAAATTATTGATCTTTTGTAAATAAATCTAAAATCGAAATCCATCACATTATGGCCAATAAATAAATCAGCATCTTTGGCAATGTCCCAGAATTTCTGCAAAATGTCCTTTTCGCCACCAGATAAGCATTCTGCCGAATTATTATCAGTGGCATAACCAATACAGCAAATACGGCCAAACTCACCTTGAAATGAGGTATTGCGAAAAAAAGTGTCAAAGTCATTGGCCCCTTTTATTTCTTTTGTTCCACTCTTTTTTCGAGAATCTTCCCAAAAAGATTTGATTAAATCCATCTTGTCGCCAGGCGCCGGCAATGTCTCGATGTCAAAAAATAATTTCATGAGTCTTTATTAGTTAGTTATTAGTAAGGATAGTTATTACTTGTCCATTTTACAATGTTAGCAGAGCACATTCAATCGCTAAAAGCGGATCCCGCGATCCAGGAGAGGATCGCGGGAGAAGTCAAAGTCGGGTAATATGCAGGCGAAGTACAACCGCAAATTACCGTCATCGTCAAGTATGACCTTGTCGGCCAAACAAGTGACCATGTCCAGTCCCCTTCCATGCGTCATAAGGAGACCACAGCAACGCCTCAAGTGACTATCGAACAGAAGCTTCGAGATGCGCTTTCTATGCTCGAAATGGCTTTCGGCAGTTACGGTAACCACAAAGGCGAAGGAAGCGATGTCGTACCCGAATCTGATCAGTACGTTCTCATCTTTTCCGTGCTTTTTACAGTTAGACAGAACTTCACCGATAACATCCTTGAGGTCCCCCAGTATACTATTGGGCGCCTCTTTCTCAAGTTCAGAGAACACGAGTCGCCTCATGTCAAAGTAGTTCCTCTTTCCAAGATCAAGATCGAGTATCATCCGTCCACTCTCCTAGATGATGATTCGTCCTTTTTGCCCCATAGTTACCTGCCGGTTCGGCAGACAACTTATTGAGCAACAAATTAGTAGTTTTCGGCTAAAAGTTCGTAGAAAGCTTGAGGATGAGCACATGCTGGACACTCATCGGGCGCTTCGGTGCCCTTGTGAACATATCCACAATTCCGACACTTCCACAAAACTTCCTCGTCCCTTTTAAAAACCATACCCTTTTCAATATTTTCTTTTAGTTTTAAATATCTTTCCTCGTGATGCTCCTCAACCTCACCAATCTCCTTAAAAACTTTTGCCGCCTCAGTCATTCCCTCCTCGGTAGCCTTTTTTTCAAATTCCGGATACATTGTAGTGTGTTCAAAATTCTCTCCCGCAGCAGCCACGCCGAGGTTTTCGGCCGTCGTCTTGACAGTTGGGAAGTCATATTTTTCAAGTGATGACTCAGTCGCACCATTGAGCAATTTCATAAGTCTCTTGGCATGTTCTTTTTCATTGTCAGCCGTTTCCTCAAAAATGGCTGCAATTTGTTCAAAGCCGTCTTTCCGCGCCTGCGAAGCAAAGTATGTATATTTGTTCCTGGCCATTGACTCGCCCGCAATTGCTCGGACTATGTTTTTTGGTGTTTCCACTATGCCTCCATTTTATTTACTTTTCTTTCCGTCTGTTCTACTTCTTCCTCAATCTCTTTCTCTTGAGATAATATTTCTCTTAATCTAGCTTCCAATCCTTTGATTCTTACCTCAAAATAATTCTCTGCTAAAACTCCAAGAATAAAAAGCATAATCGGAATGCTGATGATTCCATAGATCGCCGTAACAATTTTTGAGACATCATGTGTCGGCACAAAATCACTATATCCTACCGTGGTCAAAGTCATAACAATAAAATAGAAGGAATCAATCACCCGCCAACTCTCAGATACGGTATAAAACCAAGTACCAAAAATTATAAGCAATATAATTACTGTAAACGCACCAAACAATAGTCTTAGCCGTTTTATCATAATTCCATTTCCTTTGATTATATCTTTATAATACTTATATCTTGGCTAACGCGCAATAAATGTCCTATTCCTTATCGGCCTCATACTTCCCAAAATTGTCCCTATTTTGAAACACGCCTTTCTTGGGAAGCAACCTGACTGAAACTTTAAATTTCCTCGGATCACCGTTAGCATCATTGATTAAGTCGGAATCGCTCTCTTTATAAACCTGCATTAATTCAACCGATAAAATTTCTTTTAGCGTTTTAATTTCTTCTGTATTCGCCTTAATATCGGCTACCAATTTCTGATTTGGACCGGAATTTAAAATTTCTTCTCTGATCAGCTTCTTCTTTTTTGTTGCCTCTTTCGCCTCTTCTACTGCTTCCAAATACTCCAATGAATTTTCCATCTCCCCCTGAAGCATCTCCTTGGCCGTCCTTATTTCCTCTTCATACTTTTCCATCAATTGTATTCGTTTTTGAATTGCCGCGATATCCATTTTTCTCCTTGCCCCGCGAAGCCTGAACAGGCGGAGTGGGGTCCTGTTTAATTATTCATATTTCTTAATTTCCGCTGAAAGCGAGACCTCGCCTCTGGCGGGCTTAATTCCAAGTACCGTTTGACACCTTCCGCCAGCACTTTTGCCGCTCTTCTTAAATCAGGAACATTTAAGACGAAGGCAACCCTAATCTCGTCTTTGCCTTTTCCGGCAGTGGCGTAAAAACCCGATCCCGGTGCCACCATAACCGTTTCATTTTTATATTGGAAATCGGTCAACATCCATTTCGCAAAATGGTCTGTATCCTTAATCGGGAGCTTTACCATTGTATAGAAAGCACCCTCCGGATAATTTATTTTAGTTTTGAGATTTTTTTCAAGAGCATAAATAAATGCATCACGTCTTTTCTCATATTCCGCAGCGATCTTGTTTATATATTTTTTTCCCTCCAGAAGAAGGGGCTCTGTAATAATCTGATCTATTGTGGCAACAGAGAGGCGCTGCTGGGAAAAACGGTTAAACACCTCATTTAGATCGGCATTAACAGATATGAGGGCCCCAATTCTAGCTCCACAAACATTAAATTTCTTAGACAAACTATCAACGATTATAATTCTTTTTTTATCTTCTTTCGAAGCATAATAAAAAATACTTTTTGATTTGGTTCTATCAAAACAAATCCCGGAATATGCCTCATCGCTGATTATGAACAAATCATACTTTCTTGCAATTTTCAAAATAAATTTCAGTTCTCTTTCAGTGTAAACCGTACCGGTCGGATTGTTTGGATTTGTAATAATTATTGCCCTTGTTTGGGATGAAATATTGCGCTCAATTTCTTGCATAGATGGTAAATGATAGCCGTTTCTTTCATCAAGCGGAACGGGCACGACCTTCGCTGATACCATGTTGGCAAAACCTAAATAGTTAGCATAAAACGGTTCGAAGACTATTATTTCATCACCGGGGTTAGTGACAGCAGCCATAGCCATAACCAAACCTTCACTTCCACCACTGGTGATTAAAAGGTTTTCCGGCTTAATAAGCACATCTTCTGACTTTAAGTATTTTACCCAATTCAAAACGAGCTTCTCTCTGCCTTTTGATCCTTCATAGGGGAGATAACTCGAAGAAAGGCATTCTTTTATCCCGGACAGGAGGGCTTTGGAGGCAGCAATGTCGGGCTGGCCGATATTTAAATGGAAAACTTTCTTTCCTGTTTTTTTAGCATCTTCAGCAAAAAAAGCTAGCTTTCGTATTGGCGAAGGAGGTGCCAGCTTGGCACGAGTTGATATATTTCTCATCGATTTAGCAATTTAATATTATTCCGAAATGAAGTATTGGTTGTCCGAGCTACTTCCATTCTTGTCTTTGGTGAAGTATCCGTAAGCAAAATATCCACCCACAAGAACTAAAACGGCAGCAATAATTATAATTATGCGGATAAGCGGAAATTTCTTTGGAGCAGTTGGCGCCGGCTGGCCTGCCTGCATTTGCGCACCAGCTGCATTTTGCACATTAGCTTTAGCAGCTGCAATTTCTGGAGGGATATTGAGTTCCTGTCCAGAATTTGCTTCCGGAGCGGGAACAGCTGGCTGCTCTTGAGTCGGTGGCATTGCTGCAACCTCTTCTGCTTGTTCTGTTGGGCCAAGCTCCATATTTGTTGAAGATGTCTGAGATGAAAATGGTGTCTCGGAAGTCGCTTCGGGAGCCGTCTCTAAAGCAGGTGATGGTTCTTGTGGAGACATAACTTCCGGTGAAGCATCAACCGGCTCTGCCGGTGGTGCACTCACTGAAGAAGAAAGCTCTTGCTCTGTAGATGTGGTTGGTATAGCGGGTTCTGTTGTTGCCACAGGAGCTCCCATTGGCGTCTCAGGCATTGGGGTTGGAACAGCAGCAGTATCGAGAGAAGGCATACTTGCTGTTTGATCTGTCGTCGGTGCAACACCGGTTGTCTGTGGCATTGTAGTATTATCTATGTTTCCGGTGTTTGGTACTGCATTTGTATTATCCATTGTCCCTCCATGAGCACATTAGAATAAGCTTGTAAATATTTATATCTTTAGAATAAACTTTTTTTAAAAACTAATCAACATTTATTGACTAATTTCCCAAACTGCTCTCCAAATCTTTTTGCAGCCGCTCCACATCGCCGACATCATTTATGCCGGTAGAATTAATAAAGTTACTGATCAATCTTAATTCATAATACGCAACTGCCGAAAAAACGAGAGCAAAAATAATTGTGCCGTAAATAGCTGCTATATCCCATTTCTTCTGCACGGCCATAAATTGGTTGAAGGACTGCCATTCCTGCTGTTTCCAAGCCCTTCGTCTGGCAAAAAATGGCAGGAAAAATAAAGCTGGAAAAAAGAGTACGCCCGACATGATTGAAAGCCAAAAAAACGCTCTGTCCTTCATATATTGAAAGTAGAAGATAGAAAAAATCAAAGCTGAGAAGGAATATTTGTTCAAATATCTTTCCTGCTCCATTGGGGTGCAATCGACAACTTCATACCCGTCTTTGCCGGCAATAATTTGTTCTATTTTTGCCTCCGTTTCAGGGTTTAAATTTTGCGAAGGGCTATCCATATTTAAGTTCATTAAGAATTTTAATTATTTTGTCTTTTGCTTCTTTTGGATAAAGTGTGTCCATATTTCTCATCTCCGAAATTGGCGTCCACTCTAGATGAAACTGATCGTTTTCATTCATCCGTTCTTTTTCCGGTCCGCCCAAAAGAACTTTTCCTGAAAAATCGGTGATTAAATAAAAATATTCATCCCTCCCATCAAAATTATAGACCTTGGCTGGATTGTGCATCACAAATAGAAGTTTGTTAATTTTCACATCAAGAGAGAGCTCTTCCTTCATCTCGCGTATACATCCTTCCTCTGGAGTTTCCCCTTCCTCCACTCCTCCACCCGGAAATACAAAATACCAGCCGTTGGTCCAGTCACTCCCACTTCTGAAACGGCGAATGAGAAGAATTTTATCGTCCTTAATTACTATTCCTACTGCCCTTTTATCCATCTTAACCTCTTTACTTTTCTGTCTGCCATAAATATACCATTTTTGTGAGTTGATTTGATAGTTCTCCACAGGATAGCTATTTACAAATATAGAACAAGAAAATATTATAGAGTTAATGGATAAACACAGGCATAAAATTAAGTGTCCACCACCATTTTTATGTCATCTGTGCGCAATCAACAAGGCCCCTGCGGGCCTTTTTTGGTACACAAATTGGGAGAGGGGGAAACGGAAATGATCCGAGGCGTATTTTTCGATTTGCCGGGGAGCTTATCGACTGATGAGTTTGTGGAGAAGCATCACTGGGACTCCACATCTGATTTGGAGGTCGGTATGTTTTACAGAGCTCTTCACACCGCATCTTTCAAGCATCGAAACCAGCCCCGAAACGGAGGACAGACAAGGTACATTGAGCATCTGCTAGTCGTAGCGGATGGGCTTCTCCGGCTGGATTTCGGCATTGAAGTCCAAATCTCCGGTCTGCTCCACGACGTGCAGGAGGACTGCGGGATGGAAACTGGTGAGATCAAAAGGTGGTTTGGTCAGAAGGTTTCAACCATCGTTCAGGTGCTGACGAAGGATCCCAGCAGAAAAGAAGAGTACTTCGATCAGTTATACGAAGGGACCGAGGAACATTATGAAGTCATTTTCGTGAAACTGCTCGACAGGTGGCACAATCTTACGACCGTCTGGGGATTGCGGAATTACGAGAAACAACTTCGCGTCTTGCAAGAAACGGTAGGGCCGATGAGGGAACTCTTCGAGAAATGCCGCGACCTGATTCCAGACGAGCGCTTGGAGGACTACGACGTTATTGTCCGGAAAGTGGTCTGTTCTGCGGAAGGAACACTCAGGGGAATGACTGGAGAAACAAGATAGAATACCTTTGTTTGTCCGCAAAACCACGCCTCACTCTCCCTGAGCGAGGCCTTCCTTTTGTAATTAGACTATTTTTTGGGAAGCCCCGATATATCTGTCAGCTCATATCCTTGTGCTCGTAAGCCGTCAAATATTTCCGGCAGTTTTGGATAGAGGGGGTCTTCAACCCGATTTGCTAAATGAAAGAGTGCAATGCCACCATTTCGGTCAAAAGACGACAAAAGCCGGACTTTATTTTCTTCTGCAGAGAAATACCGGTAGTCATCTTTATCTTTGACCCAATCATAGGAATCAAGATCCCAAATAACCTTGCCCGACTTTATTTCTAAACTAACCCCCATACAGTCGAAACCCAGCTTGTGCGCCAGCTTTAGTTTTGTCGTATACTTAACCGATCCGGGAGCCCTCCAATATGGCGCCATTTTCTTACCGGTTGTGCTTTCATAAATTTTTGCCGAACCTAAAAGTTCATCCTTGAACTGTTTATTAGTTAATTCATCTGCATGAGTATGAGAATATAAATGGCTTCCAACCTCATGGCCATCCAATGCAATCCGTCGCGTGATATCAGGATACTTCTCAATAAATTCACCTGTTAGAAAAAAGGTGGCTTTAATACCTTGATTCTTCAAAACATCTAAAATTTGTAATGCAATTTCCGGCACTATTGCATCGGAGTGAGCATCTAGAGTTATTGCCATTTTTCGGCTGTGTATATCCCCGCGCCGGGTTATGTACTGTTGAACCTGCGTTTCTTTTTTCTTAACGAAATAGGGGGAATACAAATAAGTCAACAACAGCTCAACGCCGACAAAAACGGCACAAATAGCAATTATTGTCAGCACTTTGCGATCTCTAAAGAATGTGATAAAATTTTTTAGTTTTTTATTTTTGATGTTTTAATTATGCCCGAAATTGAAGTTGTCGTAAACACTTCAATACTTTCCCCTGCTCAGGATGCTTCCACAACAAAAATACGATATTGTTGTATATTTTCAAATAT
The DNA here is from genome assembly GCA_964419835.1 of uncultured Candidatus Saccharibacteria bacterium. GTDB lineage: Bacteria > Patescibacteriota > UBA1384 > XYA2-FULL-43-10 > 1-14-0-10-43-13 > CAYQPT01. Next base: position 18,535 of record CAYQPT010000005.1, on the reverse strand, counting down.
GGCTACTTAAATCAATAAGAATTTCTTACTCTGATGTTTTCAGATACGGCCAGATTTCTTCCTGTGCCAAAAGATAGCAGACTATGCTCTCCGAACCGCAATCCTCACTTATTCCGTTACAGTGAAGTCCGTCATGACAACTCTCATCGTCCTCCCCCACTACCGGCAATTGGACAATATTATCCCCCCAAAACCAGCCAAAAAAGCGTTTTGCTTCTCTCAAGTATTTATTGTCTTTTGTTAATTCCCATGCCTTCGTGTTTGCCAGAACCTGATATGCCGCATCAATCGGCTGCTGATCATAAACCGCTTTTTTGCCGAATTTTGAGTACCAGCCCTTATTACCAATCGTAATCGGATAGTCTTTTTCCTTTGATTCCTTATTTAGAAAGTCCAACATAGAAAGACCGCTTTGCAACAAATCAGACCGATTTAGCGCTTCGCCGGCGACTAAAAATGCCATCGGCACAATAGCATTAGCGTAATTCAAATTGTCCTCAAGCCAATTCCAATCTCTGGCAGAGTTATTTTCATATCTTTCATAGAGTTGATTAATTAAATACTCTAATAAAAATAAATCAGTCTGTGCAGCACCGATTATGACATAGGCCATCCCACGGGATTCGTTGAAAGTCAGAATCCTTGGTTTGATTTTATCGATAATTTTTTCTGCGCGTTCTTTTTGGAAGTTATCCGCCACGCAGGTAGCCAGAGCCCAATATGCCTCCCCCAGCGCATCTTCCGAACATGGTTTCAGGAGCGGTTTTCTTTCTTTATCATAAAAAATGATGAATCGTCCATTTCCAATGGCATTCTCCAAAAAACTTAGATAGGTTTCTGCCTTTTTAACATCTTTAAACTTGAGTGCCACTAAAAGAGCTCTTGCTCCGTCATCAAGCGAATAGCCGTGGTTTTTATCAATTTTTGGACCTTTTGTATGCTGCCAGATCGAAAAGTCATCAGTTAGATAGTTTAAGTGTTTTAATCCGATTTTTTTCATATTCTTCCTTTTTATTATGCTCCATTGATATATAACGAAAAAGATTAAGATACCGTTCTGCCACTCGAGGCCATCGCATTTTTCTACCCAATGCATAGGCGTTTTCTTCAAGCTTAGTTTTTAAAGCTGGATTGTTTAATATTTTTACAGCCGCTTTTGCAATCTGGTCTGCGTTCTTAAAATCAACCAAAAGTCCCCTGTTGCCCGATAAAATCTCTTTGGCATAAGGATATTTTGTTGAAATGCACGCTTTTCCCATTCCCAAGGCGTATGCCAGTGTGCCGGATGTTATTTGTTCCGGATCAACATGAGGGGTTAGGTAAATATCGCAGTCGCCGTAGAGGGAAAGCAATGTCTTTAGCGGAAGATATTTATTAATAAACTGCACATTCTTCTCCACACCTAGCGATTTAGCTAGTTTAGAAAGACCGGCCCGATATTTTTCCTTTTCTCTCTTTAGTATTTCCGGATGAGTCTGTCCGGCAATTACAAGCAAAATGTCGGGGAATTGCTTTTTAATTTCTGGAAGTGCTTTAATAGCGTACTCAATCCCCTTGTTACCACTAATAAGCCCTGAAATGAGCATGACTGGACGATTTTTCCACTTTGATGTCACCTTTTTCACTCGAGACGATCTTTCCATATCCGAAACACCGTGATGAATGACAACAACTTTATCGCGGTCAATTTTGTAATCTTTCTCCAACCGCTCTTTTGCATCTGGAATCATTGCCACAACGCTGGATGAAATTTCTCCGAGGCGCTGCAATGTTGTACGCTGGCTATCTGAAGGTTTTGCTAAAATAGTATGAAAAATTGTTACGATTGGCTTATTAATGTTTCGTAGAAACGCAAAGACATATTCTCCCGCATCGCCGCCAAATAGACCATATTCATGTTGAATACAAACCACATCGGCTGATGACTGATTCACATACTCGGCCGCCTGATAATAACTGTCGAATTTATCCTGATAAATTTTGTATTTTACTTCCCACGGATAAAGCAAATCTGTTTCACCATCATTGATGGCGATAATCTCGGCCATACTCTCAGAATTGAGATCATTTAAAGCGTTTGTCAAATCTTTAGTAAAAGTTGCAAGTCCGCACTTTCTTGGGATATAGCTCGAAACAAAAATTGTCCGAACCGTACTCTGTTGGGTGTCTAATATTTGATTAATTTTATTCATAAAGTGATTTCTCTCCCAACATCCTTTTTACAGAATGGGCGGTTGATCATCAATATAACTTTTAACAATTACATCAGTGCTTTTATGATGGATGATTTAACGATGAAAGATCTCTCCTAATCGGCGACAATCGAAAAATGACCGACAAAACAAACTTGAAAAATAAAAATGTGCTGGTAACCGGCGGAACAACCGGCATAGGAAGGGCGACCGCCAAGCTTTTGGCTGAAGAGGGAGCAAAAGTGATGATTTTCGGACGAAACAAGGATCATTTAAATGATGCTCTTTCTGAAATAAAAAAATATGGACAAATATTTGGCGTAGTGGCAGATGTATCAATTGAAACAGACATCGATAGAGTATTTTCTGAATTTAAAGAGAGGTACGGTGACATTGATATTTTAATCAACAACGCTTCTCTGCCTGCTCGCTCGATCACGGCAAATAGTTATTCAAAAATGGAGTATGTACTGAAAACAAATGTTTTGGGATATATGTACTGCGCAAAAAAATCATATGAGATAATGAAAAAAAATGGGCAAGGTCATATAGTCAATATTGGATCGATGAGCGCAAAGGCAAAGGAAGAGAAAGCCGACCTCTATGTTTCAACAAAATCAGCGGTTGAAGGTTTTTCTGAATCTCTCAGAAAAAAAATTAACAGATCAGGAATTAAGCTCTCATTAATAGAACCGGGATCAGTAGGCACAAGTATGATAGATGAAGATTTGGAGGAGCAAAAAATATTACAAGAGGAGTTGCTCTTGCTTAAAGCTGAAGACATTGCAGAGGCGATCCTTTTTTGCCTCACAAGACCAAAAAGATGCGAGATTATTTGCATTGAAATCAAACCCCACCGGCAAATAATATAGATATTTTTAGTTGACAAATACGATTCATTTATGTTATAGTAGATTTGTTAAAAAAATTGTTCTATAGATTTCCGAAAATAATTTAAATTTCGTCGTTCTATACAGCAATTCGAAATTAATTAATTATTTTGCGGGCATTTTTTTGTTTGCCTGTTATGAGCCATTACAAGCTCCAAGGAAAGTCATTTTTATGTTTAACGGAAGAAACGCCGGAGGAAGAAAATTCGGCAACAAAAATTATTCAGGCAACTCCCGAGGAAGAGTGGGGACTAAATCATTTTATTATCAGTCAAGTGACGGCACAAAGGTCACATCCAGATCAAACTCCGGATCAGAAACAAGAACTCCAAATACTACCAATTATGCCAAACCATCATTTGCGCTCAAAAGAGTGTCCAGTCGTCCTTTTGAGAGATTTGATTCGGCAAGACCAGGTTCAAGTACAAGTAGACCATCGTTCCGGTCCTCAAATAGACCGGAATCGGCTAGCAGGGGTTTTAATGGTAACAGACCTCCATCCGGCAGACCTAGCTTCATGCAAAAACGCTCTCCACGAAGAAGATTTGGTGAAGCTATTGATGTGTCCAAATTTGTGCGGAAACCTGTTGGCACTTCTGAGGTAAAAGAAGCACACGAAATTAAAAACGCTTTTGCTGACTTTGCACTTTCAAACGAACTGCAAAACAACCTTAAAAAGAGACAATTTACTACACCTACCCCAATTCAGGATCAGTCAATAAGCTATATTATTGACGGCAAAGACCTAATTGGGCTGGCTAACACCGGAACCGGCAAAACGGCTGCATTTTTATTGCCCATGATTAACAAAGTCTTTAAAGACCGGTCTCAAAAAGTATTGATCTTGGCCCCCACCCGCGAACTAGCGTTGCAAATTGACAACGAATTCAGAGAATTTTCATGGAATATGAAAATATTTTCTGCAATTTGTGTCGGAGGCGCCCCAATTTACAAACAAATTAATAACCTGCGCAGGAATCCAAATTTTGTGATCGGGACCCCTGGACGGCTAAAAGATTTGTCCGACCGGAATCTGATCAAATTTGAAACTTTCAACAATATAATCGTTGATGAAATCGACCGCATGCTGGACATGGGCTTTGTTGATGAAATCAGAAACATTTTAAACCGGCTATCAAAAGAGAGACAATCTTTGTTCTTCTCCGCAACTATGCCTCCAAAAATCAGGGAAATCACTCAGCAATTTTTGACTGATCCTATTACAATTGAAATCAAATCAAGAGAAACAGCTGAGAATGTTGACCAAGATATTATTCATGTCAGAAGCTCTGAAATGAAATTTAACCAGTTAGAAGAGGTCTTAAAACAAACAGAAGTTAAGAAAGCATTAATTTTTTCAGAAACGAAAAGAGATGTCGAAAGATTGACCGCCGACCTTTCAAGAGCGGGTTTTAAAGCCGACTCTATTCATGGAGATAAAAAACAACATCAGAGACAACGCGCGCTCTCCTCATTTAAAACAGAAGCGGTAAATATTCTTGTTGCTACCGATGTAGCAGCGCGAGGACTCGACATTGACGACATTACCCATGTTATCAACTATACCGTTCCTCAGACTTATACAGACTATATTCACCGAATCGGCAGGACTGGCAGAGGCAGCAAAAAAGGATTTGCACTAACCTTTGTTGAAGGACGGTAATTCATTTGTCGAAACGGTAAAGGATAACGATGCCCGTATCGGTTAAGTTATTTGGTAACGTAACCGTAACCTTATGACAATACTGGCTTCGTAACCAACAACCGATAAACTAAAAGGAACACAATGGAACTCAGAAATGTGGCGATTATAGCCCATGTAGACCACGGAAAGACAACTCTTCTCGACGGACTTTTGAAACAATCAAAAACTTTTCGTGAAAACGAAGCTGCTATGAGCGAAGTCCTAATTATGGACTCAAATGATCAAGAGCGCGAACGGGGAATCACCATTTTGGCAAAGAACACAGCCATAAATTATAAAGGTGTCAAAATAAATATTATTGACACTCCCGGCCACGCCGATTTTGGTGGTGAAGTTGAGAGAACACTAAACATGGCAGACGGTGCAATTTTGTTAGTGGATGCACAGGAAGGCCCGATGCCCCAAACCAAATTTGTATTGAAAAAAGCCCTCGAAATAGGACTAAAAGTTATTGTGATTATAAATAAAATCGATAAAATAAATGCCGATATCCCTGAAACGATAAATAAAACGTATGATCTCTTTTTGGAGCTGGCGACAGATGACAAACAACTAGACTTCCCTATTTATTATGCAGTTGGTCGTGACGAAAAAGCATGGGACGAACTTCCGGTTGATGAGAACGAGAAAGCAGATCTTTCTCCAATATTGGATGCTATAATCAACCATGTTCCCGCTCCCAAAAAAGATGACGAGTCCCATCTCAAAATGCTCATCTCTGCCTTGGATTTTGATAATTTTATGGGTAAATATGCAATTGGAAAAGTCAAATCTGGTATTGTCAGAAAGGGCATGCCAGTTCTTCTGCTTAGCCAAGACGGAACAATAGAAAACGCCAGAATTGAAAAAATTTACATAAACCAAGGCCTGAAGAAAATTGAAACAAATGAAGCTGCTTCGGGAGACATTGTCTCTGTGGCAGGTTTTAAAAAGTTCTCAATTGGCGACACTATATCTGATCCTTCTGACCCCGTCGCCCTTCCGGCAATCGCTATTGAAGAGCCGACTTTAAGTATTTCAATTTATGCGAATACCTCACCCTTTGCCGGCAGGGAGGGAAAGTTTGTGACAGCAAGACATCTACACGACCGGATTGTAAAGGAACTTGAAACAAACATCTCCATGAAAATGGAAAACGGCGAGGCCGGAGATTTCATTATCTCTGGTAGAGGAGAATTACACTTGTCTGTTTTTATTGAAAATTTAAGACGGGAAGGATATGAACTCCAAGTCGGCAAGCCCAAAGTTATCACTAAAGAAATAAATGGAGAACTTTCTGAGCCAATTGAAGAACTCACTATTGATGTGGCGCCTGAATTTGTTTCGACTATCATAGGCGAAGTCAACAAACGACGAGGTATTTTAATCCATCAGGAAAATAGTTCCGATGGAAATACCCGCCTCTCTTTCGAAATATCTACCAGGGGAACACTTGGACTTAGAAATGTACTTTTGACCGCCTCAAAAGGAACCGCCATTACCAATTCACTTTTTTTGCGGTTTGCTCCGGTTGGCAGTGCGATTCCAAAGCTTAGAAATGGTGTTTTGATCGCTTTTGAAAATGGCAAAGCAGTCACATACGGCTTAAATATTGCACAGCAAAGAGGCACAACCTTTATTCCCCCCGGAACCGAAGTTTACGCCGGCATGATTGTCGGTGCGAACACCCGCGGAGATGACATGGAGATAAATGTTACAAAGGTAAAGAATCTAACAAATGTACGCGCTGCAAGCGCAGACTTTATCACTGTCTTAACTCCGCCAACGATTTTCTCACTGGAACAATGTATCGACTTTTTGGAAGACGACGAACTCTTGGAAGTTACGCCAAAATCGCTTCGGCTTCGCAAAAAAATCCTGAATGCGCAAAACCGCCTCAAAGCTAAAAGAGCAAAATAGACAGTACTACCTTTCGATTTCCTGCCGGTTGAAAATGAGAATGGAACCAGCTACAAATAAAAATATCAGTATTAATGAAGTGTAAATTGACGGCATGAAATTGTGAAATCCGCCGTTTATCATCATCTCTTTATAATTACTTAAGACATAGGTCGGCAGGTAATTTTTTATTGCGTCGATGTAAGGTAGGACTGCCAGGGAAATGATCTCAACGAAAAACGCTACAGCAATGGCAATAATTTGAGTGTTGGCTATAGTGCTGGAAAAAATTGCAAGAGCTAAGACAACAGAGAATAAAAAATGAAGAGCAACGGCCAAGAAAACAAAATTGGGGAGTGAAAAGGATCCAAAAATTGATACCGAATAATAATAAAAAATTGCAGAGCCAAGAGTCATACAAAGTGTGATAAGCAAAGAACCGCTTAGAAATTTTGCCAGCAAAAAGCTGGCTCTAGAAATTGGCTTGGTTAAAACTATCTCAAGCGTTTTTTTGTTTTTTTCCTCGGCGATGCTGCCCGCGAACATGAAAACGATGACAAGCCCAATAAATTGGTTGGCATTTTTAACGAATTGATCAACAGCATCCCTCCATGTCGATTCCGGAATATTTATAGGGCCGATACCTTCAATATTTTTGAAAAGTGAAGGGATTAATTTTGCCAGAATGGGCGAAGAAATCGAGACAAATAAAAAGAGAACTATCATAATGAGCAGTTTTTTTGAACGGATTAGTTCGAGCCATTCTTTCTTGAATAAAGTTATAAACTGACTCATTCCTTCTCCTTAATCAAATCAATAAATAAATCTTCAACTTCCGGAAGGTTCAAACCGTATTTAATAATGCCAATATTTTTAGTGGCAAAATACTTGAGAGGCAGGTTTTTCTCAACCGCTTCCGGAGCCGGCCATATCTTAAAGCCGTCTCCATTCTTCTCATATTTAATAAGCCATTTTTCATTCTTTAAATCTTTTTCCATTTCACTTGGATCAGAAGAAAACTCTACTTCCAAAATCGGCTTAGCATACTTTTCTTTAAGCTCAGAAAGTGAAGATGTAACGACAATTTTTCCCTTATTTATAATAATAATTTCGTCACATATCCTGTCAACATCGGAAAGAATATGAGTTGAAAGAAATATCGTCATATTCTTTTTCAGGTTTTCAATAATGTTTAAAATTTCACGCCGTCCGATTGGGTCCAGTGAGGAAACCGGCTCATCCATAATTAATACTTTGGGATCATTAATTAAAGCTTGCGCAATACCCAATCTCTGCTTCATTCCATTTGAGTAAGTAGCAATTTTTTTGTTGGAAAAATCAGTTAGATTGACCAGTTTTAATACTTCCGTAATTTTCTTCCTTCTGGTTTCGCCCTCTAATCCAAATAATTTTCCAACATAATCCAAATATTCTTTTCCGCTCATCCAACCATAAAATGACGGCAGCTCGGGAAGGTAGCTAAATGATTTATTAGCTTTAGACTGGCCGAATATCACTTTCTCTCCGTTGACTTCAATTTCTCCGTCTGACGGTTTTGACAGGCCAACAATCATCCGAATTGTAGTAGTTTTCCCTGCTCCGTTTGGACCCAAAAAACCAACTACTTTATTTTCAGAAACTTCAAAATCTATGCCCGAGACGGCTTTGAATCCGCTAAATATTTTAGAAAGATTTTTTATCTTAATGGCTGCCAATTTACTCCTCACTTCTTCCAATTAACAAGTAGACAATTGCGCCAATGATTTCTCCAAGAACGATAATAATCACCCACGCCGGAACGGACAGATTTTTTGTCTTGCCTTTTTTTACTACATCAACAATGGCATAAATCTGCAGCGCCAGTTGGATGATGATAATGGGCCAGATTAACTTAAGTAAATCAATGTTATTCACAACTACTCCTTTCTTAAATATTTTAGTCTTCTCTGCGCTTATCACGAAAAAGAAACGATACTTTATATGAACCGGCAGTTGTAACCAGCCAACCGATTAGAAGTAAGTTATATATTAAACCTGTTCTCTTTTCGGTTTCCTTCATTGATCTCCCAGCTAACACATAACCCGATCTGTTCTCACTTTTATAATACTTAACCACTATGGCTGTCCGCACTCCTTTTTCCGGCTGCCAGGTAACACGGTCTTCGCCATGCGTTCTGGCATAATCAAAAACGCCTTTGGGAGGAAAGACCTCTTTATCATTTAGCACATAATCAGAACTTATAATGTTTCCATCTTGGTCAAATGTCGCGGTAAATGAGCTTAAACTGTCCGCAATATTTATTGGCTTGCGATTGGCCGAGTCTAGAACCGGAGTACCGTTTATTAGATCGGCCGTCATATCCTCCGTTATCTGAATCTGAGGATCGTTCGCGCCTTGTCGAATGATTTGCTGGGCCACTCCCGCCATTCCCAAAAAAAACATAGTTATAACAAATCCAAGAGGAAGCCATGATCTACATGTTCTGGTTAAATCTTCTTTTTCTAAAAAAAATTTCATTTCTTCTCCACAGGAATTACAGTTTTGGATTTTTAATCACTCCCATAAAAATTATGGAGTGGTTGGTTGTATCTTCTATTGTGAAATAAAAGGGCCTGTCGACTGTCATTTTAAATGGTTCCGGCTCCTTTTTGGGTTGTCCGATTGATGTCACATCCATCATAATAGCAGTTACCGCCGCCGCTTCGGTCCCCTTCTCATTGTTCTCAATAAATGTCTTATGGATTACCCCCTCTATCATCATTGCGGCGGCTGACATCTTTGAAAAATCAGCCGAACCGGAAGTCGCCAAATTCAGACCAATCGACTGTAAATCATTTTTAATATCATCACCATATTCATTCTTAAATTTAGGTATTTTAATTATTCCCTTTTGCTCTTTTAACTTTGAGAGATATTGGCCGTATTTCTCCCAGCTCATTGAATTAGCAAAATCGTCAATCTTTGTCCCTTCTTTTGGCAAGAATACAGTCATACCATATTTTTTGCCGACATAAGGCAGAGTGACCACCTGCAAGCCATCCTTTTCATAGTACGGATAATAATCAGTCTGATTCATAAGAGGAACTTGTTTCTCTGAGCCATTCTCCAAGTGAAATGCTTCATTCTTAGTGGCGGCCTCTTGAAAAGGATTATCCCAAGCAGATTTGAAGTATATGGCATTGATCAAATACATTTCACTTTGAAGAGAATCTAAAACAGTTGGAATTTTACCGGCCGTATTTTCCGAAACCCAATTATTAATTATGCCAAGGGACTTTGAATCTTTGAAATCAAGCGACTCTGCTTTGGCACCGTAATATGTGTCGGAAAGCCTTAGATAATCAGGTAGAAAGTTATAGCCCTTATCCGACCAGAGAGAGTTGGCAATCTTAAATATTGGATAATCCGTCTTCGAAGTGCCAAAAGAAGGATCGTGGGCTTCCCCTGCCTTTAATGCAGATATTAGCTTACTGTTCTCGTCGTTTACTTTACTAAGATCTAAATTTTCAAGACCGAGCACTTTCGTCATTTCCTTTTGTGTTTCGCCGTCAGCTCCATTGGCCGCCCAAGTCAGCGCAAGCGAAATGCTAAGCGGGGAAATAAAAAGATTTTCCTGTGGCTTTTTAGCAAGCAGTTTGTTAAAAATATTTATACCAAAATAGTTATTCGCCTCGGCTATTGTTTTAATGTCAGATGAATCGGAACTCTGTCCAGACAAAACATTGCCGTCAGCAGGTGGGTTGCCATTTTTTTTATTATTATCAGATATCTTGCTGTAAGCAAAAATCCCTCCACCAACAAGAACAGCTAAAACGAAGATTAACACAAAGAATGCCAATTTTTTTCGAGACTTTTTCTCTGCAGGAGCAATTTCTGTCTGGTTATTTTCGCCTAAATCCATAAATTATCCTCTCCTACTTTTTCTCTACAATAATTGTCCAATTTGCGGCTAGGGCGGCAATTGCTCCGACAGCGGCCAAAATGGGAGCCAAAACCACGCCAATGACCCCGGCAGTAACCGGAAATTCCATCACGGTTTTACCTTTTTCGTCCTGAATAATAATGCGGGTAGCATTGCCCTGTTTGATTATGTCTTCAATCTTTTTTAAAATCTCAGAACCAGAAACCTTAAATTCTTCTCTTTTTGCCATAATTCTCCCTTACTCTACTTCTGCAACTGCAACAACATAGTTCTTGCCATACTTTTTAGCGCACTTTGGGCAAGTGGTGTAATAAAGATAAATCTTTTTGACTTCCTTGTTTTTTCCTTTTACATAGTTTGTCATATCTCTGTGCCAATTTGGTGCATCTTTATATGGACCCTCAAAAACTTTTGTTAAGTAGGTGCCTGAAAGCTGGACATTTTCTGCATCCGGCACTTCCTTTGAAACTGCCATATATTGAATGCTTTTCCAAGATGAAAATTCATCTGAGAGCAAAACGAATTCGCTGATGGGCAGCTCTGCTCCGGCAGCTTTGACTTTGTTCTGCATTCTCTGCATGACGGGACCAATATTTAAGGGAATGTGCATAAAGCTTTTCACCTCGTCTTTAATAAAAAGCTTGTCCTTCCATACGAATTCCTTTTCATCCCAGGGTTTAGGGTCAAACTTTGGGCAACATATTTTTTGTTCTTTTGCCATGGAGCTCCTTTTTACCCTCCGTAGCGTTGTGCGAAGGAGGGCCTTACGATATTACTTCAATTTAATTATACCAAAAAAATATTAACGGCACACCTTACCGTACTAAATTGATCTTTTGTCGTGCATGATTGACTTTTTGTGATTATTGTGATATAATATAAGGGTGCTCAGGTGAGAACCGAGCACAATCACACACCGATCTGGAGGATCACAATGCACAGATACACAGTAATCCTGACTATCGCAATCCTACTTCTCGTTATGGCCGCCTCGGCTTTCGCCGCCGGTACGAAGCATGTCTGGAGGATCAACGGGGTCGTGGAAGACACGGCCACCCATACATGCACAATCGCCGTCATCGATGAGCTTGGCAACAAGAGCACGATCGACGGCGACGCGAACGACCTCAAAGGTCTTATGACCTACTTCGGTGTTGACGCGCCGGAACGACTCAAAGGGTTTCGCCTTGAGGGCAATGCCCTCGAGCACGACCTGAATGCATCCGTTCAATGGGCCCTCCATATGAGCCCAGAAGATGTGAAGATTGATCTCCTGTCTGCAGGGATCATCAGCAAACATAACTTCTGTCTGCAGACAGTCATCCCCAAGACTTGGTTCGTAAAGAATCAGTACCTGAGGAAAGACATCGCACAGAAGCTCGCGGAGAGAATCCGTGTCATTTCGAACTGGAGGTTTGAACTCCAAAGCGCCAACGCCAAGGACTTCAACATTCTCCCTAAGGCGATGTGCTATGACACATTCGCTTTAGTCGAGACCATGACCGTTCTGGTGACCCCAGACGGTCCAGAGTCGAAGTCAACGAGGATCCACCGCTTCTCCCTCTCGGCCGACTGCACCAATCCGGTGCTGTTCGACTCAGATGGTCCGGTGAAAATGACACCGGAAGAAATGAAAGGGGTTCATGCCCCTTAGCTCGCAAGAGCAAGAACTGGCCGTCCCCATTCGGGGGCGGCGGTTTTGTTTTATTGAAAATATGTTTTATACTATACTTGGTAATAGTAAATTAATTTGTTTGAAAGGAGATAAAATGATAGATAGACCAGGATTTGGCCCAGAATTCAGCGGGGTCACAGTCGCAGAAGAAGAAGTGCTAGGCCATGAACAAGTTGACGCATTATCAATATGCAGAGAAAACATTGTTGCCAATGCTAGGCGAGCAGGGCAGGAAGTACGCCTAAGCGATGATATTACAGACCGATATATTAAGCCGGAATTAGACTTGTTACAATCACTCCCTGAGAATTGGAAAACCATGGATGATCAAGCAAAGGGAAGATGGGCGGATAATTTAGAAAGTGCCTATCGCCAAGCATTTTACGATAGAAGCCAGAACAACCGACAATCTCGCGACGTTCAACCGCCCGATGCTACGAAAAGTGAGATAAGTAAAGCCACCGGCCTGTCTTTTAATAACAACCAGGATTTGCCTCAAATTGCTAAAGCTCTGCGAAAGATTCAAGCTACCTTGCTAAAAGAAGATCCAAAATCACGCTTCTCATTTGATGTTTCTCATCGCTCTGCCCAAAGAGTGGATGATAATTCCTTAACCCCTGACGCAATATCCAGCTTGAAAAAAATTGTTGGCGCTGCTAGCGAACCTAAAGTCGGGGAACCAACCAATCCACCCACATGGAAGCAAACTGAAACATGGGGAACATCAATTCCAGGGGTAAAGCTTTATCATGAACATACCCATATTGGCGATACGGCGCATGAACAAGAGTTTTATCAATTCACCTTCGACCAAACAGAAGACCAAGAGTAAGCTCTTTTTAACTTGTTATATTGTAAATGCTTTTGGTTTTTGCTATTGTTGGCTTAATGATTAACAAATATCTCCAAAACTTGGCTTTGCTGCTCCTCCTACTCCACTCCAGTGGCGGTGATTTTGTTTTGAGATAATAGTTTACAGAATATTCAAAAATCACCGCCTAACAGGCGGTTTTTTGTTTTTGTAAATGGCTTGGTGAAATTGATCAGGCCTAAGACGAAAACAAAAACGATGATGGAGGCACGGGAACATGTACAGGATAGAGTATCTCGAGGTGCATAGCGGTCTGGACAAAGTTCCGACTGCAACTCTCCGTCTCAATAAAGACGGCGAGAGCTTGACCGATGCGACGGTTGGCAAAGGATCTACTGATGCAGTCTGGAATGTGATCGCAAAGCTTACCGGCACCAACTGCAGACCTACCGGCCCCATTGTGACTGCAATGGGCGATCCCGCCAAGCCGGATTTCCGGGTTGAGGTGAAGCTCCGCTCTCAAGACGGGGCACATAAGGGATCGGGGTATAGCCCCGATATTATCCAGGCCTACGCCACAGCAGTCATCAGCGCTCTCAACAGCTTGGAAGCTGCCAGGGCCTAACCCAAACTGGGGCAAGAGTTTCCGGTCCGTGCCGCGCAGAATAACTGCGGCACGGATTCTTTTTATTATTATAATTTTACATATTAGTTGACGATTTTGCGCCATTATCATACTTTTGATATAGTTTCTTGCAAGGAGGGCAAGCGGATGAGTAACGTATGGAGATTAAGCATTCTTGCTGTTGATGACAGAAACCTGATCATAAGCCCAAGAGTGGCGGCGACGATTGAGACGCTATGCCGAGAACACGGCATTGAGGACATTGTGGTCGATTCGGCCGGCACCGATATCGACCTACATATGAGCGAAGATGTCTCTCGTGAGCAGTATGGTGTCAATAGACCGACACGGCTTTCGAAAGAGATGATTGCGGCCTCTGACATAATCGTTGCCGTCGACAGAAAGACGGCCGTCCAACTCAAAGAGAAGTATGGCGTCGACGACGCTGTTGTTCTGGGAATGCGGAAACGGTCAGTTCCGCTCAGGAATAATAAGCACATTCAGTTCCGCGCGCTTCTCAGAGAGAAGCTGGGTCCATTCGTGGACAGATGGACGGATCAGGTTAGATCGGTCGAACCAAGCCCGACTTGGAAAGCGATCATCAGAACACGGAAAGCAAGCATGCTTCAATAGCAGGAGCGTGCAAGAGCCCTGCCGTGAAATTCATCTCTGGGTTTCCGGCATTGGCAGGAGAAATTAAATATTTAATTTCTCCTGTTTTTTATATCTACTCCCCAATCCCCTTTTTTGCAAATTGGTGGGTGTTTTTTTGATTGACAATATTTAATTATTGTGTTATTATCGCGATAGCGATTTCAGGAAGGAGCCGACGATGGACGGAAAGGAAGTAATCGAAGTTTGTGGTCGTGGTGATGGCACATACGGGGCTAGACTAGCGACCCCCTCACAAGGTGAAGGACATATCTACGAGGTTGACAGTGAACCGTATATCGCTCTCGATTGCCTTTACAGAAACCTGAAAGCCCACAATATGTCCGACAATCCCGAGGACTACACGGTCGTCATGTTGCCCCGCGGCCAGCACTTCTAGCCAGCACCCGCTGAAGAACCGACGCCATGGTAGTTGATTTTACGGCTACTGTGGCAGAGGCAGAGTAATTAAATCTTGATTCCTCTGCCTTTTTGTATCTACTACTCCAATCCTTTTTTTGCAAATTGGTTGATGATTTTGCGTCTTTTTGCTATATTCTAGTGTTGCGTGAAGGGAGGTGGATCAATGAAAAAAGATGATCCAAGAGCGATAGCGCAAGCTGAGAAATTGGCGGAGAGCGGTGCCCGCCATGTCAGGCTCTACACAGAGCATCATGGCCCCGGCTCCTACGTAGCTGGATTTCTCGAGTTCAACGGGGACAAAGTCTTGGTGAATGATTACCCCAAAGATGAAGTAGTCCACTTTGGCTGGGACTCTCTAACCGGCATGAAGTACATCTTTGGAGGAGCAAAGATTCGCTGGCCCGGAGATTCGGCTGTCCCTGAGAGATGCCAAGAACTTGGCGGAAACGAGGCTTTCGCCTATTGTCAGTTCAAGGATTGGGATGATGGCAACTGGTACTACCTGAAATACGGTCAGAAGTACGGATATGTTCCGCTCGACAAGAACGGAATACCCGTCTTTGAGGCGATCAAGTTGATCGCCCCACAAGGAGAGGTAACTCCTTGTTGCTGGAGCAGTCAAGTTCTCGATGTGGCATCGTTGATAAAGTGTTCAATTTGCCGGCGCCGCCTTCTGCGGTGTGAGCATTGCGGACAGCTAACTGCGATGGATGCAGGAGAAATTGACCACACGAAACACCGTTGCGAACATTGCGGCAAAGTAGCCGCAAGAACCCGAAACTCGATGAAAGGGAGGCAAACTGATGGCTTGTGCAGTTTCTAGTGGAGTGCGGTCCGGGTCTATGTTCCGAGGTGTAAACCTTGAGACCGCTAGGTTCGTTGGTAAGGTCAGGATCGAAATTGTCGGCCTCGGCCAAGCGTATGTGCAGGTGGCAGGAAATGCACTTGCTGCCATCGCCAGCGCCTACTCCGAAATCAAAGGGGAACCGATCTCCTGGGAGGACTGGAGAGCTGAAGTGGTCCGAATGGGCCGAGCCACCCTTCAGGTCACCCTAGAGGAGAAGCCCGCGGCAGCAACATAGCCGTAAGAACCAAGCCGGGATGCATACGAGTATCGCGGCAAGGCAGGAGAAATTAAATATTTAATTTCTCCTGTTTTTTACGCTGAAGCTTGGGCAATGCCCGAGCTTCAGCTCTATATCTGCTTTCTCAGAATATCTCAACGTGCCCCTAGAACATGTTGTCGATCACGATCAATCCTGCCAATTCATCCATATTATAACCGAACAAACCGTTAAGAACGATCAAATCATTTATATTTGTCGCTCCAGCTGCCGTTCCGCCGCCGGTTATGCTATCAACCGCAATCAATCCGGCAAGTTCCTGTGCATTATACCCAGTGAACAGTCCATTCAGCACTATCATGTCATTCAAATTTACCTGTGCTTCTGCCGGCTCGACTTTCGCAGCAAACACGGATACTGCCAAGAGCGGAATTACCAGCAGTGCTATCAGGGATCTCTTCAAAGCTGTCATTTTATCTCACCTCCTTACGAAGTGTTAACATTAATTCACTCGTACGATTGAATTAATTACCAGCGCCAATTATTCCAGCCCCAGTTGTTCCAACCCTGATTTGGGACGATTAGGGTATTCCAATTATTCCAGCCCCGGCCCTAGTTGTTCCATCCTCGATCGGGGACAATTAGGGCGTTCCAATCATTCCGGCCCCAGTTGTTCCAACCCTGATTTGGGACGATTAGGGTATTCCAATCCCAATCAGCCAATTTAACTATAGAGCTTGGTTGACCTACGCTTCCGTTGTTGGTTTTTGCCTCCGCCTTTACGGCAGTAATTCCCATAACTCCCGAGAGAAGTAAAACAAAGAGAGCAGCTGTTAACTTATTTGTCAGTGTCATTTTACTCACCTCCCTTGAAGGTGCTAATGTGTCGCTTCTCAATTTAAGATTAATACGATCCTGCCGGAAGTCAATCAGCGTTCCATACTAAAAATACGACGTTATCGTATATCCAATAGGAGAGAGGACTACTTTTCGTAAAATTAACCAGCGTGAAACTTATGATTAGTCAAATACCAAATACGCTTTTCCACCTTTATTAATATCGCTTGAGTTCCAGTCATGAATTGCGTTAAACAAGTTATCAAAAGTATAACGGAAACCCTCTCCTTTGCGAGTTCCCGGATCATTTGTGATAAACCCCTTTTTATCATAACCAACAATAACCAGATTATGATAAAGCGGTCCACCATTTTTGAAGTTCGGATTGTCCAGCATTTTTCCAGAAGCAGGAACGATCACAGGACGGCCTGCCACAAGTTCTTTTTTGATATCATCTAATGTAATATTTTTCTCAACTCTAGCCGTTTTAAAACCGTAAAAATCTTCCGAAATTTGCGCCAATTCATCCATTGTCACATCCACTTTGTAACCGTGGTCGGTTTCATACTTTATCATACTTTGGATTTCCTCCTCCACCTGCTCCGGTGAACCCATTGGCTCATTTTTTAGAAAATGTTTCAGGATTATTAAGCTCGCCTCTTCACATGCCTCTTCATGGAGTGCATCCCAGTTTGCATTTGGCGCCTGAACAGTGAAAGGAACTTTTAACAGGATTTTTTCAGGTAGTGCTGCTTCCTTTTTATCTGTTTCTAAAATTGGATCGGCTTGTTCAGTAAATGAAATCGCTTCCTCCATCTTTTCAGCACCTCTATCGATGATGGATTTGGAAGAATCAGTAAGACGGTAGCGGCTAAATGCAAAAACCGCGGCGATGATTACTACCGCGAATGAAACAAGTGCAATGATTCTGAAATGTTTTTTCATACCGGCTGATTATAGCTCAAAAAATCACAAATTCAAGTAAATTTGGAGTTTATGCTACATGCTTAAATTTGCCGACAATCACATTTGCATTGATATGGAGAACTTTATCAATAATAAGCCCCTCATTTACCACCTTAACAACCCTACCATCTTTTATTTTAGAATCAACATACTCAGTTCCAACGCAGTTATGCCTATTTGGGTCAAACGATTTTCCTACCTCAAACTCTAAGTCCAAGAAGTCATATCCGAAGGGACGCAGTTTTCTCTTAATTTGTTTCTTTATAATATTTGCATTATAGTGCAGCCAATCTTCTTCCGGTGTTGCGATGTCTCCAAAAAGTTCTTTTTCGGTTAAGCCCATCGCGAATGACTGGTCCATCTTCTTAAATTCTCCGGCTTCAACCAGCCGAGCATTGTCAACAAAGTACTTTAACTTGGTTAGTACATACTCGCGAACTCTATCCCGCTGAAAACCACTCGCAGAGCGAACAAATTCATCTAAAGTTTTTACATTTGGGGGAAGATTTGGTTTTATTTCTGCTTCTACTTTTTCTTTCTCAATTTCCGCCTGATAATTGGCAGCGTTTTTAACCGCAGTAACTACTCCGGCTTGCGGTTTTTGCTCCACAATTTTTTGCTGCTCATGCTGTTCATTTGGAATTTGAGCAAGAGAGTTTTTAACAGCTTCTAAGCCATAAAGACCAATTAATTCCTTTAATTGTTCCTGTAATCGTATTTCCTTATCGACAAAAAACCCAAACATAGTACCCCTCATATTTTAAACAAAGTATAATATTATATTATTCCTTTTTTTTCCATTTTTCAAAAAAAAAGACAATTTTAGTAAGTATTATTGAGCGTTTACTTTTCAAGACCTTGGAAACACTTAGGCCGTTGCAAGGGCAAGTTTCTG
>CAYQPT010000004.1:0-57318 GCA_964419835.1 uncultured Candidatus Saccharibacteria bacterium | reverse complement strand
TAATGAAAATTGTAAACTGGTAAATGGTAACTTATTTCTGGTCTATTTTTTGTGCCAGATTTTTTATCTGTTCATGAGAAAAGTTTTTTGTTGGGGTTACTACCGTCTTTGTGTTGGTTGGAGAAGATAGGGTGATTGTTAAATTTGAGGAGTGGATATTGTGATGCCAGAACCTTTTTTTAGGTGCAGTTTGGAATTCAACCAATGAAACTAGAAAGTTTAAGAACGGCCTCTCATTAATCTTCAAAAAAATCATCGCCAGTATAAAAAGCGCAATTGGAACGATTATAAAATATGAATAGGGGGCATGAACAGTGCTGTAAATCCCATAGCAAATTCCGCCGCCCATCACAGCATAAATAAACTGAACCATTGTGAGTGGCCCTAAGATTCTGTCCTGCATATCGATATTTTGTGGAACCTTAAATTGCAATTTGTCCCCTCCGAAAGACTATGTGTCAATTGTAAATATTATATCACAAAACCGGTCCTAAAAAGAAAGAGGTCAAAGAATATTCATCAATCGTTCGTACTTTTGATAAATTGGTATTTTGGTAGTAAAAAAGAATATTGTTCGAGTACCCGAAGGGCATCTACGACCCGTCGAGAACTAGTTCAATTTATTTGCTTCCGGTCGCCCCACCGATGATGTTAACTTCATCTGCAGCTGCTTCTACCATCCCTCTAGCCGCCTCAATTTCTTCTTCAATGCTTTCTTGCCCTCCCGGCTTAGAAGGGGGACTTGTAATGTTTTGCCCAGCCTGTTTTGCCGCTTCCGTTTGCGATGGAGCGCTGGAACTTTCTACGCCACCTCCACTTGATCCGCCTGCCACAGAAGAATCGTCGCCTTCAGGACTTTGGTAGCTCTGAGTGTCTGGCATCTGAGGGCTCGCAACATCTGCAGTTGCCTCGCTTCCGTCTAATCCTGTTTCATCTGGTCCACCTTCTGTTTCTCCCATATTTTCTCCTTTTATAAAGCCCTAATTTAGTAATTTAGGGTTAATTTAGGGGACGGTTCTCTTTTAATCTCGCTTTTACGCTTTTTTAAATTTATTCAAAAGAGAACCGTCCCCTAGGTGGTCCCCCTCCCTTTTTACTTAGTTAGAACATCAAGTCCAGTTTCACTCTCAACCCCATTTGCAATATCTGCAACGTTTTTTAATATGTTTTCACCGCTATTATTTGAATGTTCTGCTGGTTTGGGCGATGGGGTGTCAGTAGAAATGCTTTGTGGAGTAGGACGTTTGGGTTCGGTGGCATCAAAACTTTGCTCTGTACGTGGAGTAGGAGCGAGAATGTTGTTAGGGGGCAGTTGTTCAACGCTTGGCGTCTCTGTCTGGCTTGTAGACAAGCCATCTTCAATGCTCATTTCTCCGAAGGATGGTTCATGTTTATTTTCCATATCTTTTCCTTTCGTGAATAATTATTCAGTTTCTGCGACATTTTTATTCTGCTCTAATTCGTCGAAAACTAAAACTCTGGTGATCCCATCTAAAATATCTTTTTTATTTATTATTTGCTGAGATTTCAATCGAATGCCGTCCAAAGTTCCTCGTGCCGCTATGTATTTATAATACAAGATCTCAATAAGTTCTGGGATAGACTTATATTCGAGAGACATTTTTGGATGGCCTGTTTTTTCAAGAGCAGTCCTAAGAAGCCCCTTGATTTCATCTGGTTTGTAAAATATTTCCAATTCTTTATTTCGTATCTCTGATAAAAAACCTAACTCATTATTAATCTGTTCCTTGGGCATTACGCGATATCGATCGGAATAAGCCAATATTCTAATTGCAATATCATAGTAAGAAATAAGTTTAAGATTCTCAAAACCGTTGGATATTAATTTTATTTTTTTGATTTCTTCTTTTATATCAGTTTCTGAATGGGGGGCTATTCTTGATTTAAAACCTCTTTTTCTATACGAATCATTAATCAAGTTTATTAAAGACTTACTATCTTTAATCTTGTTGATTTTTGATAAATTTAGCCCCTTTAAAACATCAAAGATGGGAACTCTTTCTTTCGGCTCTGAAATACTCAAATCTGTCAATAATTCGGATCTTTTTTGAGTTAGTGTTAACTCTATGCTCCATAAAAAGTCAGGATTAGAAAAATTTTCTAAACATTTTGGCGAGATTTTACTTACCTCAAAAACGATAACCGAGAATGATTTATTCATTAACGGCTTGTTTTCAGTAACAACCAGAGTTCTAACGAGTTTAAAAAAAATATTATCCATCGATTTTAATTATTAACCAGTAAAAACATCTCCTGGTCGAGGTTCTTCGCCGGAAATGGCAGCTAATATCTTATTATTGGTTGTTTGATTTCGGTTCTTACTTAAGGCATAGAGAATTGAGTCGCCGAGGCTTTTAATTATTGCCTCATGCTCAGGGCTATTAATATCGACATTGTGTACTCCTCCCATTTTTTCTATTTTATCCCAATTTTCATTAAATTGTTTAAACTCTACTGATTTGTCTCTTTCCCCGACCCTTTGTGCGACCGATTCAGCGGTTCGTAGTAATTCTTTCATGTCGTTGACTTTCGGGTTGTTCAGAAACCGCAACCATCCCTCTGCTGCAATTTGGCGGTTTGTTTGACTTCCAGTTCTAATTGAATCTCTGACACCCGCAACAATAGCATTAGCCTTTCTCATGGTGTTGGTTTTAAGATCGGGGTCCACTTGATTTTTGTAAATTGAAATCAGATGGTCTTCTGTAACACCCTCATTGGCTAGTCCTTTTAGGTCGCCAAGCGCAGTGCTAAGTTGAGCTACGCCATATTGATCTATCCATTCGCGTTCCCTATCCCGGATGTCTCCGTCAACAAAGATTCTGGCTCTGTTCGCTTGCAAGTATTGCATCGTGTTTAATCCTGTGACATGACCATTTTCAGTTTTTACAAGGTCATGTAAATAAATATCCAATTTACCATCTGCATTTACATTACTATTCTGAATTTGTGCAATTTTGTTTTTATAGTTTTCTGTAGCTTTTACTGAAACCCTATCTAGTACTTCGCGATCTCCCAAGTCTTCATGTTTATCCATAATCTTGAGATCTCTAGCTGTTTTATCTAGTCGCTGTTTCGCGGAAACATATTTACGATACTCTTTTAATTCATCCGAATTTAATTGTTGGACCTTTCTTTCCTTTTCTTCTCCTTCAGTTCTTAAAATATCTTCAAATTTTTGTCCAAATCGTTCAAATCTAACTACCATATCATCAGCTGCATGTTTAAACTCTGCAACATTGTGAATAGCAACTCTTTCCCTCATAGGAATTTTTAACAAATCACTTTTTCTTTTTTTTGACATCATTTCATTTTCTTGCCCTTCAACCATAAAATCAGAATAAAGTTTTCGCATGTTTTGCCAATCTTGTTCGTTTGCTCGGTCGTTGTCTTTTTTGTCGAATCCCCAAATTTTTTTTCTCTCATCTAGGGATAATCCAGCGATTTTTTTATCTTCCCAAAAACCTGTATCCAAAAGGACTTCAGTGCCTTTGTCAAGCATCCCCGCATATGCTCTGTCGGCCCCCTCCATTCGGAAAGCAGCCATGGCTGAGCCAAAGCGATATTTTTGCAATAGTTTAAATCGTGGATCATTCGGATCATTGATCCCTTTATTGATTAAGTCTTCTTGAGCATATTTCAAGAATTCTTCTCTTTCTCCTCTCATGTTGCCCATCTCGGTTTCCCACAAAACTGCTTTGTCTCCTCGTTTTTTGTTGTATTTTCCAAAAATTCTTTCTTCTTGCGCGGATCTTTCTTCTCCTGCTCTCTGAGCAAATTGTTTTATCCTAATATCCCTAGATAGCAATCGATATCCAGATTTCTTACGAACATAATTTTTGGCTGTTTCAAAGCCAGCTCCTAAATGTTCTTTGGCCATATTCAATTGATTGCCTAGGTACGCCCCTCCTGTCTTGCCCCAAACTTTCTTGCCTATGCCACCCCAAGCAGTCATGACTGCACCACCCATCTTAAATGGTGAGGTAATTGCCAAATAATAGCAAACTCCGGCAAAGACGAAACTCATCATGTAGTCTTCTTTGACATTGCCGATCCATTGATTGCCCAGCCAAATCCAAAATATTGAGACAACAGGCAAAAAGACCCACTTGGCAAAATTGCTCATCCATTGAGTAAAAACGCTTTTTGTTTGGGGGAGGACAGTTGCCATAAAAGCAAGGGGGGCAAGTGCTACTAAAAAATAGATCAGCCAAATTCGAATGAAAAATAAGTATGCAAGCAATAGTGTGATGAAAGCGCCTGCTAATACAAAAAGCTGTGCAAAGGTAAACCAGAGCAACATTCCTATACTAACATCCGCGGATGCGACTCCCGGCACTAGACCGAAACCCTTGGGATCGGCCCAACCGCCGGAAAAATTTTCCGCTAAGGTCGTATTACTTACAGCTCCGTCAGCCCCGTGAATAAATAAGCTCATTACTATGTTTGCCAAATCGACAAGCAAACGGCAGAACAAGAAGCTGAAGTTTGCCCCTATGATTGCCAATATGAGTGCCGGCAAAATCTTTTTAATTCCGTAGGTGCTGATATTAATTCGAAGTATCTGGACAAATGCAACAAATATTAGCACAGCAATTATAAAATAATTGACAATGTCTATTAATTGTTTCCATATATTTTTAACCTGTTCACCGGTTCCTGAATCGGTGTTTTGGAGGACTTTATAGACAGGAACTATTTTTAGAGCGGCTTGCGCATGGATGGCAGACCCGACAAAAAAAATGAAAAAAGCCAGACAAGTCCAGATCAGTATAAATAAATATTTTCTTTTCCTTAAAGGCATCGGTTAATACCCCATATCTTTTTCATAATTTGCATTTGGACTGGTAAGACCCAAGACTATTTTTAGCTGATCCATCGAAAAAGTTGTGAATTTTTTTCCGGCATAATGCAGTGCAAGACCCAAACCGCACAAGCTGCTTTTGAACCATGTGCCGGGGTTTGTCCAAGATGCAGAAGGACAAATGTCGGAGTTTTCGTCATTTCCCAGGAAACCGCTAGTTCCGGTCGAGTTTAGATCTCTGCTAAAAGTAACTACTTTCTCATTGTCTGTAAAATCAAAATCGATTACTCTCGTTTTTTTAGTGTTTGATTTTACTTCATCACTTGATTCGCTCATTTCAACAAAATCTTTATCAAAATCTAAAGTTAAAAAACTTTCATATTTGGCCCCATCATTGGCTGTGAATTGAAAATCCAACACAACTTTTTTTTCTACATTAGTATTGAGCCAGATTTCTTCATTGCCGAGGCCTTTCCCTGCCTCATACTTTCTAGAGAATTCAAAATTACCATCGGTATCAGTTGGTACTGTGTCAAGGATTGGTCCACCAGGGAATGCTTTTGGGTTCGGGTCGCTATCGGTTGCTTCAGGGACGGGACCGTTTTTATCACTTAGCAACATGGATACATTGGCCCTTCCGCTCAACGGCTCTCCATTTAATGTTACATGTCCGGTTGAAACTAGACGCCATAAGTATCTCTGGCTATTACTCTCAACTCCTGACTCCAGAGTAGGGAGATGTGGGTCGCACTTATCACTATTGTTATATATGTCCCAAATGTTGTCGTAAGACATTGTATTGAAGGTTTTATATTGCAGGTCTTTGCCAACCCTAAAATGAGAGGTAGCTTGAATAGCATCAAGCATTCCTACATCAGTACTCTTGTTTTTCTCTATGGTGTAGTAAAACAAGGGATCCTTTTTGTTTCTATAGATAAAATTACCCTGACCTTCTGATAAGGTATTGAGATCACCTCTGGCTGCTAATTGGTATTCATCATTTGCCGTAGGTTCTTTAGTTGTGTCGTCATTTCGATCTTTTGTGCCCATTTCTTTATAAAATTTCCAAAAAATAATACTTCCACCTTTTGGTGATAGTGTTGCACAGCGAGGGTCGCCATAAGTGCCAAAGGTAGTGTGGCACCCGTCTTTAAATAAGACATGACCTGGAGTGGGAGGACTACTAAAGTTAACGGGGGCCTTGGGCACCGCTCTAAAGTCGCAGTCTTCAGCTGAGGCAAAATTAAAAGGAATTATTGTTACTGAAATAGTTAGAAATAGCAATCTTAGAATTTTATTCACTACCCCTCCTTGCCCCGTTTGATGGCGTGAAGCGCCTATCTGACTAGGACATTATTTTTCTCAGACATATCTCCACATACATATCAAAAAATCTGGGAGATATTTTCATCCATTTATATTTTAACAAACATTATGCTTTTTTCCAAAACAAAAATCCGCACAATAATGCGGATATCTCAATAAAAATTTAATATTAATTAACTTGTTTCTGATAATCGGCAACAGCTTTTGATTCCGGATCAATTTCTTTTGCTCTTTGCAGTGCCTCCTTTGCCTTGTTCATGTATGCTTGTTTGACTTCCGGGCTTAGTTCGACGAGCTGGGCGGTTTTTAAGTTGGCAATTCCAAGGTAAAGCCACGCATCCCTATATCCCGGATCCATCTCTGTTGCAGTATGTGCCGGAATTATAGCCAACTGATATTCTCCTTTTTCTATCAATTCTTTACATAGTTTTAATGCGTCTGTTTCGCTGCTAGGAAATTCGGAAGCCGAAAGAAGCGCTTCTTTATTCGCAGAGAATTTTTCTTCCTGAAAAAAAGATTCCAATTTTTCGATATCTTCTGAGGCGCTTTTTGCCAGTGCTCTTTTGGCCAAAATATCAGAATTTTTGGGAGACAACAAAAGCGCTTTTTCGTATGCAAGATCGGCATGAAGATATTTTTTACTGGCCAAGTACTCATCTCCAACTGAAACAAATTTTTTTGATGAGAAAGTTCGAAGCGGTTTTAGTAGAAAAATGATTAATAAAAAAGCCAATACAATTAAAAAGGAGATGATTATCCATCTCGCCCATGTGGGCAAGCTGTGCCACTTCGTCTTTTTTTGAGTTTTACTAACTGAGTTCTTGTTCATATTCCCAAATGTATTATGTATAACGTATCATGTATCATGCGGATTTTAACATTTTCCCTTATTGCATAATACTTAATACATACTACCTGATGCGATCTATTAAGGTTAAAAACGCACAAATTTTTATCTGATCAAATACACCGCCATCACAATTAATGCCAAAATTATCCGGTACCACATAAACACTGCGAAGCTGCCTTTCTTTAGATATTGCAGTAAATATTTGATCGCTAAAAAGCCAAAGATTGTGGAGGAAATAACACCACACACAAAAGCCAGGTTTACCTCGGACGCGGTCAGGTCTTTCGCTGCAAATAAAAATGCCCCAATCATCGCCGGTGTGCCCAGCAAGAAAGAAAATCGTGCCGCCGATTCCCGGTTGAGTCCAAGCGCCCGCCCAGCGAGCATTGTTATGCCGGACCTGGAAACTCCCGGAATTAAAGCGAGCGACTGAGCAATTCCAACGATAAAACTTTGTTTATATCTTGTATTCTTTATTTCTAATTTTGTCTTAGCGTATTTATCAACTAGAAATAAGATCACACCGAAAATCGCCAAGTTAAGGGCCAGAAGCAGGGGGGAGTGTAGTTTTGATTCAACATAATCCTCAATTAAGTACCCCAAGATTGCAGCGGGAATTGATGCGATAATTATCTGCCAAAGAAGATTGGAAGGATACGAAGGTTTGGCGTAGGGCGTAGGGCGTAGGGCGTTAATATCTTTTTGCTCCTGACTCCCAACCCCCATCTCCTTACCAATTGCTCCAGCAATTATGTTCGTCCAGTCTTTCCAAAAAAAGACAACTATTGCTAATACGGTGCCCAGATGAAGCGCAACATCAAAAGCGAGTCCTTCGTAATTCCAATTGAAGAGCCAAGGAACGAGAACTAAGTGTCCGGAAGACGAGATCGGCAAAAATTCTGTGATGCCTTGAACTGCACCTAAAATAATCGAATGAAAAGTTTCAATCATAAAAACATTCTAACACAAACTTTTCTATCGGAAAACGCTTCCTTGCATCTGGAGCATTTTACGATATCATTAAATTATGGATAATTTTTTAGATAAAATCCGGACATATGATTTCAATGGCTATTACAATCTCTTTCAGCTAGATCAGAGAAATCACTTTTATGGGGATCTATTTTACTTCTTTTCGCGTTACGGAATAGTCTTCTTCTTTTTTTCATTTACCTATCTAATCTGGAAGAAGAAAGTTAATGCTTTTTTCTGTACTTTTTTGGCAATGGGGATTGCCGGCTTGGTTGATTTTATCATCACAACCATTTGGAGGCGACCGTCTCCCTTTGTAAGTCATTCAGACCTCGTCAGTCCGGTCATTGTGAATCTTCGGGTCGACCCAAATATATCATTCCCTTCAAGCCACACCTACATTGCTTTTGCAATTGCCATCAGTGTTTTTCTTTACGGCCACAAGAAATTGGGAACGGTCCTTTTAGCGCTAGCGATACTGGTGGCCGTCAGCCGGGTTGGTGCCGGTCTTCATTATCCCTCCGATGTTATTGGAGGAGCAATCTTAGGATTAATTTCAGGAGTCACAGCATATTTTGTTGTCAGGCGGGCGGAAAAAAACTGGAAATAAAAAGGTAGCAGGTATCAGGTAGTATGTATGATGCAAGATTTAAGGCACCTGTTCGAAAACCGCCTGATACATGCTACATAATACATTATACGAACCACATGGATTTATTTGAACTAAAAAGAGAATTTTTAGAATATTGCGAATTAGACAAAGGCCAGTCGGCACTTACGGTGACTGGCTACGACCGTTATTTGTCCAAATTTCTGGAATGGCTGAAAGAATATCACAAGGGAGAAGGGTGTGGGGAGCAAGGAGAACTAGATAAAAATACCCCCGACTCCCAACCCCTTACTCCCGACTCAATAGACCAGGAAGCGGTTCGTCAGTACCGCCTTTACATTAACCGCTTAACAAAAAACGGCATAGAACTGAAAAAATCAACTCAAAATTATCACATTTTAGCGTTGAGAGCTTTTCTTCGCTATCTGGCTTTTCGAGGCATTACTTCGCTTTCGCCGGAGAAAGTTTCCATAGCTAAAACGGGCGACAGAGAGATCACTTTTTTAGAATCAGAGGAGATGAAATCGGTTTTAGATGCACCCGATGATGACACTTTAGCTGGGCTCCGCGATAAGGCGATATTGGAAATATTGTTTTCTACCGGCATGCGGGTTTCTGAGCTAGCCGCTCTCAGCATTGATGATCTTAATTTTGAGCGCGGAGAGATAGCGGTTATGGGAAAAGGCAAGAAACTTCGAGTCGTTTTCTTGTCTGAAAGCGCAATCAATTCTGTCGATCAATATATTAAGAACCGTGGCTATATTAGAACAAATGACGGCAATATGACACAAAAAAAAGAACCAGTGTTTTTATCGAACAAGGGGACGCGGCTCACGGTCAGATCAATTGAGCGGATTGTTAAAAAATATTCAGCAAAAGCAGGATTAGCTAAAAAAGTTTCCCCCCATACCTTAAGACACTCTTTTGCTACCGATCTTTTGATCGGCGGAGCGGATGTAAGAAGCGTCCAGTCCTTACTTGGGCATTCCTCAATTACCACAACTCAAGTTTACACTCATGTTACGGACCAACATTTAAGGGAGATACACAAAAAATTTCATGGCAAGGGCTTTAAAAAAGAACAAGAAGAGTAATTCTTGTTCTTTCTCTGTATCATGTATCAAGTATCATGCATCAGGCGTCTTTTGAGTCCGTGCCTGTTCCTTTGTATAATGCATACTACCTAATACCTAATACTTGCTACCTTGTTTATTCCTCGTGTTCGAAAAGGTTGTCCCAAGTATCATAAACCTCTGCTTTGCAGGTCTGTGGCTTAAAAGAAGAAATAGCGGATTTAATCTGTTCAATCCGGTTTACTCCATTCTCAATATTTGTTTTTGATGTTTGTGTTTTAGCCATAATGATCTTTTCTCGCATTTTTGCGATTAAGTCATTATAACAAAAAGAACACAACTTGTCAATACCTAAAGCAAAAAAGCTGTGCTCTAATATATAGAACCTATTCCTCTGGAAATCTCTTCTTTAGCTCATTTAAAGAAACTTTTCGATCAGAAAAAGGGATAAATTTTTGAAGTCCGACCGCCATAACTTCCTCGGCTCCCTTGCCTGTGATAATTACCACATCATTCTTCTGTGCTTCTCTAATTGCTTTGGCGATTGCTTGCGATCTGTCCAAAACTTTCCAGTAGTTTCTATGCAGGTGCCACTGGTGTTTCTTTTTCGCTCCTTTATGTATGCCCTCAGCAATTTCTTCAATAATTTGATTTGGATCTTCGTCATACGGATCCTCGTCTGTAAAAATAACCAAGTCGGCATATCGTCCAGCCAGCGCCCCCATGATTGGACGCTTGGTCTTATCTCTTCTGCCGGTTGCACCAAGCACGGCGATCATTCGTCCGCCTGAATTTTTCATTCCGTCCCGCACTGTTTCATATACATTTTTGAGCGAGTCGGCGTTGTGCGCATAGTCAACAATTACAGTAAAATCCTGATCCTTTGAAACCTTGATCGTTTCCATCCGTCCGGAGATCAATTTAACATTTTCAAGTCCTGCTTTAATTTTTTCTGGATTAATATTTAATGCTAAGCCGACACAGAAAGCAGCCAATGCATTTTGGACATTAAATATTCCCGGCAAATTTAGGTGTACTGTTTGTTGGCCGTTGTCATAAGCGGCGGTAAAGGTAACGCTATTTGAGCTTGGCAGAATTTTTCTAGCCACTGCACCATGCTCGACAAATTTCTTAATTGAGTAAGTAAATTTATCTTTGGCTGGAAATGAGTAGAATTTCTCTCCGTTTGTATCGTCCATGTTGACCACAAACTTTGCTTCAGGATTGTCCTTAAATAGCTTGAGTTTAGCATTCAAATAGTTTTCCTTTGTCTTGTGATATTCAAGGTGTTCGTGCGATAGGTTGGTATATGCCAAGACATCATATTTGATTCCGTAGATTCTGTTCTGGTCGATAGCATGAGAAGTGGTTTCCAAAATGGCGTATTCACATTTCTGGTCGACGGCGTCGCGCAGGAACTTTTGTGTCACTGAAGAAGGGGGAGTGGTAACCCATCTCGCCTTTGTTGTATGAGGAGTGATTTTATCGCCGATCTTGGTATTTATAGTAGTTTCCATGGCATTTTTAATGCCGGCGGCGTCAAGTATGGAGGCGATCATATTGCAGACCGAGGTTTTGCCTTTGGTGCCGGTTACGCCGATCACTTTAATTCGTTCGGCCGGATGACCATATTTAACACAAGCAACCTGGGCTTCCAATTTATGGAGCTTGTTTTTAGTATTTTGCGATAGAAATTTGGTTAATATGCTCATTTTCTTCTGATCTTTTCTGCGGTTTTAAATAGTTGGTATTCGAACGGTTTGATCACCAGATCGTAACTGCCCATAATGTCCTCTTGCTCTCCGCCGAACTGCTTTTTAAACCTAGTAATGCCGGCCCAAGGGTGCTTTGGATCGTCGGTTTTTGCGATTCCTAAGAAATTGTATTTTTTCATCCCCTTTTCTTTTGCCTCCTGCATGATTTGCCAGTGGAGAAGGTAGGGAGCCATCAAGTTTTTGTATTCGTCGCTTGATCCGCCGTAGAGGTAAAGGGCTTCATTCTTGTAAAAGATGATAACGGCAGCGGCAAGTGGAATAATTTTACCCTCAACTTTTCCTGTTGCAGCGTACACTCGAGCATAGCCAATTTTACCTAAAATATCAAGCAGTTTCTCAAAATATGCCTTGCCTCTAAAGGTAACACTCTTTCGCTTACCGGTTTTTGAATAAAGATCATAAAATATGTCCAGCTCTTTGCCTGCACTCTCGGAAGAAGTGATTTCAATATTATTCTTTTGTGCCAATTTAATATTATACCGGCCTTTTTGCTTCATGCCAGCTAAAATATCTTCTTCACTTTTTGAGATATCTACCACCCAATTGTTCTCGGGCTGCATTTCTTCAAAGGACTTAGTCCAGTTGATAGTTGATAGTTGATAGTTGATATTTTCTGGAACATTAAGCTCAAATCGATAGAATACGGCCTTATTCTCCCGTGCAATTTTATTGATCTCTGCAAGGAAATCTTTCTTTATGCTGTTATCTATATTCTGTATACTGTCAAGCTGCGCTTGGCTTACAAGCGGAGAATATAACATCGATCGGCCGAAGGGAAGCTCTCTTTGCAACACTAAAATGTCGCCAATCCGGTGGCTTTTCTGGTATCCGGTCTCTAGTTTGAACTTCTCCCACTCGGGAGTTTGGAAAATAGACAAATTCATAAAATATCCCCTAATCAATTTAAGATTAGCAAATTTACCCTAGTAAGTCGAGGGGAAAATAGTCAGATAGTCAGTTAGTTGAGTAGTTAGGTAGAGATTGAAAAAATCGAGCGTAAATGGTATAGTAACTCCAGCCGACACGGAGGTTGCTATGAGCAGAGTGAAAGTTGTAACCCGATTTGCCGTACTGGGCATTGTCTATTACTGGTGCAGAGATGTCATCTGGGATCTATTGGATGAGTGGAAATGGACGGTTAAAGTCTGGCTGATACCGTATGTTCTGGCTTTCCTTGGTCTGGTGGCCCCTGGCTGGTGGGCGCTCCTGATGGTTCCTTCGTTCGTATGGGCTGTTTTCATGGGCTATAAGTTCGGAGATTCTTATGTGCTAAACAGGGCACTCTGGAAGGGCAAAGACACCCCTGGCTATACCAATTATGCGTGGAAGTGCCTCGCATTTTACATGGTGGTGGTGCTTTCCGTTACCGTTTTAGGCGCCACTTACGCCAGATCGAACATGCACTCATACAATGTGCATCTCAGCTTCTTTCTTCTTCCTCACGGTCTCATCTTCGCTTCGGCTGTCAGATTGACGAGGATGGCGGCTGAACGGCGGAAGAATCAGCGTATGTCATAATAGCAAATGGGTCGGCAAAGAACCGAGCGCTTGCAGATTACCGCAGCGCTTAGGTCAAAATTAATTGAGAAGATATTTAAGCAGGTAAATATTTACCTGCTTTTGTTGAATAAATTGAGCGTAAATGGTATAGTTTGCACAGATCGGTGGAGAAGGAGAACAGATGGAATACCTTTTCGCTATAGCATGGGTTATTCTCGGTTTGTTTATCGTATCTCAAGCATGGAAACTAATGAGAGCATCTTTCTCAAAGACAGGACTGGTACTGTTCTGGGTGGTGCATATTGCCGCAACATTGATATTGGCATCGATGATTATCGCCCAGTCGGCTCATCCTTGGCTCTACTGCATCGCCCTTTTCGCGGGAGTTGTCATTGGTGACTTGACCCCTCCTAAGGAGCACAATCCTTCCACCTGATCTCGGAATCCTGCTGTCGATCATTTCAGGATCGGCATTGTCGAACGTCAGTAGCTTTACCGCTGGCGTTCACTCATAATCTATGAATAAAGATATTAAAATTCTAGCAATTGAATCTAGCTGTGACCCCACTTCGCTAAAGCTTCGTCGGGGCAAGTGAGACGGCTGCTCAAACCGAATTATGAGAGAAAAAAACATAAAAATTCTTGCGATCGAGAGTTCTTGCGATGAAACTGCGGCAGCAGTCATCGGAGATAAAGCCGGCAATCCGGTCGTTTTGTCGAGTGTAATTAGCTCTCAGGCCGATCTTCACGCTAAAACCGGCGGTGTTGTACCGGAAGTCGCAAGTAGAGCGCATATGGAGAGCATTGTTCCAGTGATGTCTGAGGCGCTAATTTCCGCGTCGCAGAAAATTTCTAATTCCAAATTTCTAATTTCTAATCAAATCCCAAATGGCAAATTACAAAATGAGCAAATTAATGAAAAATGTGAAATGAAAAATGGTCAATATTCTGAAGCGATAAAAGTGCTTCAGAATGAGATCACACACATCGCTGTTACTGCTGGTCCTGGCTTGATCGGGTCTCTTTTGGTTGGTTTTAATGCTGCCAAGACGATGGCATATGCCCTTGATAAGCCGGTAATTGCAGTTAATCATATTGAGGGCCACATTTACTCTCCTTTAGCAGTTTCTGAGAACAAATTTGAATTTCCTGTCTTAACTCTGACTGTTTCGGGCGGTCACTCTTCGCTCACTTTATTAAAAGATCATATTGAATACGAAACAATAGGTGAGACAAAAGACGATGCGGCAGGTGAGGCGTTTGATAAAGTTGCTAAGCTTTTGGACTTGGGCTACCCTGGCGGACCGGCAGTTTCTAAACTCGCAAGCGATTATCGAAACAATTTAAAATTTAAAATTTCTAATTTAAAATCAATTCAAAATAATAAATTAAAAAATGACCAAATAAATGAAAAATGTGAAATGGAAAATGGAAAATTGGTCTTTCCAAGACCAATTATGAATGACGGCACATTTAATTTTTCTTTTTCAGGATTAAAGACTGCGGTACTTCAGCATGTGTTAAATATAAAGAAAGAACGAGAGTTGACGGAGAAGGATAAGGAGGAAATCTGCGCTGCATTTGAAGATGCCTCTGTAGATGTTCTAACCACAAAAGCAATGAGGGCAGTTGAGAAATATAAGCCAAAAACATTGGTTTTGGCTGGCGGTGTTGCAGCAAACAGGCATTTAAGAGAGGTGCTCCAGTATAAAGTATCAAGTATAAAGTATAAAGCGGGGAACAGACCCCAATTATTAATTCCGCTGATTGAATTATGTGGAGATAACGCTGCAATGATCGGAATCGCCGCATTCTATCACCTTCAAAAAGGTGATGTTTCAACTTGGGAGAAGTTGAGCGTTGATTCGAATTTGGAGATCGGTTCTAGAAGTTAACGCTGCCTTGTGATATTTTAAATGTAATGAAATCAATTCCAAAGGCCTACGAGCCCTTCGACAAGCTCAGGGTTTAAAAGAGAATTATGAAGCAAATTATTGAAAAAGCGTATCAACCGCAAAAATTTGAAGAGAATATTTACGAGAACTGGGAAAAGTCCGGCTATTTTCGCGGAGAAATCAAAGAAGGCAAAAAACCATTCACAATAATGATGCCGCCGCCGAATGTTACAGGTAAGCTTCATATCGGACACTCGCTGGTGTTAACGCTTGAAGATATTATGACTCGTTACCATCGGCTACTTGGCGAGCCTACGCTCTGGCTGCCAGGGATGGATCATGCCGGAATTGCCACCCAAACCGTGGTTGATAAAGCTTTAAAAAAACAGGGAATAAATAAAAACGAACTTGGACGAGAAAAATTTGTGGAGAAAGTTTGGCAATGGAAGGAAGAGTTTGGTGGAATCATCCTAAAACAAACCCGCAAAATGGGTGCTTCGTGCGATTGGTCCAGAGAGCGGTTTACTCTTGATGAAGGTTTAAATAAAGCGGTCAAAGAAGCATTTGTTCAGCTTTATAAAAAAGGCCTCATCTATCGAGGCAATTATATTGTAAACTGGTGTCCAAGTTGCCATACCGCCATTGCAGATGATGAAGTTGAACACGAAGAGCGAAACGCCAAACTGTATTATTTTAAATATGATAAAAATTTTCCAATCACTATTGCAACAACTCGTCCCGAAACTAAACTCGGCGACACAGGAGTTGCAGTAAATCCTGCTGACAAGAGATACAAAAAATATATCGGCCAAACTTTTGAAATTGATCTTGATGGTGCCAAAAGAAAAATCAAAGTTTTTTCTGACAGAGCGATTGATCCGAAATTTGGAACTGGTGCTGTTGGCGTGACGCCAGCCCATTCAAGCATTGACTGGAAAATGGCAGAAGTAAATGGCCTTCCTATTATTCAGGTTATAGATGAATATGGCCGTATGACAGAGGATGCGGGTGAACACTACAAAGGGATGAAAGCAAAAGAGGCGGCTCTAAAATTAGTCGAGTATTTAAAGGAAAATAATCTTCTTGAGAAGGAAGAAAATTACACGAACAATCTAAGTATTTGTTATCGATGCAAGACCGCTATTGAACCACAGCCGTCGCTTCAGTGGTTTGTAAAAATGAGGCCGTTGGCAGAAAAGGCAATAGAGGCGGTCGAGTCAGGAAAAATCGAGATCATACCGAAGCGTTTTGAAAAACTTTATTATCACTGGATGAAAAATACTCCCGATTGGTGCATTTCCCGCCAGCTTTGGTGGGGACACCAAATACCGGTTTGGTACAAAACAAAATCCAAAAAGAACAGCGAAGATTCAGAATTAATGGATAAGTATATCTATCAAGACACAGCCGAGTATTCGCGGGAAATAGAAAATTACATTGATAAAAAACATCCTGACAGATACATGGATATTTATGTCGGTACGGAGGTTCCTAAGGGAGAGGGATGGAAGCAGGACGAAGATGTTTTAGATACTTGGTTTTCTTCCGCACTTTGGCCATTCTCAACGCTTGGCTGGCCAGAAGAAACTGCAGATTTTAAATATTTTTATCCAACTAGTGTTATGGAGACGGCTCATGACATTCTGCCGTTTTGGGTTAATCGCATGATTATGATGGGAATTGAGTTGACTGGTAAAATTCCTTTTGAGACTGTTTATTTGCATGGTCTGGTTCGAGATGAGCAAAACCGAAAGATGAGCAAATCACTCGGAAACGCTCTTGATCCACTCGAGTTGATTCCTAAATACGGAACAGACGCTCTTCGTATGGCTTTGGTCGTTGGTGGCACTCCCGGTCAGGATATGGCTGTAGGTGAGAGTAAAATTAAAGGTTACCGAAATTTCTCGAACAAAATTTGGAACGCTTCCCGCTTTGTGATGCTGAGAGTTTCAGAAGGTGATATTCAGACCGGAGAGATCGGCACAGCGAAAATCGAAGACTTAAATATCGATGAGAAGATTTTAACTTCCGCTGACAAAGAAATACTTAAAAAACATTCAGAAGTCATCAAATCCGTCACAAAAAAACTAAACGAGTTCAAGTTTTCCCATGCAGGCGAAGAAATTTATGAATACTTCTGGCATGAATTCTGTGATATCTACATCGAAGCTAGCAAACATCAGATCGTAGATGGAAGATATGCAGATAATGAAGATATCAATTTTCATGTTAAAGTTCAGACTGATTTTACTAAAACAACAAATATGATTCTGGTTTCCGATAACACTAAAAAGATATTGATCAAAATATTATCAGAATCGCTTATCCTGCTCCATCCGTTTGTTCCATTCGTAACCGAAGCCGTTTGGCAGGAATTGAAAAATATCTATCCAAAGCTATCTGACTCCATAATGATCTCAAATTGGCCTAAGTAATTCTAACATTGAAGGAAACTCTTTTTAATGGTATAATTTTGCTATGAAAAAGATCTGGAATTTTATCAAAAACTTTATCTTGTATCTGTATCACGACCTCAACAAAGAGGCGGAAGTTTTTTATGCAGATGAAAAGGATGTAAAGAAGGCAACAGATGTCGTTATTGATAAATACGAGTGGGATTTTAAAGAATTAAGCAAACACTAGGTTCGATATGGCGGGGAAAAAACGCTTGGTCTACCTAAAACTTGAGCATGTCGAAACGATATGCTGGGAGCTGGCTGGAAATTTATTTGATCGCGAAGGATACTGTTTACCCAAAGCGCTCGAATATCATGACAAAAACCGGCTTTTGTTTGCCGTAGACGCTCCACAATGGAAATATTATAGAAGTGTTTTTGAGAAAGCGGGAAATCTCGGTTACATGATTATTACTGGTCACCCTCTCCGAGACGGAAACAAGCGTTGCGGCATGGCCTCAACCATTACTTTTTTACTTCTAAATGGTTATATGCTCAATGTTAAAAAAGGTAAAGTTTTAGAAATCGCTCTAGATGTTGCCACGCACAAAATGAGCAAAGACAAATTTATTAAGTGGCTGAAAAAGAACTCAAAAAAAGTCGACCTCGACAAACTTGCCGAGAAGAACATTTAAAGCTATCAAATAGCCACTAGTACTAAAGCACGAAAGCACATGCGTCGGACTTTTTTTATTAAGAGATTTCATATAAAATAACTACTGAGTACTTACAACTTATTCACTTACACCTGGAGAATTATGATTACAGATCTTATAAATGTGTTAGCAGAGTTTGTCGTTCATGTGATAGGTATTCTTGGTTATCCGGGGATTTTTTTATTGATGCTGGTGGAATCGTGTGGAATTCCGATGCCGTCGGAAGTTATTATGCCTTTCTCTGGCTTCTTGGTTGCTGATGGAAAAATGACTTTGTGGGCAATAACCGTTGCCGGAACGCTGGGAAACCTAGTTGGATCCCTCTTGGCCTATTGGATCGCGTATAGAGGCGGACGCCCGCTCATTGAAAAATATGGAAAATACATTTTAATTTCAAAACATGATCTTGATTTAGCCGACAGATGGTTCAAAAATTACGGTGACTGGACGGTTTTCTTTGGCCGTCTTTTGCCAGTTGTTAGGACCTACATTTCCTTTCCTGCCGGTATTGCCAAAATGGACTTGAAAAGATTTTCAATTTATACGACACTTGGTGCTCTTCCCTGGACATTCCTCTTTGGTTGGCTTGGAGTAAAAATGGGTGCAAATTGGGAAGCTATTCGTGAGAAACTTCATAGCTTTGACATGGCAATTTTGGTTTTGGTGATTGTCTGCATCGTTCTCTATGTGCTTAGGCATATCAAAATATCCAGAAAAGCAAGTTCCATTTAAGAATAAATACACTATAAAAAAATCCCCGAGTGCATCGAGGATTTTTATATTACCTATCGGCTTAATTTTTACTGCTTACCAGCTTAAAACTGGGTTGCAGTAGGAGTTTGTGGTGGGGTTCCTGCGGGAGTATTTGGCATAGGAGCTGGACCCATTGCGGGGCTGTTGGTCGCTGGAGTTGGATTTAGTGGATCACCCATCGGTGTAGCGGGCGGAGTCATTGTTGGTGCTGCCGGCTGCGCTGGCTCTACTGGCGCTGCACCTACTGCAGGTTCTTCTGCAGGTGTGCCCAAGCTTGTGTCATCATCGTTTAGAAAATCAAGCGGATCATCATTCGTTCCTGTATTCTCGACAGGTGTAGGTGATTCCGTTGTTGGCATGGCCGGCGCCGGATTTCCAAGAGGGGAAGATGTGACGCTTGAAACTTGTTCTGTGGCTTGCGTGACGGGAGCGGGAACATCTTCTTCCGTGGCTGGCATGACTGGCATTTCAGAATTTGTCTCTTCGGCAGGAGCCGTTATGGTAGCCGCTACTGACCCGGATTGACTAAAAGTTTCTGTTGGCGCAGTGGAGTCATCAGCGGTGCTGGTATTAGTTGCGACGGTGGCTGTGTCATCGGTGCTCGTAGCTGAAGAATCATTGCCGGTAGTACCTGCGCCGCCTCCTGTTCCTTCAGCTTGGTCTGCCTTTTTCATCAGCTCCGCCTCGCTCGTGCCGTTTAACTTTTCTAAGTGATGAACGCCAACAATCACCGCTGCCGGTTTTCCATTTTTTGTGAGAACATAGAGCTCATCCGTGTCCTCGACTTCATCAATTAATTTATTGAATGAGTCGCGAGCCTCAGTTACCGGGAGAATCTTTTCAATTTTAACTTCTAACATTTTGCCTCCAAATTCAGTTACAAGTAACGAGTTACGAGTAACAAGTTTTAACTATTCTTAAATTTAATAATCAATGAATACAGCATTTTTCTGACCTCTTCTTTTTTATCAGTTAGTTCCGCATATTTTTCCTTGGAGATATAGTCCAGCCTTAATGCTAACTCAACATAAGTTTCAACTTCTGATAGTGAGCCAAAGGCAATGTGAAGAAATTGCACTTTTTCTTTATATGATTTTCTCGAACATCCCTCAGCAATATTTGCCGGAACAGAGATGGCAGCTCGGGTAATCTGAGAAACAAGACCAAATAGTTCGAATTTTGGGAATTCTTTTATAATTCCGTAGATGCAAACAGCAAAATCCATAGATTTTTGCCATACTATCAAATCTCGATATCCCTGTGCCATTTTTAATCTCCCCCTCTAAAACAATTTTAACATCTGATTTATTTTACTGCAAACAAGTGTTACAATATTCTTGTAACTCGAAACTAGCAACTAGTAACTGAGGAATATACTATGAAAAAAGGGGAAGGTTTGATTCAGTTTATAAAGTTCGGAATAGTCGGAGTAGCCAATACTGCAGTTGATTGGGTGGTTTTCTTTCTGCTCACCGCATATCTTTTTACTGAAAAAGAAGGAGAGCCAACTGCTAAAGCAATAGCTTTTGTCGTTGCAGTATTGAACTCGTTCATATGGAATACCGTTTGGACATTTAGAAAAGAGTTCAAAGATGTGGTAGGAACCAAGAAGCAAATTTTTGAGAAGGGCACTGGCGTATTCTTGAAATTCTTTATCGTCAGTTTAATCGGCTGGGGAGTAAATTACTTTTCATTTAAGTATTCTCGGTTCAATCTTGATCAATCGCAATTAATTTCATTGATAGCTGCTTCAGGCGCTGCAACATTATGGAACTTTTTTGCCAACAAGCTTTGGACCTATAAGAAAAGTTAAAAGTTTCTAAAGTTCATAAAGTGAAAAGGTAGAAGAAATCTTTATAACCTTTTTACTTTTGACTTTCTACTCGCCGACTTAAATAGTCGGACAGCATCTCTTGCCATGGGCGGATTTTAGTTCCGAGTGCTTTTTCAATTTTAGATTTATCCATGTATGAGTAAGAAGGTCGTTTCGCTTTTTGAGGATATTCTTTCGAAGTGATTGGCTTTAGGTCAATTTTTGTATTGGTTTGCTCAAATATTTCTTTGGCAAAATCATACCAAGAAGCTTCTCCTATTCCTGAAACATGATAGATGCCGTAGGGCACCGGTTTGCGGTTTGCGGTTTGCGGTTTGCCGTTGCTGCTACTGCTACTGCTGACTGCTGACTGCTGACTGCTGACAATCTTGGCGATAACCTCGACAAGATCTTTCGTGTATGTGGGAGAACCAATCTGGTCGCTAACAACATTTAGGGAATCTCGTTCTTTGGCGAGCTTAAGCATTGCCTCAACAAAATTGGTACCAGGGTGGCCTTCTGGGAGTTCGCCGAAGAGCCATGAAGTTCGAAAGATGTAATATTTGGCACAAATTTCTCGCACAAAATCTTCACCTTCTAGCTTTGTTTTAGCGTAAACGGACTCAGGGTTTGTCGCATCTTCTTCTGAAAATGGAGTGTTTTTACTTCCGTCAAACACAAAATCAGTTGAAATATACAACAATGTCGTATTATTTTCTTTTGCAGCCATTGCTACATTCTTCGATCCCTCTGCATTTATCTTTCGGCAGAGATCAATCTTATCTTCGGCATCATCCACTCTGGTGTAAGCCGCGCCGTGAATAATATAATCCGGTTTTTCTTTGCCAACAACCTCAAAAACCTTATCTTTAATTGTAATGTCCATATCGTCGGCATCGGTCAGAACTAAGTCATACTCACTACCTAGAATTTCGACTATTTTTTTACCAAGTTGTCCTTTGGCGCCGGTAACTAAAATTTTATTTTTCATTGATGATCTTCTCCACATAAGCCTTGATTTCCAACTGCTCTTCAAAAGAATTTTCCAGTTCCAAGCCCAAAATATCAGGTAAATAGGGAAGAAAGCTTTTAAGGTAGTCCATATTACTCAAAGTTCGCAAAGTGTGATAGTCGAGACAAGGGCCCTCCTCTATTGCCCAAGAAAAAATTTCCGGTTTATCAAGAATTGCGGACAGATGACAAAAACCAATTTTATTATTTTTGACAACATTTTCAAATTTTTTGTAGCTTTTTCTTTTATCGATCTTGGCAGCATGCCAATGAGCAAAGTCTATACAAAGTCCGCCGCAATCGCCAACATTTTTTTCTACATCATCAATGTTATCTCTAAGGTTTTCAATAAAAATTCTGGAGGCAAATTGCGGAGCTGATTTGAGAAATTTTATTCCCGGATCATCCGGATGAATATTGAAAAATTCCACACCATATTTTTCAGTCAAGTATTCAAGTTCAGATATGGAAAAATCCGGTCTTAAATGCACGAAAATAATCTTTTTCAATCCGGATTTTTCTAAAAGACCATAAAGTTCTTCTCGTTGTTCTGGACCAAGATAGGTCGGGAAAAAGGCAATTTCGGTTATGCCAAATTGATCAATCTCTTTAATTTTTTCTCTCCAATCGGATCCTGGAGTTGTTGTGAGTCCAAGTAAAATAGATCGCTGTCGGCTGTTTGCGGTTTGCTGTTTTATCATAAAATTTTTCATTAATCTTCTGCTAACTGCATGCTGCTAACTGCTAACCATTCAACGCTTTGCGTTGAATGTCCAGGTATTCACCC
The DNA here is from genome assembly GCA_964419835.1 of uncultured Candidatus Saccharibacteria bacterium. Lineage (GTDB taxonomy): Bacteria > Patescibacteriota > UBA1384 > XYA2-FULL-43-10 > 1-14-0-10-43-13 > CAYQPT01. Next base: position 35,019 of record CAYQPT010000004.1, on the reverse strand, counting down.
GAGACAATTCGTTTCCACCAGCCTTCGTTTTCCTTATACCAATCAATAGTTTTTTGTATGCCCTCGTCAAAAGTTACAGATGGCTTCCATCCGAGTTCATTTGTAATTTTACTGTGGTCCATTGCGTAGCGCATATCGTGCCCTTTACGGTCTTCGACATATGTTTTTAATGATTCAGGTTTGCCCAAGAGTTTTAGTATTGTATCGGCAACTTCTATGCCGTTCTTCTCGGAATCACCGCCGACACAGTATGTTTCGCCGATCTTGCCCTTATGCAGAATCAAGTCAATCGCTTCACAATGATCTGTAACATAAAGATAATCTCTAACTGCTTTGCCGGCTCCGTAAATTGGGAGAGGCTTATCCTGCTCAGCGTTGGTAATGAAGAGAGGGATGACTTTTTCCGGAAAATGATACGGACCGTAGTTATTTGTGCAGTTTGAGATTGTTACTGGCAGCCCATAAGTATCAAAATAGGCTCTTACTATGTGATCGGAGCCGGCTTTGGCGGCGGAGTAAGGGGAATGCGGATTGTATGGTGTATTTTCGTCGAACTTTACTTCAGGATTATCAAGAGGAAGCGCTCCAAATACCTCGTCCGTCGATACATGGTGGAAACGCTTAACACCCTTCTCCTTGGCAACATCCAGCAAAACTTGTGTCCCTATTACATTTGTCTCGACAAAAATTGCTGGCCCGGTGATCGATCGATCGACATGTGATTCGGCAGCAAAGTGAGCGACCATATCGCATCCGTCCATTGCCTTTTCTACCGAAACTCTATCGCAGATGTCGCCGTGGATGAATTTATACTTTGGATTATTTTCAACTGACTTTAGATTTTCAAGATTGCCGGCGTATGTAAGGTTATCCAAATTGACTATTTCATAATCCGGATATTTCTTCATCATGTGAAGAATAAAATTTGAGCCGATAAAACCGGCCCCACCGGTAACCAAAATTCTTTTAGAATTTTGGTTAGGACTTGGATCTTGGGATTTAGGTTTTAGATTGTTTGTAATATTCATAATGGTTTCTCCTGAGTCCTAAGCCCTAAGGCCTGAGTCCTCTTTTATATTATCTTTTTTATACTTAATAAATCCATTCGACAGTTTAATCGTTTGCTCTGCAAGTGAAAAAAATTTATCCTTCTCGTCTAACGTAATATATCCCAATTTATAAGCAATCATAATCTGTGTCATTGCCTCGTAAATAGAACCAATGGCAATGTTAAAAAAGTGTCTCAAGTCATTAAAAGTTCTTCTCGAGTATCCTTCTGCAATGTTTGACGGAGCAGAAGCCGATGCTCTCTGGACTTGGTTTGTAAGGCCATATTTTTCTTCTTTAGGGAATTTTTTTGTAAGTTCATAACAGAATAAACACAGTTCCATTCCTTTCTTCCAAGTATCAAGGTTTTCGAAGTTCTGATTTTCTGGCATGCTTTCCCCATTATTTATCATAGGCTCTTCCTGAGCCGTGAGCCCTAATACCTAATCCCTAAGTCCTGAAACTATAAGCTATCCCACTGAAAGTTGATATTTTTATCAAAAGGATCGATCCGCTCTTCGTCTGGGGAGTTTGCGTCATATTCTTTTGTAACATGGTAAAAAAGAAGGCACGGCTCATCCGACAAAACTTTGTAACCATGAACGACGCCGGCCGGAATTGTGACCAATTTATAATCCTCTGTTCCCGCTTCAATAACCTGTGTCTCCCCAAAAGTCGAGGAATCTTTTCTCTGGTCATAGAGCACAATGGCAGCTTTGCCTGAGGCAATAAACCAAAGATCGTCCTGATGTTTATGCCAGTGAAATGCTTTTATTGTTCCCTTGTAAGCGATTGAAAAATTGGTTTGGGCAAAGTTCTCAAGAAGCCCTTCGCTTTGACGTAGCACTTCCATAAAAACACCCGGCTTTACATCCTTCTGTTCTAAATCAGGATTATCGTTCCAGACTTTTAATTCTTTAATTTTTACACCTTCGATCATAAAAACTCCGTTTTTATATTAGATTCTAGTTCACAGGTCTTGGTTTCCCTGAGCCCTAAGCCCTGAGCCCTAAGCCCTACCTTGTCATTTTCTAGCTCCGTCAGCTATTTCTTTCAAGTACTTTCCATATTCGGATTTGCCATATCTTTCAGCTGCAGAAAGCAGTTCGCTTTTTGAAATCCAGCCGTTTCTATAGGAAATTTCTTCCAATGCTGCTACTTTCACATTTTGTCTTTCTTCGACAATACGGATAAAGTCATTGGCTTGCGCTAAAGAATCTACTGTTCCGGTATCGAGCCAGGCGAAACCTCTTCCGAGTAATTTAACATCAAGCTTGCCTTCATCGAGATAAAGTTGATTTAAAGTTGTAATCTCAAGCTCACCTCTGTTGCTTGGTTTCACTTTCTTCGCCAACTCAACAACCCTATTGTCGTAAAAATAAAGGCCGATGATGCAGTAATTTGATTTTGGATTGGCCGGTTTTTCCTCAACAGAGAGGACTTTTCCCGAGTCATCAAACTCTACGATCCCAAATCTTTCCGGATCATTTACGTAATAACCAAAGATTGTAGCCCGGTCTTTATTGTTCACTGCTTCTTTTAACAGACCGGTTAATCCGCTTCCATAGAGAATGTTATCGCCCAAGATAAGAGCAACATCATCGCCTCCAATGAATTCTTCACCTATTAAAAATGCCTGAGCCAAGCCATCTGGAGAAGGCTGCTCGGCATAAGAGAGCCTGATACCATAATTAGATCCATCGCCCAGAAGTTTTTTGTAGTTCGGAAGATCTTGCGGGGTTGAGATTATAAGAACCTCTTTAATGCCAGCCAGCATTAGAATAGAGAGCGGATAGTAGACCATTGGTTTGTCGTAAACAGGCAAAAGCTGCTTACTCATAGCCATCGTCATTGGATAAAGCCTTGTGCCACTGCCACCTGCTAAAATTATGCCTTTCATAAAACTCCTAAGGTTAGCTAACGCTGAATTTGCTCTCAGCATATCATTAAAACTTTATCATTTCAATTTGAGCTGTTATATTGATAACTATGAAAGTGAAGTTAAGAAATAAAATTATTGAATTAATAGAGAAAATTCACCTTAAAATCTTCGGATACCCGATGAGCTTAAAGATGAAAAAATTTCTTGGCAACCTATCTTGGTCTTTTGTTTCAGGTGTTTTGGTGATGGGGTTAATGGTCATTATTATGACACTTGCCGGTCGATTTATGGGACCGGTTGAATACGGAAGGTATAACCTGCTTGTCATCATTAGTCAATTTATTGTAATTATATCTTTTTTTGGTTTAGATATATCAACCATAAAGGCCATAGCAAAGTCCAATACCCCGGCTGAAAAACAAAAAGCGATTTTCAGTACAATAATCTACATTTTTATAATTTTTTCTGTCGTTGTCATAATCGGATTATTATTTAGAATGACTATAATGAAACTTTCAGGACTATCTAGTTGGTTTTTAATTATCCTGATGCTTTATACGGTGACGTTTGCAGTCAAATCAATATTCGACGTGTGTATAAGAGGATTGGAACAGTTCAAGACACAAACTCTAGCAAGGGTTATTGAATTGTTGATTATTATAATTTCTTTTGTGTTGATTTTTCTGGTCCTCAGACAAAAAACTTATGCCGGGTATACAGCCGTCCTTATAATCGGGGCCATAAGTATATCGTTTTTTTACTTTTTCCGCTTGAAAAAATACTTCTTCAATTTTTCAATCAATACCTTAAAAAAACAACTGTCCGAAGGCAGGTTTTTCATGATGAGCGCTTTATTGGCTACATTATTCTTTTCTTCCGACAGGATTATTATTGCCAAATATCTAGACATACAAACTCTGGGAATTTATAGCGCATATTATGCATCATCAATGGGCTTGGCAACACAACTTTCTCAATTGTTTACTAATGTTTTTCTTCCAGCGACTGCAAAAACAGATGACAAAGTTTTTACTAAAAAGATTGATCGCATTGTTATTATGGGGTTTGTCCCATTTTACCTTCTTGCTGGGCTTTTAATCTTTATGGCCCTTCTAGTTTTTGGCAAAAACTATCCCTTTAGATTTGATCACCTTGCGTTATTTGCATTAATTTCTACACTTTACTTTTTTTCAGCAATTTATAACACAATTCTTATAGATTTGCCCATTCGCCAATACAGGAAATATTTTTATTTAACCAATCTCATTAATTTCATGACGGTTGGTTATTATTTTGCAATTTTAGGATTAAAAATCCTGTCAGTCAATTTTATTTTATTTGGTTTATCGGCCAACTTATTCTTAATAATCATTATGCAGCGAGGATTGATTGCATTAATGCGGTCAGGTTGTCGGAAAGATTAATCTGTGCTAGTATTTGATGAGAAGTAGCGCTTAAAAAAGAGGAAAAATGCTTAACAATAAAACAATCTTAATTACTGGCGGGACCGGTTCATTTGGAAAAAAGTTTACGGAGAGAATTCTTAAGGAATATAATCCTAAAAAAATAATCATTTTTTCTAGAGACGAATACAAGCAATATATGATGGCGAAACAATTTGCCAAACATAAAGCCAAACTAAGATTTTTTATCGGTGATGTTAGAGATAAGGACCGTCTTTATAGGGCGTTTGATGGTGTTGATGTTGTCATACATGCTGCCGCTTTAAAACACGTAACAATTGCAGAGTATAATCCAATCGAAGCGATAAATACAAATGTCAACGGCGCAATAAATGTTATCAATGCGGCTATTGATAAAGGGGTAAAAAAGATAGTGGCGCTCTCTACGGATAAGGCCGTTAGTCCTATAAACCTTTATGGCGCAACCAAACTTGTTTCTGACAAGTTGTTTGTTTCTGCCAATGCATATGTCGGTGCGAAAGACACAACTTTTAGTGTTGTAAGATATGGCAATGTTTCGGGAAGCCGAGGATCCGTAATACCTTTCTTTAAAACATTGATAGATCAAGGAGAAAAAGAGCTGCCAATTACCGACATGAGAATGACTCGATTTTGGATCACGCTTGATCAAGGCGTAGACCTTGTCTTTAAAGCAATTAATGAGGCGAAGGGTGGCGAGATTTATGTTTCTAAGATTCCGTCATACAAAATAACGGACTTAGCAAAAGCAATGTTTCCCAAAGCAATATTAAAAGAAGTCGGAATCCGTGAGGGCGAGAAATTGCACGAGGTTATGATTACGCCTGAAGATTCCATGTCTACTTATGATTATGGCGATCATTATATTATCTATCCTAATTTTGACTGGTGGGATACTGAAAAACATTTAAAAACCGGAGGCAAGAAAGTATCAGAAGGTTTTAGATATTCTTCAGACGGCAATGAAAAATGGCTCGATAAAATCGATGTTCTCCAAAAGATGCTTAAAACTATTGATATTGTCTATTAGAAGGATTACTTATGGCAGATTTTATTTCTTACGGAAAACAATGGATTGATGATGAAGATATTAAAGCTATAGTAGATACACTGAAAAGCGATTACCTAACGCAAGGTCCAAAGATCGAGGATTTCGAGAAGGCAATTTGTGACTATACTGGGGCTAAATATTGCGTGGCTGTATCAAATGGGACTGCCGCTCTCCACTTGGCAGTGTTGGCGCTAGATATCGATAAAGGCAAAGAAGGAATTACGAGCCCCAACACATTTGCGGCTTCGTCGAATTGTATGATTTATGCCGGCTTAAAGCCCGTCTTTTCCGATATTAGAGAAGACACATACAACATTAATCTAGGTGAGATCGAAAAGTGCGCAAATAAAAATACAAAACTAATTGTTGCTGTTGATTTCGCTGGACAGCCGGCTGACTTACAGAAAATTTATCCTTGGGCGCAAGAGAAGGAAATTTTTGTAATTGAGGACGCAGCTCATGCCATTGGGTCGAAGTACTCTGATGGAAGCAAGGTTGGCAGTTGCAAATATTCTGATTTGACCACTTTTTCATTTCATCCAGTAAAAACTATTACAACCGGTGAAGGCGGGGCAATTACCACTAATGACGATGAGCTATACCAAAAATTATTACTGCTTCGGTCTCACGGAATTACAAAAGACCCTAGTCTGCTGAGTCAAAATCCCGGTCCTTGGTATTACGAGATGCAGGAATTGGGATTTAATTATCGGATCACAGATATTCAAGCGGCACTTGGTATTAGTCAGTTAAATAAGCTTGATAAGTTCGTCTTCCGCCGAAGGGAAATAATTGCAAAGTATAACGAAGCTTTTGGAGAATTGAATAATTGCACCATCCCTATTGAAGAAGAAGGTAATTATTCTGCGTTCCATTTATATGTGTTGCAAATTGATTTTAAAAAAATCGGCAAGACACGGAAGCAAGTAATGGAGGAGTTGATTAAGGCGGGCATTGGAACTCAGGTTCATTACATTCCTGTTCACCTGCAACCTTATTATCAGAAAGAACATGGCTACCAAAAAGGTGATTTTCCGATAGCGGAGGCGTATTATGAAAAGTGCTTGAGCTTGCCTCTTTATCCAAAGATGACCGACGATGAGGTTAATTATGTTATTAGCAAAGTAAGAGAAGTGGTTAATGAGTAAACTAGCCCTTGGAACAGTACAATTTGGTTTGGATTATGGTGTTAACAACACTGCCGGACAAGTTAAGGAAGCAGAAGTCGAGAAGATTCTTGATCTAGCTTCTAAATCCGGGATAGATGTTTTGGACACCGCCCAAGCTTACGGACAAAGCGAGGAAGTGATTGGAAGATATATAAAAAACCATACAACAAGATTTAGAATCGTATCTAAGCTGCCTGATTTGGATGCTCTAGATGTAAAAAAATTATTTAATGAGTCATTGAGCAATCTCAATTGCGATAAATTGTATGGATATATGTTTCATAGTTTTAGCGCTTATAAAAAAAATCCAAGTGCATGGGAAGAACTTATTGGGCTCAAATCAGAAAATAAGGTAGATAAAATTGGCTTTTCCCTATATTTCCCCGAGGAATTAGAATATTTGCTACAAAAGAACATTCCTTTTGATTTGATTCAGATACCATATAGCGTTTTTGACAGACGATTTGAAAATTATTTTGAGGAGTTAAAAAAACGCGGGGTAGAGATACATGTCCGTTCAGTATTTCTCCAAGGGTTGGTTTTTAAATCAGTGGACAATCTTGAGACAAGGTTTCTAAAAATAAAATCAAAGTTAGAATTACTGGGAAGGATATCTTCTGAGTCAAAAGTTCCAATTTCGGCGCTTTGTTTAAACTTTGCAGTGCAGAATGAATTCATCGATAATGTAGTTATGGGCGTTGATAATAAAGGAAATCTGGAAGAAAATCTAAAGAACTTGTCTTTCGGGCAAAAAACAAAAGAACATTTAGACCAGATAAATAGTCTAAAGGAAGATGACGAGAATATAATCTTACCTATTAATTGGAAATAACCATGAAAGTATTGGCAATAATTCAAGCGAGGGTAAACTCAACAAGACTACCGGGTAAGGTTTTGATGAAAATTGATGATAAAACTATGCTCGAGCATGTAATCGATCGAGTTATGGGCGCAAAACTTGTTGACGATGTTGTTGTGGCCACCACTTTAAATAAGTCGGATATTCCAATAGTAAAAATATGCGCTGATAAAAATGTTAGAGTATTTTGCGGATCAGAAGAAGATGTGTTAGACCGTTTTTATCAAGTTGCCAAGATAATAGAGGCAGAAAATATCTTAAGAATAACCGCAGATTGCCCCATTATTGATCCTGTAAATATTGATGAAGTGATTAAAAAACACTTGGAATCGGGGGCTGATTATACTGGCAATACTGTCGGCAAAGAAACTTACCCTGATGGGCAAGATGCAGAAATTTTTAACTTTGAATCCCTGAAGAAATCATGGAAAAAGGCCATACTTACCTCTGAGAGAGAACATGTTACACAATACATTAAGAAGAATGATACCATTTTTAACATAGCCGCAGTGATGTCAAAAGTCGACTTATCGGATCATCGATGGACGGTTGATGATAAAGAAGATCTTGAATTTATTCGTGCAATTAATAAGAATCTTTACGGCAAAAATAAGCTTTTTGGAATGAGAGATGTCCTTGAGCTGATCGCTAAGGATCCTGGTTTATCTAAAATAAATTACCATATCGAACGCAATGAAGGGTTAAAAAAATCACTCAATAACGATAAAAATATTTCCATTGACGATATTAAATAATCAAATCAGCTTATGAACGAGAATCCGTCTCCCTTACCCAAAGAAGAACTATACAAAAATATTCTAACTAAAGAATTCAAGAACGGTGCCGTACCAGACGCAATATTTGTATTGAGTGGAGGTGTTGAATTGCATCCTAAAAGGGGGTACAGGTCTCCTTCTTATGGCGGAGCTGATTTTACAGGGTTGATCACTGGTGGTAGGGCGCGGGTAATCGCCGGAGCTGAAATTTCTAAATCATTTCCTGAAATCACAATGGTGACTACTAGCAGGGGTCAAGAAGACAGACCGACTGATGCAGAGATTATGGCACAAGAGTTGGAGGACAGAGGCGTTGATTCTGGCAATGTTGAGTTAGAGGAAGAATCTACTAGCACGCTTACAGAATTGATTCAGATGATAAAAATTGCGGAAGAAAAAGAATGGAGCAAGGTCGCCGTTCTAACAAATGGATATCATGTTCCAAGGGTTAAGGTAATGTATGACAAGCTTGAAAGTATAGAGGGGCTGTGCGATGATGCAGAAGTTTCTTCGATTCGACGCTTTAAGGAAGGTGGTGCAGAGGTTTCATTCGTATCAGCCGAGGATATTATGGTCAACATAAGTCCTCACTACAAAAATCTTATCGATAAAGTTGAACAGAGCGAAGGATATAAAGAGCGTTTAGAATTGGAGCGAGAAGGCGTAGAGGATTTACTAGCTGGAAGATATAAGCTAAGGAGACAACATGAATAAGGGTCAAAATTTATACATAAAAGCAAAGAAGATTATTCCAGGAGGTACACAACTTCTTTCTAAGAGGCCGGAAATGTTTTTGCCAGAGTTGTGGCCTGCCTATTATAAAAAAGCGAAGGGATGTGAAATCTGGGATATGGACGGAAATAAATATATTGATATGAGTTACATGGGTATTGGTGCATGTGTTATTGGATATGCCGATCCAGACATTAACAAGCGGGTGAAGGATGCCATAGATGATGGGTCTATGGCCACATTGAATTCTTATGAAGAGGTGGCATTGGCTGAAAAATTAGTTCATCTTCATTCTTGGTCAGATATGGTTCGTTTTGCTAGAACCGGTGGCGAGGCGATGTCTATTGCGGTTAGGATCGCCCGAGCAAAGACAGGTAAAGAAAAAGTTTTGTTTTGCGGATATCATGGTTGGAGCGATTGGTACTTGGCGGCAAATTTGGCGACCGATAGCGCTTTAGATGGTCACCTGATGCCTGGTTTGAGTCCATCTGGGGTTCCCAGGTCATTAAAAGGGACAGCGTTTCCTTTTGCTTATAATAATCTGAAAGAATTTGAAAAACTAATAAAGAAGTTTAGGGGACAAATAGCGGCTGTGGTTTTGGAGCCCATACGCAATTACTATCCCGAGGATGGTTTCATAGAAAAAATCAGAAGTATTACAAAGAAAGAAAAAATTGTTCTTATTGCGGATGAAGTTTCTTCTGGTTTTCGAATCGCTGTGGGAGGAGCGCATAAAGAACTAAAATTTGAGCCCGATATAGCTGTCTTTTCTAAAGCGCTAGGCAATGGTTTTCCAATCTCTGCTATTATTGGTCGGAAAGAAGTAATGTCTGCAGCGCAAGATAGTTTTATTAGTTCTACCGCATGGACTGAAAGGGTAGGTTTTGTGGCCGCCCTTGCAATGATAGAAAAATATGAGAAAAACAAAGTCCACAAACATTTACAAAAGATGGGGAAGTTAGTCCAGGAGGGCTGGACAAAAATGGCTGCGAAAAATAATATAAAAATCAAGTTGTCTGGAATTTACCCAATCGGACACTTTGATTTTGATTATGAGAAGCCATTAGCACTTAAGACTTTATTTACAAAACTTATGCTTCAGAGGGGTTTTCTTGCTACCACAGCGTTCTATGCATCTTTTGCTCATAACGAGACCCTGATTAAAAAATATTTAAAAGCAGTTGATGAGTCATACGCGATCATTGACAAGGCAATTAAAGAAGGAAAAGTAGAATTAATATTAAAAGGACCAGTGTGTCACTCCGGTTTCTTTAGGTTGACCTAAAATGGATTATAAAGCACTTAAAAACAACAAAATTGAATCTGACGGCTATGCCATAGTTCCTTTTCGGGAAAAAGACATGCATTTAATTATGAAATGGCGCAATGAACAAATGGATGTTCTGCGCCAGAAGAAAGCGTTAACCATTGTTGATCAAGAAAATTATTACAGAAATGTAATTGAGCCGTCATTTAACGACTCGGATGCGAAGTTAATTCTTTTTTCACTTATTAAAGATGACAAATGTATTGGATATGGGGGGTTGACAAATATTGACTGGGAATCAAAAAGAGCCGAGGTGTCTTTTCTTGCTGAGACTGATAGAATTGATGATGAAAGGATATACGGTTCCGACTTTTCTGCGTTCTTGAATTTACTTAAGGTGGTAACTTTTAAGGATTTGAGGTTTCATCGTTTGTTTACAGAAACATATGACATTCGTCCGTTTCATATTTCAATACTGGAAAAAGCTGGATTTGTAAGAGAGGGTAGAATGAAGGGCCATTCACTAATTAACGGAAAATATGTAGACTCCGTTATTCATGGGTTAATTAACGAGTAATTTGAACGAGGTATATCGTGAATTTTAAAGGAAAAAAAGTATTTATTAGCGGCGGAAATGGTGTTATTGGTAATGAATTAGTTAAAAGGCTCCACAATGAAGGAGCTACTATCTTTGTGGGTGATCTCAAACCAAGACCGTTGGATTGGCCTAGAGACATAATTTATCGACAAGGAGATCTGAACTATATTACTAAGCAAGAGCTGGACGGTTTTTCTCCGGAAATTTTTTTCCATTTAGCAGCAACTTTTGAGCGTTCTACTGAGACATATGGATTTTGGGACGAAAACTTTAGCCATAATGTCAATTTAAGCCATCATTTGATGACGATACTAAAAGATGGCAATAATCTCAAAAAAGTTATTTTTGCTTCAAGTTATCTGATTTATAATAAGGGACTTTACAATTTTGAAGATCCAGCCCAATCTCCATACTCTCTTAAAGAAGATGACCCAATCAACCCCCGTAATTTAACCGGATGTGCTAAATTAAGCCATGAAATTGAGTTGAATTTTATTAAAGAGTTTAAAGGAAAAGAGTTACAAGTTATTAATGCCAGGATTTATCGTAGTTACGGAAGAAACTCCAGAGATATTGTTTCCAGATGGGTTAGAGCGTTGATAAAAAAGGAATCTCTCACTGTTTTCAATAAAGAAAATATTTTTGATTATATTTTCGCTGGCGATGTGGCTGAAGGACTCCTGAGACTAGCAAAGACTAACTATAGCGGTGTTGTGAATCTTGGCACAGGTAAGTCTAGGAATATTAAAGAGGTTGTTTCTATTCTGAAAAAACATTTTCCAATGATGAAACATAAAGAGGTCGGGCAGAAGATTCTGTATGAGGCCTCGCAAGCTGATACTGCTTTACTTAAAAAACTGACCGGATGGACTCCTAGTAACCGGCTCGAAGATGTAATTCCAAAGATAATAAAATATGAAAAAGAAGTTGGCTACAGCGAATCCGTTTGCAACTTCAATGTTTTAATTACCAGTGTCGCTAAAAAAATAGGCATGATCAATGCTGTTGGGGCTGCCATGAAAAAAATTGGCAATGAAGGAAAATTATTCGGTGGAGATATGGATGCTAACTGTTTGGGTAAATATTTTGTCGATAGTTTTTGGAAGATGCCGAAGACTGATGATTCCCATATTGATGAAATATTAACATTCTGTAAAGAAAATAAGATTAAGTTAATCATTCCTTCAAGAGATGGCGAACTGGAATTTTGGTCTGAAAACAAGCACAAATTTCAAAAAAACAAGATAAAAGTAATGGTTTCCGATTACGAGTCAGTTGGCTATTGTGTCGATAAGCTTGCATTCTATAAAAAGTGCAAGAAGCACAATCTGCCAGCAATCGAGACATCCTTAAGACCTGAAAAAATAAATGCTACAAGGTATGTGGTGAAGGAGCAATTCGGAGCCGGTTCAAGGAGTATTGCAATTAATGTGGACGAAAAAGAAGCAATTGAACATGGAAAAACATTATCGAATCCAATTTTCCAGCCGTTTATTAAGGGAAAAGAATACAGTGTTGATTTTTATATTTCAGATTCCGGTGATATGAAAGGGGCCGTCATAAGAGAAAGAAACTTGGTGGTTGATGGTGAATCGCAAATTACGACAACAATCAAAAACGAAAAAATTGGAAATGTTTGCGAAAAATTGGCCAAGGATCTAAATCTTCATGGCCATAATTTATTGCAGATATTGGTTGATGGAGAAGGAAAAATTTTTATTATAGAGTGTAATACAAGATTTGGAGGAGCGTCAACACTTTCTATTTTTGCCGGATTAGACTCTTTTTATTGGTTAATGTTGGAGGCGGAAGGCGTTGACATCAGCGATTATAGGTTTGAAAGGTCAGGAACAGAGCTTAGACAGATTCGTTATTCTGAAAATATGGTAATAGAAATATGATTATAGTTTTTGATTTAGATGATACCTTATACGATGAGCTGACTTATGTGGAGAGCGGTTTTAGGGCCGTAGCTTGTTTTATGCATGATCAATTATCGATTCCAGTGAGAGAAGTTTTAAATTTTATGCTGGGTGAGTTAAAAAAAGGTCGGGGTCATATTTTTGATGATGCACTCAAAAAATTTGGGAAGTATTCTCGAGTAAATGTTAAGAAAGCACTCTCAATTTATAGGTCGCATAAGCCGGAGATACATCTTTACCCTGAAGCAGAGAACTGCCTTAAGCGACTTCAAAAATTCCCACTTTACATAGTCACAGACGGCAATAAAAATGTTCAGGCAAATAAAATAAAATCTTTAAATCTAGAAAAAATGGTTAAAAAAGTTTTTATTACTTATCGTCACGGTCGAGAAAAATCCAAACCATCGCCTTATTGCTTTCAGAAAATAGCCAGCATGGAAAAAGTCAGTCCGGGAGAAGTTGTCTATATTGGAGATAATCCTACGAAAGATTTTGTTGGGATAAAACCGCACGGTTTTAAAACTATCAGGGTTCTAACAGGGCAATACAAAGATCTTGTTATTTCGGATAAGCACGAGGCAGACATTTCCATTAAATCATTAAAATTTCTTAATGATAATTTAATGAAAAAATTGGAGAATAATGAAACAAATTAAAATAGGCAAAAAAATTGTTGGGGAAGATGAACCAGTTTTTATTATTGCGGAGTTGTCGGCTAACCATAATCAGAACTATAACTTAGCTGTTAAAAGCATTAAAGCGATGAAAGATACTGGAGTTGATGCCATTAAGCTTCAGACTTATACTCCGGATACCATCACAATTGATTCTACGGGTGATACTTTCCAAATCAATCAAGGGACTATCTGGGACGGTAAAACGCTTCACAAACTTTACCAGGAGGCCTATACACCATGGGAATGGCAACCAAAGCTAAAGAAGATAATAGAAGATATGGGTATGATCTGTTTTTCTTCACCATTTGATAAGTCGGCAGTTGATTTTCTAGAAAAAATGGATGTACCTGCATATAAAGTTGCATCATTTGAAATTACTGATATTCCATTAATAGAATATATGGCTAGCAAGAACAAGCCAATAATAATTGCCACTGGTGTTGCAAAGCGATCAGATATAGAGGAGGCAGTTGCTGCTTGCAAAAGGGCCGGCAATGAACAGATCGCCATTTTGAAATGCACTTCAGCTTATCCGGCGCCTTATGACGAAATAAATCTAAAAACCATTCCAGACATCAAAAACAGATTTGATGTTGTTCCTGGTTTGTCTGATCATACTTTAGGCACTAATGTCTCGATCGCAGCTTGTGCTCTTGGAGCGAAAATAATAGAAAAACATTTTATCATTGATCGAAAGCTGGGCGGACCGGATGCGCCATTTTCTTTAGAGCCCAAAGAGTTCGCAGATATGGTACGGGCTATCCGTGATGTTGAAAAAGCACTAGGTAAGGTTAATTACGAATTAACCGCCAAAGCAAAGAAAAGCCGGGAGCATTGCCGGTCATTATATGTTGTTGCTGATATTGAAGCCGGAGAAGAATTTAATGAAGAAAATGTCCGTTCAATACGTCCAGGGTTTGGTATGCCTCCAAAATATTTAAAAGAGATAATGAGGAAAAAGGCGCGAGTAAGTATTAAAAGAGGAACGCCTTTAAGCCGTGAGCTAATAAGGAATTAATAAGTCGATGGATAAGAAGAAAATAGTATCTCTGAAGAAATACTTTGCGAAAGATTTAAAATGGGGCTGGACTGGTCAATATCAGGCCAAATGTATTTTTAATTTTTTAATACAAGCTGCTGATTTTTGTAAAAATGGAGTAGTTTTAGATGCCGGTGCCGGTCATCAGCGATACAAGCCATTTTTTTATAAATCATTATATATTTCTCAAGAACATGCTGCTGGAATTAAATTTAAGGGAATGCAGAATATTGAGTATGATCTAATAAATCCCATTGATAAAAAAATACCACTCAAGAATAATTGCCTGGACGGCGTTCTATCAACTTCGGTGATTGAGCATCTTCGATATCCAGATAGATTTTGCAGTGAAGCTTATAGAGTACTGAAGCCGGGTGGAAGACTTTTTATCAATGTGCCATTTGTTTTGTATGAACACGAGAGTCCATATGACTATAATCGCCCGACAAAATACACGCTACAAAAGTGGTTGGAAGAAGCAGGTTTTGAAGATTTTGTTGTTAGCCCCTCGTCCTCATGTATTGAAGCTGTGTGTAATATGCTTCCACCGGCTGTATACATTGATTTATTAAAATCTGATCAGAAATATGACAAAGTGCTAAAACAGATTATTGAGGGTGATAAAAATGTAATCATCAAGCTTTTCTCTCTAGTTAGATTCGTTGTCGTTGCTATTCTATATGTTTTGGCTGTAGGTATTAGCTGGCTTATGAAGCTGTTAGTCGATAGGGGTCCGTACGATAACGCCTCTCTCCCTGTCGGCTGGGTTGTAGTGGCAACAAAACAGGGGAATGCTCATCATTCTAATGGCAGAATCCTAAGTAAGGAGAGGTTTCTTAACAAATTTAGTATTTAATTATAGAATCGATTAGTATTATGGCTTTTCAAAAATTAATTGAGAACTATTTGGATACAGAAGCATATGGATGCAATCTTATTATGAAGGAGTACATCAATTTTCCTAGGTATTTACCGTTGCCTTGTCATATGGAACATGGATGGACTCCCTTACCGAACGCTTTAATCAGCGATTTGTCTATTGCTCAGGAGAAAAGACTCATGCTTGTTTACAGCAAAAGGCGAGAAACCGCTTGGAAGAGGGCAACTAAAATTCCCGCTAAAATTATTGGTTCACCATTTGTGATTTATCGTAAGATGAAAAAAATTGAACTTAGCTCTCAAGCGAAGGGAACAATTGCCTTCCCGAGTCATTCAACTATTTTTCTGGAAAGCCGATACAATATCGATGACTACTGCAGGAAACTGAAGGAGCTACCAGAAGAATTCCAACCGGTAACGGTTTGTTTGCTCTATCCTGATATAAAAAGAGGCAGAGATAAAATATATGAAAAGTATGGTTTCAAAGTAGTGTCTGCGGGTAAAAAGCTAAGAGGAAGTTTGGAGTTTGTTAGAAAATACTATCGGATATTGTCCAATCACAAATATGCAACTTCTAATGAAATTGGCACTTATACTTTTTATGCCGTCGAGCTCGGCTTGCCGTTTTTTTTATACGGTGAAGAGCCAGTTGTTATTAATGAGGGTGGCAAGGATCCTAATATTGGGGAAAGAGCTAAAACTAGCGATTTTATATTTGGCCAGAAAGCGGTTGATGTGTTTAATACGGGCCCGGTTAAAAAAATTAATAAAAAACAACGCCAATTTGTTAACCAAGAGTTTGGTTTAACTGAGAATGTAGGCCCTATGGAACTGAGGCGCTCTCTGGTTAATAACACAAAGAATGTTCACTACTGGCTCGAGTTGGTTCCCATGTTCTTCTTGTTATCAATAGTAAGAAGACTGATCCCAACAAGTTTTGCTTATTGGATATTTGAGAGAATAAATAAAAAATAGTACTACTTTTTAGACCGAATAATAATGTTGCTTCTTGCTATTTTTCTATCTTTATCTGATTTTAATTAAAATAGCGTTTTTGTCCCGGTATATTACATCGCTACCGGAATAGTTCCTTAACAGCTCCAAATTTTGCGGGTCATTGTCCTCATACCACCACTGGCGTTTTGCAAGAATCCCCTTGAATTTAGCAAAAGAATAGACGAAATAAACTGGTTTTTCAGCGATCTTGTCAAATTTATTAATTTCAGACTCTAGATCTGTGTATTCATTGGGTATATATTGTTTAATGAGCTGTAATTTGTCTTGATACGACACATGGCTTTTGTTCTCCTTGAGGATGTTCGATTGCTTGTTGTTTTTGGCAACCGACACATAAGAAGACTCGCTTACGACAAAATTATTTAATAAGCTCTCATTATATTTTTGGGGATATTGTTCAATTGCTGAATTAGTTGCTGCCAGGAACTTAGATTGATCATTGAATTTAACTTTTTCAATAGGTATGTAAACTTTCCCACCATACATTTCAACTAAGTTTTCATTCACCTGAGTTGTAACTACAATGCTATCTGCTGGTAATGATTTAATTTGTTTAATTACTCCTTTTTCGCCAGGGAGTACTTGGCCTCCCATGTAGACTGATCCAACCATAGAACCGATAGTTCCCGCAAAAATTGCTAATCCGAATAATATTGATAATATTTTAAAGCTTATTAAAGTTTTCCGACTTTTTTCGATGTTAATAATCATTATCGGCAAAAGAAATATCATTGCCAGTATTATGTGCGGCCAAGTTCTATTAGGTAGTAGGAATAGGCCCATCCGTGGAAATAATTCTGCAATAATAGAGTAGGCAATCAAAAAAACCACAATTGGAAATGACGACGAGGTTAGAATATTCCTTACTATCAAGCGTTTGCCTCGACCTAATACCACCAAGGAAATGACCAACAAGCTGAATAAGAATATGACTCCTAGTCCATTGTATAAATAATATTGTATAAAAGTATAGCCAGGCCACTGAATTATGCCACCGTCAATGCAAGTAAAATTATTTAAAAACCACCAGCGCCAACTTGGATGATTGGCAAAATCTTTAAGCTGAACGACAGTGTAATGAAATATTTCTGCCGAGAAGACAGAATTCAGCAAACCGGGGTTTTGTTTTAACATAATAAGATATGGCAGCAATAGAAAAATAATTAATCTAGGGTTTTTTCTTGTGAAAGTAATAATTGAACTTCGTTGTTTGTAAATCAGGATTGCTAAGCCGATAAAAGAGGCAAGGATTGCAAAGACGCCAAATTCGTGAAATCTGAACGAAACATATGAGAAGACTATCGCCAAAATTAATAAACTAATCCAAGAATCTTCCAGCGATAGATAGATTAAATAAAATATCGGGATGGTAAATATGAACATGAAGGTTTCCGGTCGGACGCCTTCATTGCCTATTGTTAAAAAGGGAGATCCAATAATTAAAAGGTAGGTGAGAGCAGAAAGAGGTTTATTTTTTATTTTATTAGCTAGGTCAAAAAGTGGTAGAGAAGCAATATAGAATAAGAAGGGAGTAAAAAATTTAATAAAACCAACAAAATCAATGCCACAGATATATTTTGAATAGACCATATAGAGGGCAAACCCATTTCTCTGGCCGGTTAGCCAACTAATATCATATCCTTTTGCTAATATGTTATTAAAAATGTGGAAGTACTGACTTGAGTCGAGTTCATATATATAAGGATTTAATACCAGACGCAGCATAAGAAGAAAAATCGGTATGGAAAAAATCAGCAGAATTCGTTTAGTGGCATTATTTAACAGGATTCTTTCAGCGGAATATCTCCGCCTTAATTTCCAATAAGTTAAAACATTGGCTAAGAACAACAAAATGTTAATAGCTATCACAAAAACATAGCTCTTATTCTCAATGTAGTCGATATTATTTTTAAGAATACTATGTCCCAGATAAATGACTGAAATTGAGCTAACTAAGTCAAGGGCCAATCTTGTATTCCAAGAGATTTTTTTCGGGTAATTTAATAAAACAAGATCATTCAAATTGTTTCCTGGAAGATAGTAGATCATTAATATTCCGGGTAACAATTTATAATAATCATGATTTGTTAATTTGCTCAAAATGAGAGATAAGGCAAAAGCCAAAAATACCGATAAGTTTAAAATAAGCTTTTTTTTCATATTATTTTTATAATTAATGACCAATAAACTTTTAATATTCTATTATAGGAAGATAAGAACGGATTGCTTATCTCAGAAAAAGAAATGGAGGGCATCAAAAATTTTTTAAGCTGGCGTTCCGGTGAAGAAATAATTTTTTTAATTTTTTTTCTGTTTTTGAGTTCCTGAGGGATCAATCTAATAAAACTGAAATAGGATTTAATTTTTTGAGGGAACCAACCTCCCATCACGGAATATGCAATCATAAGTAGCTCGTTGATAATCATCATTGGGGAGATGAGAAGCAAATATTTTAAGGAAAAGTTTTTAAAAATAAATATTAATCGGTTGCGTTCGATAAAGAAAAACTTGTTCTTTCCTTTCGAGAATTTGTAATCGTGCCAGACCTTAGCTTCAGGAACCAATCTGATGTTATATCCTGCCAACCTCGCCCTCCAAAAAAGATCAACATCCTCGTGATACATAAAGAGGTTCTCGTCAAAAAATCCTACCTTTTTGAATACCGTTGCTGGGATAAATGATGCCGCGCCGCTGGCTGTTGTTATGTCTTTTTCAACAATGTTATTGGCATGCTTTCTGTAATCATCGCAATAGCTGATACCAAGAAAATTAAGATAACTTCCAGTCGTATTTATCAGATTAGTTTTCTTGTTGTCCTCGATAAGAAGGATTAAGGGCTGAACGATGTTTTCAGTGGCGTTCATTTTCAATCTTTTTAAGCATGACTTATCAATTATGGTGTCTGGATTTAATATAAACACAAAATCAGACTTCAGATGGAGCGCTTTTTTAATGCCAAGATTGTTACCTGCTGCAAACCCAAGGTTAGTTCTACTCTCCAATACCAGCACGTTCGGAAAGTATTTTTTAACATATTCCACTGAGCCGTCGCTTGAATTATTATCAACAAAAATAATCCTAAATGTCTTTAAATCGGAGCTGAGAATACTCTTAAAACATTTGGATAAATATTTTTTGCTATTAAAACCAACAATAATTATTGAAATCACTATTTTTCTCGTTTATCTGAACGGCCGCTTTTAATTGCCATCTGTCTAACAATTTCTGCCAAATCCTTTTCGACTCGGTCGGCTTTTATGTATACCCTGTAAATAACGAAGAAAAGAAAAACGATTGACATGCCCACAAATGTGCCCGCTCCTATTTTTTGCCCTTTTGTAAAATTTAATATTTCTTCAACAATTTCCGGAAACAGGGAGACAAGTATAATACCAATCCATGCAATAGTCCAAAATAGGAACATGGTGACACTCTCTTTGCCTTTTTTGAAATCATGGTAAGTTTTAAAAATTACCATTAGCCCAAGAATTATCGAAAGCAACTTCACAATTATTATCATCACTATTTTCTTCCTGTTACTTTAAAAAATAAAATCCGAGTAAAGATATTGACGGCATTTAATATATTCTGTCCCTTAATCTTGGAATATTCTGAATATATCGTCTCGATTGGTACTTCGATCAGTTTTAGTCTTTTCTCTTTTGCGTCGCCGATAATTTCGGAGCAAATTTCATATCCTCTGGAATGTAATTTCATGCTTTTTAACGCTTTTTCCGAGAGGGCTTTCATGCCTGATTGCGAATCCGTTACCCATCGACGAAAAACGATAAGTGTTATAAAGTTCATTATCCAATTACCAAATATCTTAATGGGCGGCATGCCCTCAACATTAAACATTCGGCTTCCTATCACTACATCGGCTTTTTTATCAATTATCGGTTTGATTAATTTCGGAAGATCTAAGGGATTGTGCTGCCCATCTCCATCTAAAGTGGCGACCATGTGCATGCCAAATTTTTTGGCCATCTCAATTCCAGTGATTGTAGCGGCTCCAACCCCCAAATTAACAGAATGTCTGATAGTGTGGGAAGATTTCTCTTTGGATCGAAAATAGGTGGCATCAGTCGAACCATCGTCGACCACTATGGTAAAAATCTCGTCTATGCCAAGAATCTTCTTCGGAATTAACTCTAAAACCTTGCCGATGGTTTTTTCTTCGTTGTATGCAGGAATAATAATTGCTAACTTCATTGTGTTTGGTAGGGAATTAAGATTTTATTTTTGATCTTAGCAAAATTCTTATAAATAAGGCAAACGATAAATCACTTTTCTACTACATATATTCCGATTTGGTTTGAAGGCCCGGAGAATGTTTGAATCTTTCTGACGTTTATTTTTCTCAGGTCGATGCTTTTTTCTAAATAAGAGTGGCTTGGCGGAACCCATCCTTCTTGCCGTTCAACAAGATAAAGGTAGTCATAATTATTAATGTTCCTATCAACCAAACTGCCCGAAAAAGTATAATCTATCGAGCTGTTTTTTAGGAAGATTGGAAGATAGTAATTTTGGGCGTCGGTCAAAATCCGAATTGGTTGCTTGTCTTGCAAATAATCAATCGCTGCTTTATCCGCGCCCGTTAGACGAACCATTGGTGCATAAGCAAATGCAACTTTAATGCGGCTCATAAGTGGATTTATCATAAGTAATAATAGCAGTAATATTACGAAAAATTGGAGAAAAGGTTTTGATCTGAGCCGTTTAATTAGCATTACAATAAAACCAGCTGATAAAATTGCGAGCGGAACAACTGCATCCCGGGCCATTCGTTCGGGGTTTGTGAGGAAATGAAGTCTGGAACCAATCAAGAGCAATGAAGCCCAGACCAGTAAAATCACCTCTGGAGATACATTCAACTCTTTTTTTCTAAATATGGAAATAGCCGAATATAGAAAACCCAGAACCCCAGTGGTAAAAATGAGCGAACCAAAGAAAATTAAATACGACCTTTTTCCAGGAATGGCGGCTGGATCGGCTTTACCAATTATCTTAAAAAATGGAAAAGAGTTTTGGAATTCAAGCATCATGTTGGATAGTCCTCGAGCGGGAGCAAATATTACAGAATTTTTAAATAAGTATAAACAAACTCCCAGAAAAAGCAGATATATGGCAAAAAATAATAGACTTTTGTGCCATCTAAGTTTTCTTTTTATTGTGTAAACAAGAATTAGCGCTGGAATTGAGAGGAGAATAATTCCTAGAAGATAGAAAGTAGAGATGTGATGAGTAAAAACAATGAGCAGGGCTGAAATTACTGAAAGCGCACCAAAAATTATTTTTTTTGGAACACTAGTGTTTCTAACTGTAAGAAATAGAAATGCGAGAAACAGTGGGAGAAAAATATGTGCGGCGATGAGATTGGGGTAACCACCGTCATTGAGTAGTTGGATTGATGACTCTGCGGTGAATCCGTACGCAAAGAATGCCAGAAGCGCAGACCAGCGATCGAAAATAACTTTTGTCAAAAAGAAAATGGCCAAGGAGCAGAAAATAATTATTGAAGGATAAAACCAGACCATTGTTTGTAGCAAGTCTGCATGAAAAAAATGAGCCGATGAGGAAATAAGAAAATGAAATCCAGGAGGGTAGCCACCACGCGACCAAACTTCCCATATATTTTCGGCGCGGTCATAGAGGTCTTTTGCCATTATCCAATGATTCATGGGGTCATCGCCTGGGGGAACTGGATAGCGAAATCTGATTACCCCGTAATATTGGATAACGCAAAGGAAGGCCAATCCTAATCCAAAAAAGATCGAATAAATTAAGGAGCTGTTTCTAGAAAACCATTTTGTTATTTTTGTTGTGTCCATTCCTGCTTCCTATTATATCAGCTTAGATTTTATCTCGGTAGAGGTTTTGCATTGTGCTAACTATTTCTTCTGTTATACTTATGAGGTAGATATAATTTATAGGAGGAGAATGAAAAAAGCTGCTTTTATTCTTATTGCATTGCTGTTTACGTTTCAGCTTTTGCTGTTAGTTCCCAGAACGGCTATGGGGGCTGATGGAGATTTAATTATAAGTGGTGTCGAGTATCAAGGTCCCGATGGGATTTATAGCTCAAATCAGGTTGCGGTTGAGGCAAATCCAAGTTTTTTTTGGAATGGTAACTTTAGTTGTAGGGTCACAAAATTCAGTGCTACCTTGACTGGGAATGACGGAGCGAATTATATAATTTCCTCAAATGTTTCAGCGTTTGGTTCCGGGCAAAGAGGTGAGGTTTTTTCGCCGACGATTTCGAGTGAAAAATTATACAAACCAGATAACAGATATAATAGGCAGTTCAAACCTTTCAAAACATATAGCATTACAATTGATGCAGGAATGACTGCTGATTGTTTAAACACTAATGTGCAAAAAATCTTAACTTTAAAATCACCCTACTCCATTACATTCACAACCGGAGCAGACACATATAAGCCAGAAATTGGGTCACAGCCACAGGTAACAGTATCGCATAAAGAAGCAAAATTTGACTTTTTGAGTTCAGAATTTACGAAAGCCAGAATAGTTGTCGGAAATAAAGAGTATTCGGATAATGCCACTTTAGAGTCACACAGTATTTTAGTGGGAGATTTAAAACCAAATACTAGTTATACGGGCAAACTTGTCTTAACGGATGAGTCGGGAAACACTATGGAATGGCCATATCTAAGTTTTAAGACAGACAAGGAAAAAGAAGCGTCTAATACTACTAATTCTAATACTGGCACCGGTTCTTCTGTTGCTCAAAATAATTCAACATCGGAATCATCCAAAGCACTTAGCACCTCGAGTGCTATTAAGCCAGAAAATTTAAGTAAAGACGAAATTACTGCTGAGATGGGCAATAATGACTCAATTGTAATTTATGGAAAAATTGAACCGAATACCGATCTTGCTCTAAAAATTCATAGTGATCAAGAATTATTGAAGCAGTTAAAAAGTGATGCTACTGGTTTATGGTCATACACAATAACGGATAATCTAGAGCTCGGAGACCATGAAGCTTTTGCTGAATATGTGAATGTGTCTGGAGAAAAAATAACAACTGGTAAATTTCAATTTTCCTTGACAGACAAAGTTAAGGCAAATGAGGAAGAGACCAGCGTTGTTGAAAAAAATAGTATCAAACTATATGCATATTTAATTATTGGTCTTGGCATAATTGCCTTAGCATTACTGGCCCTGACAATTAAGAAGCATAGACATATCAAGGCGCTAAAAGCATAGAGAATATCTAGGAGTAGAAAAATAAAAAGACAGTAAGGATACTGTCTTTTTATTTTTTGACGATAATTTTTTTTTATGCTATATTAAAATTAATAATATTTATCAAGAGCGACGGTAGGGAATTGGCCCTGTGACCGTCCAGCAACTCTTCGACTCGTTAACACTCGCTCAGAGTAAACCCTGATGTCTTGTGGTGAGCGTAGTCGAACCAGTGCTAAGTCCAAGCCCTTAAGGCAAGATAATTAATTTCACGCCTCTGGTGTGATTTTTTGAAAGGAAAAAAGATGGAGAAAAGATTGTTTACCTCGGAGTCGGTAACAGAGGGACATCCAGATAAAATGGCAGATCAAATTTCTGATGCCATTTTGGACGCGTTATTAGAGAAAGATGAAAAATCTCGTGTGGCTATTGAAACATTATTAACAAATGGCGTTTGTATTATCGCCGGTGAAGTCACCACTAGTGCTTATGTGGACATGGCAAAGATTGCCAGGGGAGTAATTAAGGACATTGGTTATAATGGTTGCGGTTTTCATCATGAAACTTCCGGTGTTATGACGGCTATTAAAGAACAGTCTTCAGATATTGCTCAGGGCGTAGACAGCTTTAAAAAGCTAGAAAGCGGAAAAATTATAAAAGAGGACTTGGAGCATTTGGGCGCAGGAGATCAGGGGCTTATGTTTGGTTATGCTTGTACAGAGACACCTGAGTTTATGCCCCTTCCTATTATCTTGGCCCAGAGATTATGCCAGAGGTTAGCGGAAGTCCGCAAGAAAGACATTGTTAGAGGTCTTAGGCCGGATGGTAAATCTCAAGTTACGGTCGAGTATGTAGATGGCAATCCTTCAAGGATTGATACTGTCTTGATTGCAACTCAACATGACGAATTTAAGGACCAAAAGAAATTAAGAGAAGAAATAACTAAAAAAGTAATCGAACCAGTCTTAATGGACTATGGATACAAAATTGATACTAAAACCAAGATATTGGTTAATACAACAGGAAAATTTGTTATAGGTGGTCCAGAAGGCGACACTGGACTAACTGGTCGAAAAATTATTGTTGATACTTACGGAGGATATGCTCGCCATGGCGGAGGCGCGTTTTCAGGTAAAGATCCTTCAAAGGTAGATCGTTCGGGTGCATATTCTGCACGATGGGTTGCAAAAAGCGTTATTGCTTCCGGGCTGGCGGAGAAGTGTGAGATTCAGTTGGCTTATGCTATCGGGAAGCCGGAACCTCTTTCCATCTATGTGGATACTTTTGGTACCGGCAAAATTTCCGATAAAGAAATTTCGGACAAAATCGCCCAAAACTTTGATCTTAGACCGGGGATGATCATCAAGAACTTGAATCTCCGGAAACCCCTATATCAACAGTGCGCTGCATATGGCCATTTCGGCCGGCCGGAGCTAGATTTACCATGGGAGCGAGTCAAAAAGATTAAATAATCTTTTTGACTGAAACTCGAAATCCGAAGCGCGAAACCTGAAACAAATCATAAAAACAAAATGACAGAAACAAAGTATAAACAATTTGATTTAGAAGAAAGGACTTTTACATTCGCAAAAAATGTCAGGGCCTTTGTAAAAACTTTACCAAAAACGCTTTCCAACATCGAAGATTCTAAACAGCTAGTTAGGTCATCAGGATCAGTTGGCGCAAATTACATTGAGGCGAACGAATCATTTAGTAAAAAAGACTTTTTAATGAGAGTGAAAATTAGCAGGAAAGAAGCCAAGGAAAGTAACTTCTGGTTAAGACTAGTTGACACGGGAGGCGGTTCATCAATCGAAACGGAGAGACAGCGTTTGTGCAAAGAATCACTAGAATTGATGAACATATTTGGGGCGATAATTAGAAAATCTGAAAGTAACAGTTTAAAAAATTAATTATTTAAGAATTAGAATTTGTTTCGAACATTCGAATATTCTAATTTCGGATTTAGTAAATTTATCATGATAAATTTAGTTGTAATCGGAACGATTGGATTAGACGACATTAAAACTCCTTTTGGCAAAGTAAAAAGCGCTTTAGGCGGCAGCGGTGTTTACTCAGCGGTAGCTGCCTCATTCTTCGCTAAATCGGGCTTAATTTCTGTTGCTGGCACAGACGTACCAGCTGAATATATGGAGCTATTAGAAAAAAGAGGGATTGACCTTTCTGGCGTGACTAAAGTGGGGAAGACTTTTAGGTGGTCCGGTTTCTATGAATTTGATATGAATGAGGCAAAAACTCTCAAAACAGAGTTAAACTCACTTGCTGGTTTTAAACCGGAAGTACCGGATGATTACAAAAAATCTAAGTTTGTTTTTTTGGCTAATATTGACCCCGATCTTCAGTTAGAAGTGCTGGCTGGCATGGAAGACAAACCTTTTGTTGTTCTAGACACAATGAACTATTGGATTACAAGCAAGAAAAACTCTCTTCTAAAAGTTATCGCAAAAACCGACCTTTTCATATTGAACGAAGGAGAAGCGAGGCAGCTCTTCGAAACTCCAAACTTGATTCAGGCGGGAAAGATGGCTTTGAAGCTGGGACCCAAGTATGTCATAATTAAGAAAGGTGAGCATGGGGCACTTTTGTTTTCGGATGGTAAATATTTCTCTGCGCCGGGTTATCCGCTAGAAGAAGTAAAAGATCCGACCGGAGCAGGAGATAGTTTTGCCGGCGGATTAATCGGCTACCTATCAAAAACAGGTGATATTTCAGAAAAAAACATTCGCAAAGCCGTCATTTATGGAAGCACAATCGCTTCTTTCTGCGCCGAGAATTTCAGTTTGGATTATTTGAAAAATATTAGTAATGAAAAAATAGAGGAAAGATATGGGATATTTCAGAAGATTCGGGAATTCTGAAATATAAAACTCGAAATCCGAAGCGCGAAACCCGAAACAAATTAGAAATCATAATTATTTAAAGTTTAAAACATTTATATTTTTGAAAATTAATTATTGTTTCGAATATTTGAAATTCGATATTCGGATTTAAAAATCTCATAGAACAGGAGAATCATGAATAACAACACGCACGATTATAAAGTAGCGGATATTAATCTCGCTTCGTGGGGCAGGAAAGAAATCGTTCTAGCTGAGAAAGAGATGCCAGGTCTGATGGCGCTTCGGGAAAGATATGGAAAGAAAAAGCCACTGAAAGGCGCCAGGATTGCAGGTTGTCTTCATATGACCATTCAGACCGCAGTATTGATCGAGACTTTAGTTGAATTAGGGGCAGATGTAAGATGGTCGTCCTGCAATATTTTCTCAACCCAAGATCATGCTGCTGCTGCCATTGCAAAAACCGGAGTTCCTGTTTTTGCTTGGAAGGGAGAAACGGAAGAAGAGTACTGGTGGTGTGTTGAGGAGTCGCTAAAGTTTAAAGGTGGTAAGGGGCCAAATATGCTTCTTGATGACGGTGGAGATTTGACCCTGCTTATAAATGACAAGCATCCGGAGTTATTGGACGAAATCATTGGTGTCTCCGAAGAGACGACAACTGGAGTGCACCGCCTCTATCAGATGATGGAAAAAGGGACTTTAAAATTAAGGGCCATTAATGTTAACGACTCAGTTACGAAGTCAAAATTCGATAATAAATATGGCTGCCGTGAAAGTTTGGCTGATGGCATTAAACGGGCGACTGACATTATGATTGCCGGTAAAGTGGTTGTTGTGGCGGGATTCGGCGATGTTGGCAAGGGTTGTGCTCAGAGTATGGATGGTTTTGGGGCAAGAGTACTTGTCACAGAGATTGATCCCATTAACGCCTTACAAGCCGCTATGGAAGGATATGAAGTGGTTACAATGGACGAGGCAGCAAAAATTGGAGACATTTTTGTAACAACAACCGGCTGCTGCGATGTGATAATTGGCAAACATATGGAGCAAATGAAAGACGGAGCAATCGTTTGCAATATTGGACACTTTGATTCAGAGATCGATGTGAAGTGGCTTGAAGACAATAAAGACATTAAAGAAGAAAACATTCAGCCGCAAGTTGATAAATTCATCTGGAAAAACAGCGGTAAATGTTTGATACTCCTATCAAGAGGCCGGCTTGTTAATTTGGGGAACGCTCATGGACATCCAAGTTTCGTCATGAGCTCATCGTTTACAAATCAGTGTTTGGCTCAAATCAGCTTATATACTGAAACAGAGAAATATGAAAAAGGCAACGTATACACGCTTCCAAAAGAACTTGACGAAGAAGTCGCCAGATTGCATCTAGATAAATTAGGAGTTCATTTAACCAAATTAACAGACGGACAGGCGAAGTATTTAGGTATCCCCATCAATGGTCCATTCAAACCAGATCACTATAGGTACTAATTTATTTATTCTGTTTGATCAGTTTGTAGGGGAACCGGATTATTCTCATTATAAGTGTTGGCAGGAAACCGTTGTGTTTTTGCCAATATAGATCCTGACTTCTATAGTAAATTCTTTTACGATCTTTGTTTTTTGATATGCTCTTGCCTTCCAAGTGGATGATCTTTGCTGTACTAAGAACGGCGTTTTTGTATCCGGCATCAACCAGCCGTTTGCATAGATCGTCATCCTCAAGATACATGAAAAACCTCTCATCAAAACCACCAATTTTTTCAAAAAGGTCTTTTTTAATCATAAAAGCGGCGCCTGTGACAATACCCGTGTAAAAAAACTCTTCAGTTATATCAATCTTATTAAAATAATATTTCCTTATGGTTATTGAGCCCAATGATTGAAATTTACCGAAAAAATCTTTTTGCAAATTTTTCTTATCTGGCCCAAGTAAGCAGGTCAAGGCCCCAATTTCATCATGCTTCTTGATAAAGGAAAGCATTTTTTGAATAGAATCATCGAATATTAGCGTATCAGGATTCAGCAACAACAAATATTCGCTTCTGGCAGATTTTACTCCGAAATTATTTCCTGCTCCAAATCCTTTATTAGTAGAAGGCAGAAGGTAGAAGGCTCCGCCGAGAGGGCCGGGCTCTGCCCGGCGGGCAGAAGAGCTCAATATTTTGCTTAATTCATCATTTTTGATTCTTGATTCTTCCTTTTCGCTATTGTCTACGATAATTATTTCAAAATTAATATCGGAAAGATTTTCTTTAATACTTTTTAAACAGTTGAAAGTTATATCTTTTGACTTGTGGTGAATAATGATAATTGAAAGGTCTTTTCTATTCATTTATTTGAATTTTCCCAATCGATTAAATATGCCGTCAAACCATGCCATAAAAACAATTCTTGCATTTCTTGCTTTATCGGGCTGATAGTATAACAGATACATTCCTTCGCGGATAGAATTTCTTAGTGCCCTGAGCATCCAAGCAGGTTGTTTCCAAAAATATCTGCGGAATAAAACTACGCCGTTTCTGACAATATAATATACCCGTACCGGAGAATGCTCATGGTAGGTGGCGCCCCGAATAGTCTTTTTGTCCGTTGCCTTTCCAATTTCATGAGTAAGCTGAACATTGTTAGTCGTTATTGTTCTATAGCCCAGGTTTCTTATCCTGATGTTAATATCCGTATCAACATGGTCAATAAATAGTTTCTCGTCAAACCCCCCGCATTGCTTCATCGCAGACATATTATTGAGGCATCCCGAGCTTATAACATACCAATCTTTTTCGATTTCACTACCCGTACCTAATTTGTAGGGCCTTTGATTCCACGCGATGAGCCCGATATTATCGTATTTATTAATAATTTTCTCGTACTCTGAAGTAAAATTTTCCGGAATAATGCTATCTTGATCCATTGTAAGAAGCCATTTTAGATCTTGCTCAACTGCTCTTTTAAAGCCAACATTCAGAGCGTAAGCAATGCCCATATTTTCTGGCAGTTTGTGTAATATTATCTTTGAGCTAACTTCTTTAAGCAGTTTTTCTATTTCAATAATATTTTTTGAATTATTATCAACTACCACCATCTGATCAAATTGCTTAATCAGCGCTTGTATATTTTTTTCGAGTAATGCAATATCGGGTTCATAAGTAACTACGACAACCTGAGTAATATGAGACAATTTTGTATTCATTTTGATTGCATTAAATAGCCGTTAAGTCTTCTCCTGCAAGAGTTTTTTGAGAGATTGGAACTTAACTGCACCAAAGGTTTGGCAAAGAACCATAAAAAACAAGACTGTTATTGCAATGGAGAAAAGAAAATAGAGTCCCGTTGTTTTTATCATAAAGCCGAAAATTATTGTCAGAACAAAAATCGATAGTAATTTCAGAATCTCAGTTCCCCTAACAGAATAAGGGATTATTTTTCTTGTGTAGTGCAAGTTGATAAAGAGGAGGAGCAGTTCGGAAAGAACGGTGGTGAAGGCTGCTCCAATGAAGGAATAGCGGGGGATAATAATTAAATTAGCGATAAAGTTAAACAATAGAA
This sequence comes from uncultured Candidatus Saccharibacteria bacterium, assembly GCA_964419835.1. Classification (GTDB taxonomy): domain Bacteria; phylum Patescibacteriota; class UBA1384; order XYA2-FULL-43-10; family 1-14-0-10-43-13; genus CAYQPT01. The sequence goes on along the minus strand of CAYQPT010000004.1, from coordinate 5,046 downwards.
TAAAGATGGAAATTTTAATTAATAATTTTCTCGAATCTTTAGCTATCAGAATTTCCCCTAAAAGCGTGTCAAGGTAAATTAAAGGCAGGGTAAAGGATAAAAGAATAAGAGCATTTGATCCACCAACAAAGTCGCTGTTGCTCAAAAACACAATTATTTCTTTGGAGAAAGCTATGCAGATTGCTGAAATCGGCGCGGCTACCAACAGTAGGACCAAAATAGCTTTTCCGATCAAATTGGTCAGGTAGTTTTTATCTGAATCAATATTTCTTGAAATTGTCGGTTTTAAAGATGACGAAAAATATGCAGCCACTATAGCGGAAACTTCCAATAGCTTATATGACACCGAGTAGATGCCGACAGCCACGCTTCCTTTTATAACATAAAGCATGAGCGTGTCTAGCTTGAAAAACAGGTTATTTACTATAAAAACTATGCCAAGCGGCCAAGCAATTCCTAGTATCCAGCCGGTTATTTTTTTGTCGTACTCTAATCCAAATTTGATAAAGCGCGAAGCAAAAATCCATTTTAAAATCAGAATGGATAATCCAGAGAGCATAATAGTGGATGTAATGAGTATGAAACCGCCATCCAACCTTATTATTAAGAATAGGGCTATTAGAGTTATTATTTTGCTTAAGAATTCAGCCAAAGCAGAGAACTGCATTTTGAGGCGGTATTGAAGCGCAACATCATATACGCTTGAAAGTAAATTAAAAAATAAATATCCGACGCCGAATAATGTACCAACCTTCACCTCAGCAGGATAGTGTGTTAAAAAGACTATTCCTGCGGCGATTATGCCCGCAATGATGCAGGAGATCAGCCGAATCAAAAAGACGTTGGATAAAATTTTCTTCTCTTTTTGAGGATCTTTTGAGATTTCTCTAACGGCTACCGAAAATAGGCCAAGATCAGCAATCACGACAAAAAAGTTTATATATGTGGTAATCGCGTTAAAATTACCTACGCCGGCAGTTCCCAAGTAGTTGGTAAGTAGCTTTACTGAGATTAAGGCAAACGCCAAGGTTACAATTTTGACTATAACCTGGGACGCCGTGTTCAAGAATATCGCTTTTTTTTCTTTCATTACTTCCGGCTTATTTCGCGCATTATTTTATTAGATCGCCCTTTTCTTTTGGAGTAGATGAAAATTACTACGACAAGAACCAACAATAACAGGATGAGGCCACCATATAGCATCAAAGTTTTATCTATCTTAAACGATTGCTTTGTGTTCTCAGCTTTAACAACCGGTGCAATTGTGTCAGCATCAGTTAAAATATTAATGCTCCCGCCCTTTGCCTGAATGACTTCAAATGCAATCTCGTCACTGATTGGAGTTAAAACTTTCAATTTTTGGCCTTGTACAGAAATTTTATGGAAACCGGCAACCATCGGATAATCGATCAAAATCCGCCAGTTACCTGATTCATCCGCTACTGCGGTCAGAGTTTTTCCTTCTGGAATGGTTGGCACAGGCGTCAGAGTAATGTTCGCAGTGAAGCCTGCTTCTGTTTTACCCGATATCGCAATTCCTGATACGGTGCCGTCCTTAATACTATTAACGAAGGTGGAGTCTTTCTCAATTTTAATTCCACTTGGTTTTGAGAGGGTGGCATCAATTTTTGCATCCGGTTCTTTAATAGTTATCTTAAAATGCGTTGCTCCGCCCCAGCCATCTGGCTTGTGCGCTCGAATGTGGAAATAGTAAGTCCCAATTGCTTGATCGGCATAAGTGATAGAAGTTTCAGCCGAGTCTGCTTTAGTACCGGGGGTAGTTTTTTCTGCCTGATCTAAAATGTAAGAAAATCCATCGACTCCGCTGTCTTTTGTCCAAGCCAATGAGATTGTTGTTGCTTCGTATGCGGTAGCTTGGTCTGGATGAGAAGGGGAGGAAACTTTGACTGCTCCCGGCAGGTCAGGTGCTTTTTCTATTGAATAACTGGCACTGCCGCTGCCGCTGCCAACAACTCCTCCGGCGTTTTTTAATGAGGCGCCAGATACTGAAACAGCGCCGTTCCCGACTCCGGTTCCTTTTAATTTAATGGTGGCAACGGTGAATGAGGTTTTTTTATTGCCCAAGAAGGCGCCGTTGAAGGAGCCGCCATTTGAGGGCTTATTTAGCCAAGTTGCGTCCCCAGCCGAAAAGGAAACTACGGAAACCGGACCAGATATGGAAATTGATCCTGATACAGTATCAAATGTGGCCCCACTAGCCGTAACATTGACGGTAAAGGTTTGGCCGACGGTAACTTTCCCTCCGCCTGAGGCATAGATACCACCGCCAGCTAGAGATTTTGAGGGGAGCATCGAAACCGACAACACTAAACCAACTAAGATTGCAATTACCTTCTTCATATTACCTCCAGTGAATAATGAATCATGAATCATGACTCAAGAAAACTTAATTCTTAATTCTTAATTCTTAATTCTGAAGGTTACTTTCCCCAAGCGTCTGCCAATATCGATAAATCCGTACTGTCGACGACCCCGTCTTTATTAAAGTCGGCCCCAGTATCAGCCGTAACATTCTTGCTCCACTGATCAGCTAAAATTGAAAGATCGGTCGAGTCAGTGGTATTATCCCCATTGGCATCGCCTAATTTTCGAATATTCGTAGTGTCGGTAACATTATTCGGGTCGCCAAAGTAGCGGTTGAAAATTACCCAAAAATTATAATTCCCGTCGTAAACCCATGGAGTGTAAGCATACAATGCGGCTGTGGCTTGATTTGATAGATTCACAGTGCGGTTGTCATTCGTTGTAAAATCCATATTAACTTTTCTGTTTTCAAGCCAAGTTCCCGGTATAACGGACGCCTCAAAGTGCCGAGTCAATACCCAAGCAGCACAATTTACCTGATTGGTAAATCCTTTGTATTTTGTTTCGTAATCAGAACGGCTGATGCGACATCCCATCGCTTGGTCTAACCGATTTTGCAGGTCGTTTCCACTAAATGTTCCCTCAATTAAGCTTTGTTCTTTTTGAAGTGTAACTAAAAGAACTTGAGGATTTATTCTGACTGATTTTGCCAGCGAATCAGATTCATCGAAACCGGATGAAGTAACACCATTAGCCGCTTCCCAGATAATGCGGGTAGCTGTTTTGCCATTTTCGGTATAGTCGGCTAAGTGTCCTTGCTTGGACGAAAGAAACTGCTGAATAGCCGCTTCATTCATTGTCGACACATCAGTAAAGCGCGAATCAGATATTAATTCATTTGGATTAAAGTCTGAAGCAAAAATTTTCCCGGGTGCGGCGCAAAATTTTAATCCCAGAATAAGAGTAACAATTAGCAATGTCAAAATCAATCGAGAAATTTTGGGGACCGTTTTTCCTTTTTTTTCAGATATGATTAATTTACTTAATTCTGGATTCATTATTAAATTAGGAAAGATTAATCTTAAGTTGTGATTAAATAATCACTTTCGGAGCAAAAATAAGTTTGAGATAATACCAAAGTGTTACTTTCCCCATCCGTCGGCCAAGATTGATAAATCGGTGCTATCCACAACGCCATCTCCGTTTAGATCGGCTTGTGTGTAAACCGCCACCTGCTTACCCCAACTATCGGCTAGAATTGAAAGGTCAGTGCTATCGACAACACCGCTTCTATCACAATCACCAGCTTTAGCAGGTGGAGCAGGAGTTGACGGCGGTGGAGCAGCAGCGGAGTATTTAAAGTTTTCTTCGGAAATAATATCAGTTGCGCTATATGCTCCGCCATTTGGGGTTCCTCCCCACCATTCAGCCCACCTCTGATAGAAGGCAGACTTAGTGTTGTAAGAACCGGCATGTGGAGTATATGTGTACAAGGCACAGGAAGCAGCATTGCTTGCTGTCAAATCGCTCCCATCAACTGATACTGTTAGGTTAGTGCAATAATTGTCATGTATATTTCTTAGCTGTGCGGTAGCATATGCTATTTGTTGTCCGACTCCGCCAAAGTCATAAGCTCTCTGATAGTAGTTCGGGGATCCAACATTCTTTGGCCACTTAATGTCATTACATTTTGATACATCTCCTCTTCCGTCTAAGTAATCTGCTGACAGGCAATCTTTCATTCTTTCATCATACATATAAAACAACGGCCACGCCTCCCTAGTACTACTAGCGTAGTCAACTCCCCCGACTGTATAGTGGGGATATGCTTGAGTTATCGAGTTGCTTTCTCTTTCAAAGAGGACCAAGATCAATCTTGGGTTAATGTCATGTTGGATTGCTTCTTCATTAATTAATTGTGCTACTGTTTTGTTGAAGAAAGTATCAACGTAAGCTTGTCTTGCAGCAACATACTCTAACTTAGAGTCAGTTCTATCATCGTTGGGTACAGGATAAGGGACATTGATATATTCAGGAATTAAATTATTTGCATAATAGCCGTTTGCCAACCAGCTGTTCTTGCCCACTAAAAAATTATTTATTTCGTCTATTGACATCGGAGCCGATTTTGCAGTCAGGGGAGCGAATAAGAAGATAATTTGTAGAAGCAAAATTGATATTGTAATATAGGTTTTACTTTTCATTTTTATTGTCTTGGATTATTGAATTCATTATTGTTAAAAACTTCTTTTTGTAGAACATCTAATTTAGCCTTTAAAATCTCATCATCTGGATTTTGTTCCAACCCTTCTTTTACTGTATCTATGGAGGCTTGCTTGTCTCCTGATGTGTACTCTGCTTCTGATTTTTCTGCATAAGTTTTGGTGTTGGTGGGATCTAGCTTCACTGCTTTTTCAAGTTTATCAATAGCAGCAGGAATATCATTTTTTTCAAGATCGGTCTTTGCTTCTTCTTTATATTTTTCAGCTTGTACGATATTTTCTTTTATGGGGGCCTTGGCTTTGTTTTTCCATGGTAGATAAATAGCAAAAAATACCACCAAAATTAGGATCAATAAAACACTAAAAACAATCAACCATCTTTTTTTGATCTTTTTATCTTTCATTAATTATGATTATAACAAACAGATCAAGCGATTGCCAAGCGAGGTCGATTGTGAGAAAATTGAAGAGGTATCGCTAGAGATTTTATCGTAAGATT
>CAYQPT010000003.1:0-65642 GCA_964419835.1 uncultured Candidatus Saccharibacteria bacterium | reverse complement strand
TTCTGCCGAAGCCAGAGTGTTATATCATAAATGTACAAAAAAGTCAATGCTGGTATTCACAATTAGCATTATTGAGTATTATAACTGTGCATAAGTTCATTACTAGTCCAACAGATTTTTTAAAATTAATATGGTAGTATTTAATTACTAACTAAATAATTTGGACTTAAGCGGAAAAAGGAGAAAACAATGCGATTTCTGAAAGTTCTCATGGGAATTGGTGTGGCGATTTTTTTTGTAATCTTTTTAAATAATTTAATGGGCATCTTGTTTCATGGCAATCAAACTGAAGGAATGTATTCAAGATCAACTAGCGATGCATATCAACAATGCGAATCAACACGGCCTCACTATAACAGTAATATGAACTATGATAGCGCTGAGTACAAAACCGCCCAAGATGCTTATGATAAATGCACCAAGGATAAGGCAAGGGAAATTAATGATAAGAAAGCTTTGTCAAACCAATATATTTGGCTAAGAGCTATCATCGTCTTATTAGCAATGGTCGGAGTAGCGATCGCTTTATTTAAAAAATTTCCGTTTTATGGCGGAGCCCTTATTGGAGGAGGCCTTTTATTTGCTCTCACTTATCCATTATTTGCACGAACCGGTTTTTCCTTTGACATGTTTTCCGGTTCTGACAATATCAGCGAGAATATAAGAACACAAACTCAAATGATCAAGATGTTTTCCAGCTTATTGGGTCTAATTGGTCTGACAGTGGCTGATATCTTTTTCTTTGAAAAACATCATGATGTTGCGCCAGTATCTCCGGATACCACTATTCCCAAATCTTAATGGTTAATAATAAGGAGTAATAAACTCATGTCTATCGTATCGGAATCGGAATTCAAAGGTAACCGCATGATCGTAATCAAGAACAATGAGGACGACCAATACCCTTTTCAATTTGGCGTCAAAAAAGCAAAATTGGTTTTAGAAAACATTGAAGAGATAAAAAAGTTTGTTGAAAAATACGACAAGCAATAAAAGTGTCTTATTTTGTTTACATACTGGAGTGTGCGGACAGCACTTATTACACGGGCTGTACAAATAACCTAAAGAAGAGATTACTGCAGCACAATGAGTCAAAATCAGGAGCACACTATACAAAGATCCGCCGGCCAGTCATCTTAAAATATTATGAGCAGTATGGAACTATCGCCGAGGCCAGAAAAAGAGAGCTTGAGATTAAGCGATTGAAAAGAGAGGAAAAGAGCGCACTTTGGTCAAAAAAATAGTCTAGAATACAAAAAATCGAGATTGCTCTCGATTTTTTGATGTATATAGTCTGATATTTGCTGTGCAAGATTCCCGACTTCTCGGGAATGACAAAAGGGTATTACCTCTTGGCCCACTCGTGGGTCGCTTGTGCTCTTCATAGGGCTTCCGCCCTCTGATTCTCGCTCCGCTCAGGTCACCCCACACGGGAAAAATCCTTTTTCCCGACCCCTTTTGTCCCTCAATGGGCTCGTTACCTCTTCGCCCATTGTGGGGCTCGTCGAGCGCCCTTTAGGCCTGGTTTCTTTCGCTCTTTCTCTCTTGAATCTCGTGTTAGGAATCCTGCTTTTTTAAGTGAAGATCTGAATTCCGGGTTAAATTTCTCAAGCGCTCTGGCAATTCCATGTCTAATAGCATCTAACTGGCTTTCTTTTCCGCCGCCGCTTACCTTTACAGTAATACCAAATGAACCTTTTTTACCAACCAGTTCAAAAGGTGCTAGTGTTGGTTCTGCCAGATCTATAGTTTTAGCATTTACTGTCATTTCTTTGCTATTCTCATAAATCCGTACGGAAGCTACTGCAGTTTTTCTTCTGCCTGTACCGCTCCAATATTCTGTTGTTTTTGTTGTTTCAGCCATAAATTAGTAGTTAGTTGATAGTAGTTAGTTGATTGGGTTTCAATATTGATTACTTGTCCCGCATTCTGAGGGGATCCCGCCAAAGGCGGTGACTTATTCGCTTACACGCTTACTGCTGATTAATGAACTTTGCGTTTACATGTGGATGATCTTTGCCAGCATATATTTTCAACCTGCTGGCAAATTGATCTCGTAGTTTGTTTTTTGGGAGCATTCCTAAGACAGCATTTTTGATAATGAATTCAGGTTTGCTTTCTCTGATTTCAGTAAGAGTTTTGGTCTTTAGGTTGCCAATGTATCCGGTATGTTTGTAATATCTCTTTGTTTCTTCTTTTTTACCAGTTAGAACAACCTTTTCAGCATTGATAACAACCACATAGTCACCATAGTCTTGGTTGTTCACAAATGATGGCTTCTTCTTTCCACGCAAAAGGTCTGCAATCTCTGTGCACAATCGTCCGAGAACAGCATCTTTTGCATCGAATATATACCAATCTCTTTTAATTTCGCTTTTTTGCATTATTTCTTCTCCGTTTTCTTTTCACCTTTTGGCTTTACCGTAACAGTAGCTTCGCTTTTTTTGTCAGCTTTTTCTTCTTTTTTATCTGCTTTGGTTTTAACGGAAGTGGCTACTGTTTTCTCTTCGCCAACAAATACTTTTTTATCAACCAGTTCGAGACGCATCATAGGAGCGTTATCACCAAGACGGTTTTTTAAATGAAATGATCGGATATAGCCGCTTTTTCTACCTGCGTATCTAGGGGTTAATTCGTTAATAATTTTCTCTACTGCATTTCTATCAAAGAAAGTTGCAAGCAGTGCTCGTCTGTTAACCAACTCGGTTCCCATGTTTCGGGCTAAAATTATATCCAAAAAAGTTTTTACTTCTTTTGCCTTGGCTTCTGTGGTGTCGACTGTTTCAAATAAAACAAGCGAAGTGGCCAAGTTTCGAAGCATATGTTCTCTATTTGATTTTTTTCTTCCAAATTTTCTCATTGTAGAATACCGATTAACCGTCTAGCTGTTTAACTTATCTTTGATTTCGTCAATTCCCTTTTTACCAAGACCTTTGATTTCTTCAATCTTCAAGGTGGATAATCTCTTGAGTCCTGCAATTGTTTTGATTCCGGCGTTAACTAAAGCATTTGTTGTTCGCGGTGAAAATCCGGCTTCTTCAATCTTTAGCTTTCCCTCAAAACTAACTGAACCGCCGTCTTCCATCTCTTCTAGAGTTTCAGATGGCTCAATAATTTCCTCTTCCTTCTGGAATTTTTCTGTAACTTCCAAATCAAAGCTTTCGTCATTCATAATAGAGGAGTAATGGTCAACCAAAACTTTTGACGCCTCTTTCAACGCATACTCGGCTGTAACTGTACCGTTTGTGATAACATCAAGCACTAATTTGTCAAAGTTTGTCATTTGTCCAACTCGAGTATCCTCAACTGTGAAGCTGATTCTTTCGATTGGTGAGAATGAAGCATCAACTGCAATTCGGCCGATTTCTTTCTTTTCGCCGGTTGCGACAGAAGCAGGTCTAAATCCCCTGTCTTTCTCTACAATAACTTCCATATAGAAGTCTGCCTTATTATCAAGTGAGAGAAGGTGTTGGTCGGGATTTGTAATCTCAATATTACTGTTTGCTTTAAAATCACCAGCTTTAACAACTCCCGGGCCTTTCTTTGTAAGCTCAATAATCACTGGCTCGTCTGAGAAAGCTTTGAAGTTAATTTGCTTTAGGTTCATCATAAGTTCAACAACATCCTCTTTAACATGAGGAATAGATGAAAACTCATGATTGATGCCTTCAACCTTGAATGATGTGGCTGCTGCTCCGGTAATTGACGACAAGAGTACTCTTCGGAGTGAATTTCCTAATGTTGGGCCATAACCCGGATAAAGCGGTTCGATTGTAAACCGTGAGTGATTTTTGTCAATTTTCTCTTCAAAAATTTTAGGTAGTCCAATTTTTTCCATAATATCTCCTGTTCCGCCGGCTGGCGGATTATCTAGAGTAAAACTCAATTATTAAATTCTCATTCACAGTTGTATCAATTTCTTCCCGCGTTGGAATATGTTTGACTTTGCCGATACCTTTTTTAGCATCTAGCTCCATCCATGAAGGAATATTTACTTTTCTTGCATCGGCTTCTTTATCTGGGTGTTTTAAGCTAATTTCATCACCTTCTTTTAAGTGATATGAAGGAAGTGAAAGCTTTTTGCCGTTAACAAGAACAAGACCATGAGAAACCATTTGCCGGCTCTTTGATCTTGAATCTGCAAAGTTTAGTCTGTAAACAACATTATCTAGACGTGTTTCAAGCAATTTCATAAGGTTTAATGAAGTATTACCCTCGGCTTTTCCGGCTGCTTCAGCGTAATTAGCAAACTGAGTTTCTCCCATACCATAAATGCGTCGGGCTTTTTGTTTTTCCCTGAGCTGCTTTCCATACTCACTCATTTTAGTAAAACGAGCTTGTCCATGTTGACCTGGTGCATAGGGTCTTTTTACGACTGCACATTTTGGTCCCAAACATCGCTCACCTTTAAGGAGTAACTTCTCGCCTTCTCTTCTACATTTTTTGCATGCGTCTATCATAATTTTAAGTTGTAAGTTGTAAGTGAATAAGTAGTAAGTTTGGTTGCATATTACTTATTTACATATTTACTTAATCCTTATTTACTGTTTATACTCTTCGGGCTTTTTTAGGACGGCAGCCATTGTGCGCTACCGGTGTTGTATCTTTGATTAATGTAACTTCAATGTCAGTGTTTGTGATGGCTCTAACGGCGGATTCTCGTCCTGATCCGACACCGGTTACATAAACCTTGGCTTTGGAAAATCCTCTTGCTTTTGCCTTTTCAATTGCAGCTGCTGCTGCTATCTGAGCAGCGTAAGGAGTGGATTTTCTAGCACCTTTAAAGCCACTGGAACCCGCTGTTGCCCAGGCAATAACGTTTCCGGTTTCATCGGTAATTGAAATAATCGTGTTGTTGAAAGATGATTGAACGAAAATGCTTCCTGAAAGAACGGGGGTTTTCGATCTCTTTTTGACTATTTTTTTAGTTGACTTTTTAGGTGTTTCTTTGGCCATGATAATGGTTCATTAGTTTGTTAGTGGATTAGATGGTTAGAGATTTGATAATTAATTTACTAACTAACTACCCTACTAACCGACTATTTTTCTAATTATGTTTTTTGTGCTGCAGCTTTTCTTCCTGATCCGACTGTTACTTTTTTGCCTCTTTTGGTTCTGGCATTTGTCTTTGTTCTTTGTCCTCTTGCTGGCAGCCCTCTCAAATGCCGAGTTCCCCTATATGAATTAATCTCTTTTAAGCGCTTAATATTCTGAGTAACCTCCATCTTAAGGTCGCCTTCAACTCGAATGTTTTTTCCTATAATATTCCGGATTTTTTCCAAGTCTGATTCTGTCAAATCCTTAACGCGAATATCGGGATTAATGCTGGTCTGGCTAAGAATTTTCTTACTCGTAGACGGACCAATACCAAATACATAGGTTAGACCTATCTCAATTCTTTTTTCGTTTGGAATGTTAACACCAGCTATTCGGGCCATATTTATCCTTGTCTCTGTTTATGCTTTGGATTAGAGCAGATGACAAACAAGCGTTTCTTTGAACTTACACGCTTTGATTTGCCCTTTTTGCTTCTAATGATAATCTTACATTTATCGCAGATTTTTTTAACGGATGACTGAACCTTCATTATATTCCAAAATTAAAAACTCCCCCATGGCGATGCTATTTATGAGCCAGAACCGAATTTTCTCTCGGGATTTAACCGCCTCACAATTCGTCCTCTAGACAAATCATAAGGTGTTAACTCGACAATTACATTGTCTCCTGCCATAACCTGAATGCGGTTTTTGATCATTTTACCCGATAAATAACCTAAAACAGAATGTCCTGTTTCTAGTTCTATTCTCAGCTTTGAATCAGGTAAAACTTCGACCACCTTACCGGTCATTTCGATTGCATCATTTTTTGACATATTTCATTATAAAATTTAACACAATTTATGGTATAAGTCAACACATTTAGTGGTTAGTAGATAGTAGTTAGTAGATAGATGCTTTTGAAGCCACTCAGTGGCTGGATTACTCTAGTGCCAACACGCAGTGTCCACAACAATTTTGAATTAAAAATTATAAATTTTAAATTGCGTCATTACGCAGTAACGACAATAGGTTTTCCCTCTACAATAACGATTGTGTGCTCAAAATGAGCTGCTATGGAGCCGTCGCGAGTGAGCACCGTCCATCCGTCCATACCCACTTTAACTTCATAATTTCCTTCCGTCAGCATTGGCTCAATTGCAAGTGCCATTCCTTCGATAATCTTGGCTCCAGCGCCTTTTTTCCCAAAATTAGGAATACTTGGTTGCATATGGGGCTCAGTTCCTATTCCATGCCCAACCAAGTCCCTTACAACACCAAATTTGTTCCTCTCAGCATGAGTTTGAACAGCATTTCCAATATCACCAATATATTTGCCTGCTTTGGCCTCGTTTATACCCAGATTCAGGCATTCGCGGGTGACTGAGATCAACTTTAGAGCGGATTCACTTACATCACCTACAGGAAGCGTAATCGCCATGTCGGTACATACACCATTGTATATGGCACCAAGATCAAGCGACACGACATCTCCATTGTTAATAATCCTTTTAGATGGAAGACCGTGTACTACCTCATCATTTATCGAAACACATGTGGTAAAAGGGAAATTTCCGGATCCCTTAACCTCATAATCCTTAAATGACGGGACGGCGCCCTGCCTTACGATGGCGTCTTCGGCTATTTTATCTAATTCCAACGTAGAAACTCCGGGTTTGACGGCATTTTTGACTTCATTTAAAGAGTCCTTTAAAATCTTGCCGCAAACTTTTATGTCTTTTATTTCTTTCTTGGAAAGAATATTGCTCATAGTGCCTTTTCAATTTCCTCGGTAACTTGCTCGACTGAAGGTTCACCGTCAATATCAATCAGACGGCCTACACCCTTATAATAATCAACTAGTTCATTAATTTTTGGAACATAGTGCTCAATTCTTGTCCGTGCTGTTTCCTCGTTGTCGTCTGCTCTCGAGACCAAAGCAATACCACACTCCTCGCAAATTGTGATGTCTTTTTTGCTGTAGATACGGTTGCACTGCGGACAGATTTTCCTGTGGGCGATTCGTTCAATTGTGGTTTCGGGATCTAGTTTGATGTGAATTAAAGTCGGCAATTCCCAATCATTTTCCTTAGTGAAATCAATCAAAAGCTCCGCCTGTTTGACTGTGAAGGGAAAATTATCAAAAACGGCGCCGTCTTTAGTTAAGGTTGAGAGCTTTTTTGAAAGCAGGTCAAAAGCCACTTCGTCGGGCTGTGGAACGCCTGCATCATATCTTTTCTTAATTTCATTTACAAATGGATCATCTTTGCCTTCGCTCTCGGTAATGGCAGCACGAATTAAGTCTCCCATGCCAATAAGATCCAAATTATGCTTGTCGGCGAAAATTTTAGCCTGTGTTCCTTTGCCTGATGCGGGCAAACCAATAAATGAGTAGATTTTCTTCATTTTTCTCCTAACTGAGCTGTTAAATGCTTTAATAGTAAAATTCCCTATTTTGAGATTTGAAATTTGAGATTTGAATTTTACACATATTAATTTTTAAAAATTAATATGTGTCATATGTGTGCATTGTAATCTGCGATTCAACCTGACGCATGGTTTCAACCACAACCGAAACAATAATCAATATTCCCGTTCCGCCAAGAACAATAGTTGTGATGTGAGTGACTGATTGAACAATGAACGGCAGAACGGCAATAACGCCCAAGAATGTGGCGCCGAAAAGGGTGATTCTGGTAATAATTCCGCTTAAATATTCTTTTGTTTCCGTTCCGGGGCGAATACCGGGAACATACCCGCTCTGTTTCTGTAGATTCTCTGCAATCTGATCCGGCTTAAATACAACGGAGGTGTAAAAGTATGTAAAAATGACCACTAGTAAAAAGTATGCTATCCCATAAAATACTTGGTTGGCAAACAGATCAGATGTAAATTTGGCGCTGTGCGCAATCCATGGCGTATGGGCGTTTTCCAAGTACTTGGACACGACCCCAGGCATAACGAGCAAGCTCATGGCAAAAATGATTGGAATTACGCCGGCTATATTTACTCGGATAGGCAGGTGACTTGCAACCCCGCTATGTGCACCAAAACGCATGTTTTTTGCATACGAAATAGGAATGTTGCGTTGTCCCTCCTGAACAAAGATAATACCGGCAATTGTAATTAATAAGATTGCTAAAAATGCAAAAACGCCGATTATCTTGCTTGTATCGCCAGTGCTGACCAATGCGGCGGTATTTCTAATCTGCTCCGGAAATCCAGAGAGAATACCCAACCCGATGATTAATGAAACGCCATTCCCTATCCCCTTTTCAGAAATAATTTCACCAATCCACATGAGCAATATTGTGCCGGCACAGACTGAAATCAACATGACCGAAAGATCAAATGGTGTCCACCCGGGAATAATGCCTTGATTACGAAGAATCACTAGCATTGAAAATGCTTGGATTATCGCAAATGGTATGGTTGCCATCCTTGTCCATTGATTGATCTTCTGCTTCCCTTCCTCTCCTTCTTTCTGTAAGCGCTCTACAGCAGGGAAAATCATACCCAATAACTGAAAAATAATTGAAGATGTAATATATGGTCCAACACCCATTAAAATGATCGAAAAATTGCTCATCGTACCACCGGAAAACATATTTAGGAGTCCAAAGGCCTGATTCTGCTGAAAAAACTGCTGCAATCTTGCAAGATCAACTCCGGGAAGAGGAATATGTGACAATAAACGGGTAACCAATAGCAAACCGACCGCAACTAAAATTTTGTTGCGTAGGTCGGGAAACCGCCATATTTTTTCGAGTTTATCCATCACGCTTATCTTAACTTATTTGGAGGTTAAAATCAATTCATTTATTGTGTCGCAAAATACAAAAACAGTTTGTATTGTTGAGTATTTATCATATATTAAATTTGAGCCAAAGGATACACATCAATAACTGGCTCTTCGTAAGGATGAACCTGTTTTATTGCTTTGATGATTTTATCGAGATCAGACCTATAGCAAACAGTTTGTATCTGCTCCTCAGAAACGGTCTCAATTTGGCCGATTTCACCTATCGCCGGCTTAGCGCCCGAGAGAGGACGGAATCTGCCAACGCCTTTGCAGGAAAAGCTACAGAAGTCATAATTGCCAATTTTACCTGCACCTGCACTTCCAAGTGCTTCGCGAACGGCATCTGCATGGCTTTCAGGCACTCCTACACATATTTTTAAAAGCTCATTTTCCATATAGTCCATAATATCACAATAAGTATCCATGAACTATAGAATGGTATTATTGATTTTCTTTTTCAAGCTTTTTGATGTCCTCAACCAATTTATGAATATTATCGATTTTCTTATTAATGTTCTCAATCTTACGATTTATTTGGCTATGATGATCAAAATTTCTTTTCCAAATCGGGCTTCTCTTAAAAGCCACTCTTTCAGATGCGTCCTGTACGCGGACAATTTTGTCTAAGAAATAGCCCAAAATCCATGTTCCCGTAAACCCCAAAACCACATACCAAGCAACCAAGCTTTGATTGCCATGACTTTGTTTAACCAGAGAAGTTACGAGCATTGTAAAGTTTAAAAAAACCAAAAAAGCGTTTCCCTGATCAAAACGGTACTTTTCCCGAAAGAAAGTATTGCGGAACATCCCTAGTTTTTCTTTAATAGCTTCACTCATAACAAACCTTTCCTTATTAAAAACCGCTCCATCATGAGCGTACGGTTTAACAACTTAGAGGTTTGCTTTAATTAAATCAAGCTGAGCATTATCTAAAAAGTCCTTTTTCTGAGCTATATAGTCATATTTGCCAAATAAAAATACTCCATTCGCTGGAGCATTTTTATTTATGTATAACTGGAATATCTATTTTGTGGTTTTTCCCCTAAGGGGAGCATTAGGCTTTGGCTGTTGGCTTTTTGGCAGGGGCTTTTTTGACTTTAACCGGAGTTTCGTCTTTTTTGACTTCAGGTGCTAATCCTTTTGCTTTCTCAGGCAGAGTTTCTGCCTTAACAACCGGAAGATCCGAAGCGAATAGATTTGCAATCTTCTCTGACACTTTGACGCCTTCACCAAGAGTAACTTTAACTGTGAGCTTACCATTGTTAAGGATTTTGGCTTTCTCGCCCGTCTTGATCAGGCCTTTTTTCTCCAAAGCATCCAGAGAAACAATTTCTTTATCTTTGAATTCTTTTGAGATTTGATCGAGTGAAATGATTGCCGCTTTTTTCTTTAGGGATTTAAAACCTGGCAACTTAGGCAGTCTCATTGAAAGCGGGGTCTGTCCACCTTCATGTCGATTTGGAATATTAAAACCACTTCGCGACTTTTGTCCTTTTGTTCCGCGACCTGCAGTTTTACCTTGACCGGCTGAAATGCCTCGGCCAGGTCTTTTCTTATTTTTAGTTTGTACTGATATTAGCTTCATAATGTTGAATGGTTAAATTGTTAGATAGTTAAATGGTTTATTGATAATTCTTGAGTATTGTCACCAGTTAACCGATTAACAGTTTAACTGATTAACTAATCTATTTCTTGGCAGCTGCCTTTTTAGCTTTTACTGACTTTTTTGGTTTCTCCGGAGCAACTTTCTCTTCCACTTTTTCTTCGGGGACAGGCGCCTCTTTGACCACAACCGGCTCGCCCTTTGGCTTTGATCGTTCTGAAGCTTTTCTTACCTTTTCAACAATGTCGGGATTGAAGGATGAAAGCGCTTTAATGGTGGCGGTTACACAGTTAATCTTGTTTGAGCTTCCAAGTGATTTTGACAGAAGATCTGAAATACCAGCTAGTTCAGCTACAGACCTTATGCTTCCACCGGCAACAACTGAAGTACCTTCGGTTGCGGGTTTTAAAAGCACTCGTGCTCCACCATGTTTCATGGTGATTTCATAAGGAATAGTGCCGCTAATGATTGGGACTATAATAATGTGCTTTTTAGCGTAAGTAGTGGCTTTCCTGACTGCTTCTGAAACCTCGGTTGCTTTTGCAATACCCATCCCGACTTTTCCGTTGTGATTACCAATCACAACTAAAGCTCGAAACCGGATTCTTCGACCACCTTTAACCACACGCGAAACTCTGGCGACTTCAATCACCTTTTCGTCATATTCTTTTGGTTCTCTTTTTTCGTAAGAACCGCGTTGTCTCATTATGTTTTTTTCTGCTGCTGTCATATTATCCTTAGTTGTAAGTTGTCAGTTCTCAGTTCTCAGTTACTATTTTAATAGTGCTGATTTACTGATTTACTGATTTACTGATTTACTAAAACTTAAGTCCGCCCTCACGCATACCTTCTGCTAGAGCTTTTACCCTGCCATGGTATCGGTAACCATTTCTATCAAAAACGATTGCCTCAATCTTTTTTTCTTTGGCTTTCTTAGCAAGGAGTTTTCCGCAAAGCGAAGCTTTTTCTACCGGTTTTCCACTCTCTTTGATTTCTTTGGATGAGGCAGATACCAAAGTCTTGCCAGTACCATCATTGATAATCTGAGCGCAAATTGCGGCGTTTGATCTAAAAACCGAGACTCTAGGTCTTGCGTCGGTGCCAGTAAATTTTTTATTAAACTCTTGTGCCATAATGTATTCCTTAATACGGATTTACAGATCTTTCGCGGATTTACAGATTTACAGATCATCCGTACATCCGTATATCTTGTCATTATCCGTATATCTGTATTTTTATGCTGCGGCTTTCTTGCCGGCCTTTCGCCTAATCAACTCTTCTTTATATTTAATGCCCTTGCCCTTATAAACTTCCGGCGGTCTAACTTCTCGGATAGACGCTGCTAGTGCGCCAAGCCGCTCTTTATCCATTCCGGCCAATATGATTGAATTTTTCTTAACTTGCACTGTAATGCCTTCTCCAATAGGAAGAGTAATTTCGTGCGAATAGCCCATGTTTAGGACGATTTCATTGCCATTAACAGATGCCCTGTAACCAGTTCCCTTGAACTCAAGCTCTCGAACGAAACCTTCGTGGACTCCGGTAATAATGTTCTTGAGCAGTCGTGCAATTAGACCATGTTTTGATCTTAAATCCTTCGATTCGTCTTTTCTTGTAACCAAAAGATCGTTCCCGTCTTGCTTGACAACTATTCCTTCGGGAATCTTTAATTCCAAAGAATTTTGATCTTTTTTAGCGACTACTTTTGATGGCGTAATTTCAATTGTTACGCCCTCTTTAATTTTTATTGGTCTTTTGCCTATTCTGCTCATTTTTTTTCCTTAGTTGTCAGTTGTAAGTGAATAAGTTGTAAGTTATTAATTTATTACTGATTTACTGACTACTGATTTACCGACTACTTGCTCTCTACCAGATTTCACAGATTAATTCCCCGCCCAATCCTGTTTTTGAGGCCTCTTTTGCAGTAATAACACCCTTTGGGGTTGAGATTATTACAAGTCCTAGACCTCTAAGCGGATTTGGGATATCTTTGCTTTTGACATAGATTCTCTGTCCCGGCTTTGAAATCTGTTTGATGTGGGTTGGGGTTTTTGTATGTGAAATTCGGAAGCTAATCACTTTTTTATTGGCCTCTCCTGAAACTTCAATATTCTTAATGAATTCTTCGCGTTCAAGGATTTTCAAAATTGCCTCTTTCATTTTTGAAAATGGAAGAGTGACTTCGTACTTTTTAACAAGTGAAGCATTTTTGATTCTTACCAATAAATCTGCGATGTGATCTGTCATAATTTCCTTAGTTGTCAGTTGTCAGTTGTCAGTTCTCGGTTACTGTTTATTTACAAGAACTTATTTACTTACAACTTATTTACTGATTTACTTATCCTCTATTACCAGCTCGACTTTGATACACCTGGAATTTCGCCCTTTGATGCAAATTCTCTGAAACAAATACGGCAAAGGCTAAATTTTCTGATGTATGCTCTTGGTCGGCCGCAAACTTTACATCGACGTATGATACGGGATGAATATTTTGGCTTTCTATTCGCCTTAACAATCATTGATTTCTTAGCCATTTTGCTCCTTATTTTTCTCGAATGGAAAACCTAGTTTAACTAGTAATGCCTTTGCATCCTCAGTGTTTTTGCAGTTTGTTCTTACATTAATCTGAATTCCGAATGCGTTTGTAATATCTTCGTATTTTATTTCAGGGAAAATCGAGTAGTCTTTAATACCGATCGAATAATTGCCTTGTCCGTCAAAAGCTTTCATGGGCAATCCGCGGAAGTCTCGTACGCGTGGAAATGATACATTGACCAATCGATCAAGAAAGTCATACATCTTCTCGCCGCGCAGGGTGACTGTCAACCCAACCGGCTGACCGATTCTAAGCTTAAAGGCGGATACCGCTTTTCTGGAACGGTTTATCTTTGGTTTCATTCCCGTTAGCTTTGAAAGCTCGGCGCCAATCTTTGCGATTGCTTTGTCGTCTTCTTTAAAATCTCCTACACCGGTAGAAACGACAACCTTTAAAAGCTTTGGAACTTCCATGATATTCTTCTTGGACAATTCTTTTCTAAGCTCAGGAATGATAACCTTATTGTATTTTTCAATCAATTTTTCCATTATTTAGTCCCGCCTTCAACGCTTTGGCTGCATTTTTTGCAGATGCGAATTTTACCTTTTTCCGAAACATTATAACCAACTCTGGTTGGCTTGCCGCAGCTTGGGCAGACTACCATTGCGTTGGATGCTTGTATTTTTTGATTTATATCAATGATACCGCCTGAAGGATTTTTTTTGCTTGGCTTAACATGTTTCTTAGCCAAAGCAATTCCTTTGACAACCAGTTTGCCCATTGATGGGAAAACTCGCTCAACGACTCCGGTTTTGCCTTTGTCTTTGCCTGCGATGATCATTACATTGTCATTTTTTTTAATCTTCATGTTGTTTTAGTTGTCAGTTGTCAGTGAATCAGTTGTCTGTTTTGAACTTATTTACTGATTTACTTATTTACTGATTTACTGATTATAATACTTCCGGTGCTAATGAAATTATCTTCATATATCCTCTTCGAAGTTCTCGTGGGATCGGCCCGAAGATACGTGTTCCTCGTGGATTGCCGGCATCGTCAATGATAACGGCTGCATTTTCTGAAAAACTGATATAGGAGCCGTCTTCTCTTGAAATTTGCTTTTTCTGGCGAACAATAACCGCCTTAACAACTTCCTTTTTCTTTACTGTGCCTCGTGGAATTGCGCTTTTAACTGATGCGGAAATAATATCGCCAACCTGTGCCTGATCTCTTTTTGCACGTCCAAGAACAGTGATGCACTGTATTTCTTTTGCACCTGTGTTGTCTGCAACTTTTAATCTTGTTCCCATCTGGATCATAATAATTCCTAGTTTGATCGTTGGTTAGTTGGTTTGTTTGTTAGTTAGTGTTCTCAACATCATCTGTTACCCAACTACCCGACTACCCGGCTAACTTACTAATTAACCTTCCTTAATACCTTATACTTCTTATCTCTACTGATCGGTCTTGTTCCTGTTATCTCAACAACATCGCCGACTTTGTACTGATTTTCCTGATCGTCTGCCTTATATTTCTTGCTTACAGTATACTTCTTCTTGTAAAGTGGGTGCTCTTTAATCCGGTCAACTGAAACAACAACGGTTTTATCCATCTTGTCAGAAACAACTGTGCCTTTTTTGGTTCTTATGACTTTATTATTCATTTGATACTCCGTATGCTTTTTCAGTAACGATTGAATTAATTCTGGCGATATTCTTCTTAATTTTCTTTACCTGTGAAATATCTGACTGCTTTCCGACTTTAACTTTAAGAGAAGCTAGAGTTAATTCTTTCTTAATATTTTTAAGCTCAGCTGCAAGATCGGAATCTTTCATTTCTCTATATTTCTTCATTTGTTCTTTTACTTTCACATTTCCTCCTTGCTGACGAATTTGGTCTTAACAGAAAGTTTGTGTTGTGCTAAACGCATTGCCTCTTTAGCAACTATTCCTTCAACGCCATCCATTTCAAATAATATTCTACCGGGTTGGATAACTGCAACAAAGTGATCTACGGCACCTTTTCCTGATCCCATAGGCACTTCTGCCGAAGTCATGGTAACTGGCTTGTCGGGAAATACGCGGATCCAAACTTCACCACCACGCTTAATATATCTTGTCATGGCTCGTCGTGCAGCTTCTATCTCTCTTGCCGAAATCCAGCCGCCTTCCAATGTCTTGATACCAAACTTACCAAAAGCAAGAGTATTGCCGCGAGTTGCTTGTCCGCGGTTGCTTCCTCTTTGCTGCTTTCTAAATTTCATTTTCTTTGGCATCAACATGATTTATTTCCTTTATACCGATTTACGGATCTTGCTCGGATTTACAGATTTACAGATTATCCGTACATCTGTATATCTTGTTTATAAATCCGTATATTTGTATTTAAGCTTCTTCTTTCATTCCTCGTTCGCCCTTGTACACCCAGACTTTGACTCCAATTACACCGAAAGTGGTATGGGCTTGGATATGTTTGAACTCAATATTGCTCTTAAACATTGAAAGCGGAACTGTTCCGAAGGAATTTTTTTCTGACCTTGCAATGTCTGCACCGTTTAATCGTCCTGAGACAAGGATTTTAATACCTTGAACTCCGGATTCCTTTGCTTTCTCAATTGCCTGCTTGATTGCTCTTCGGAATGGAATTCTTCTTTCAATCTGGGAGGCAACATTTTGTGCGATTATGCTGGCATCTGCATCGGGCTTTTTGACTTCAATGATGTTTATCTGAACTCGTCCGGTTAAGCTTTTCTGAAGTATTTTCTTCAATTCATCTGTACCTGCTCCGCCTCGTCCGATGATAACACCGGGTCTACCGGAATGAATGTCAATTGTAACCTTATTTGCATCTCGTCGGATGATAATCTCAGAAAGTGATGCTTCTTTAAGCCGTGTTTCCAACATTTTTCTGATTTTCAAGTCAGATATAAGGTTGTCGGCGTAATTTTGTCCGCCAAACCAGAGAGATTTCCAGCTCTCGTTGATCTTCAGTCGCATTGATGTTGGATTGACTTTTTGTCCCATAATTTCCTTAGCTTTTTACTGCTGGTTTCTTAGCGGGTTTTTCTTTAACTTTTTTAACTTCCGGCTTCTTCTCTTTAATCTTTTGGTCGGCAATATCTGAAATAATAAGATTCAAGTGACACATTCTCTTCTGTATAGCGTCAGAACGGCCTCTTGCCTTAATCTGTCTTCTCTTTAATCTTGGGCCTTCGGTGCAGTTAACTGATTTAATGTAAAGTTTATCAAGGTCAAGGTCGTTTTCTTTGCCAATGGCAATTGCTGACTTTAAAAGTCCCGCCATGAACCCTGCGCCTTTTTTATTTGTAAACCTAAGCGCAACATAAGCTTTCTGTGCATTTTGCCCTAAAAGACCATGCAATGCCGGTCTGACTTTGAAGGGTGATGCTTTCAAATATAAACTTTTTACTTTGATTTCCATAATATTTCAGTTGTAAGTTGTAAGTTGTAAGTGAATAAGTTGTAAGTTTTATATCTGCTGATTTACTGACAACTGATTTACTGACTACTTGATTAATATTTACTTTCCCTTAGCTTGTTCTTTGGCCATCTTACCGCCGTGGCTTCTAAACTTTCTCGTAGGAGAAAATTCACCCAGCTTATAACCAACCATGTCCTCAACAACGAATACGGGAAGGTGATCTTTACCATTGTGAACTGCGAAGGTTAAACCAACCATTTCAGGGGTAATAGTAGAAAATCTTGCCCAGGTCTTAATCGGTTTTCGATCATTTGTCGAATTCGCTTTCAAAACCTTCTTCATCAACTTTTCATCAATAAATGGGCCTTTTTTGAGTGATCTGGACATTATTTCTTCCTTCTGTTTAATACCAACTTGGCATTAGGTTTCTTCTTGTTTCGTGTTCTTGGACCAAGCGCTGGAGCACCCCATGGAGTCTTTGGATGCGACATACCGATTGAGGTACCGCCTTCACCACCACCATGTGGATGATCGCAAGGGTTCATTGCCTTACCGCGAACGGAAGGACGAATTCCCATGTAACGTGTTCTGCCAGCTTTTCCGATTTTAATGTTACTGTGATCCAAGTTGGACACAATACCAATAGAAGCGAAATTTTCCGCCAGAACCTTTCTAATCTCACCCGATGGCATTCGAAGCTGGGCATATTTTCCGTCAACACCAAGAAGTGTTGCGAAACTACCAGCACCGCGGCATATTTGACCACCTTTGCCATTTACCAATTCGACATTGTGAATTTGAGTTGAAACCGGAATGTTTTTAATCTTCATGCAATTTCCGGTTTTTACCAAAGTCTTTTCGTCGCAAACTACATCTTTGCCTTTTTCCAGACCATTAGGCGCTAAAATATATGATTTTTCACCTGATTCGTACTGAATAAGTGCAATATGAGCAGTTCTGTTTGGATCGTATTCTATACCGATTACGGTTGCTTTTTCGCCCATATGAGAAACTCTGGAAAAATCAACCATTCTGTAAAGCTTTTTGGCTCCGCCGCCTCTTCTTCTAACAACAAGCTGACCGGCACTGTTTCTACCTGAAATTCTCTTAACGCCGAAAGTTAAGCTTTTGATTCTCTTTGGATTTTTATCAAGAGACGAAAAATTAGTGACAGACATCTGTCTTCGAGCATTTCCGGTAGGTTTTACGATTCGAAGTGCCATTCTTAGTAGGTAGTAAGTAGTAGGTAGTAAGTAGTAGGGACGAAAACCGCCTAATACATGATACCTTATACATACTACAGCTTAATTATTTTGCCTTATCTTTATCTTTAACTTTTGACTTTTCTAGTTTCTTTTCTGCCTTTTTGTCTTTTTTCTTGTCCTCTTTGTCTTCTGTTTCAAATAAATCTATTTTGTCTCCAGGTTTTAGAGTCAAGATGACTTTTTTGAAATCGCTTCTTCTTCCTTTGATCCGTTTGGTGGTCTTAACTTTACCCATAACATTCATTGAATTAACAGAAAGAACAGTTACATTAAACAATCTTTCGCACATTCTAGCAATGCCTTCTTTATCGGCGCCAGAGTCAACAACAAAAGTATATTTGCCTAAAGTGGCATCTCTAAAACTCTTTTCTGAAACTAATACTTTTTTGATGATATTACTCATGATTTTAAGTTGTAAGTTGTAAGTGAATAAGTTGTAAGTTTTGTATCTGATTTACTGACAACTGATTTACTGATTTACTTATGCTCTCCTTTTTCTATTTCCGTTGAATCTGAAAGTGACTTGTCTTTTGGGGTAAAAATACTTTCCAATTGTGCAAGTGCTTCTTTTGAAACAACAACTTTATCGGAAGATGTCAGGTAAATCATGTCCAGTTTTGAAGGGCTCATGATTTTAACACCGGCAATGTTTCTGAAAGATACATATGCTGTGCCGTTTTCCTTGGACAGGATTACTGAAACTTTACCTTCGGCTTTAACGCTGGATAAAATTTGTGCTGCTTCTTTAGTCTTTTTGATTTCCTCGGAAATTCCTTCCAAGACAATCATTTTGTTGTCTTTAATCAACTCCGAAATAAGACCTAGGATAACCCGTCTTTTCTCTCTTGAATTGATTCTTTTGTGAAAGTTCTGGTCGTTTGTCGGGCCAAATGTTACACCACCGCCAACCCATAGAGGGGAACGGCTTGAACCGGCTCGAGCATTACCAGTACCTTTTTGTCTGTAAGGTTTGCGTCCACCGCCAGATACCTCGCCTCGGTTTTTTGTGTTTGCAACAGGAAACCTGAGCGCTGCACGCAAATAATTAATATAAAGAGTAGCCGCTTTTCCGCTAACTTCTACGCCGAATATGTTTGACAGTGTCAAATCTTCTTTTTTCTCACCCGATTTTGTAAAAACTGATACTTTCATTTTCTTGTTTCGTATAATGTATTAGGTAGTATGTATCAGGAGGTTGCATAATACCTGCTACCTGATACCTGCTACGATTATTTATCTTCTGTTGACTCTTCGACCGGTGAAGCTTCACTCACAACTTGATCTTCTTTCTTCTCCTCTTTGGCTTCTTTGTCAGCTTCAAGCATCTTTTCCTGTGCCAATTTTTCTTCCTCGGCTGCGTGGTCAATTACTTCTTCGGCTTTTTCGCCTTTGCCATAAACTTTTACGATTGATTTGTTTGGTCCGGGAATGCTTCCTGCAATCAAGATAAACTGGTCATCTACATCAACAATTTTTAGGTTTTTAACAGTAACATTTTGTCCACCCATCCGTCCGGCCATTTTTCGTCCTTTTACGACTCTTTGTGGATATCCGCCGCCGATTGAACCGGGCTTTCGAATGTTCTTTGAGCCGTGTGAAACAGGACCCATGGCAAAACCATGTCGTTTAACTGTACCGGCAAAACCTTTGCCTTTTCCTGTGCCTTCAACAGTTACCATTTCGTCTTTCTTAAACTGTTTCAGGTTAACATCTTCACCCATTTTATATCTTTTACTGTTTTGCTCTTTGAATTCAGCAATCTTCACGGTTTTCCTTTTGATGGCACTCCCGCCCTTAACGGGCGAGGTCTCGCCTTTATAGGCGGAAACTTGAACTGCTTTGTATTTGTCTTTCTCTTTGTCCTTAACCTGTGAGATAGAGCAAGGCAAAGCGGCAATTTTAGTAACTGCAAAACTTCGGCCGTCTTGGTCGAATACGCGTGTCATCCCAATTTTTCTTGCTAATATGAATTTCATCGTGACTATGCCCCGCTGGAAGCGGGATCCTGCTGCTGCAGGAGATTACTAATTTTACGAATTTACAGATAGCGAATGATAATTTTGTCGTCATCCTGAACTGACGCTTTGCGTCATCCCAAACTTGTTTCGGGATCTGTATCTTGTTTAAGGATCCTATTTATTCTTCGAGCGGAGCGATAAGTAAATTGCTTTAGTTCTCACTTTGTTCAAACAATAAATTGTTAAAGATTTTGAGTAGGTGGTGCAGGAGCACTGAACGCACCACCTACTCCGACAGAAGGGGTATAATACCCCTTGGTAGCAGCAGGGGGAGTACCCTGCTACTTGACAGAATCAACCGACCTGAGTGCTGATTCTGCTTCCTTCCCCACAGCGGCACTACGCAATACAAACGCTGTGCGAAAGACTGATGGAACTTGTTTCCCGGAGAGGGTAGAGCCTCTTACTCAAAACTCTCATCTTTCCAAGAACTGCCAGAAAGAGTGAGAGAGTCGCCCCTATACCCGCAACTCGAGGGTCGCTAAGTGGGCTGCTCTCCGGGGGGTGATGATACTTACCTGATCTGAAAGGCAACGTTTGCGAGTCTCCAATCCAGGAAAAGTAAGCACATAACCCTCCCACACAGGCGATATTACACGCACTGCGTGGTAAATTGAAGTCTCAGATTTCAAACCCAAGAAGTGATCCCCCAGCAGCCACCGGGCTTAGGTAAGATCTCCGAGACCTCATCCTTAGAGAGCGTTGTACGCTCAATCTCAGCGATCTCCCCATAAAGGGAGAGCGAGAGCCGCCCAATCCATCCTGGTCATGCAGGATCCCAGACGGCCTAAGGACAGTAATAATGTTAAGGTTTTTGCCTACTTAAGTGGCAAACAATAAATGACTAATCGTCATTTATTTGCCTGCTACATAAATAATATGTCTTGGATCCATCCGCCGATTGGCGAGACGATATCCAGGACCTTTTTATTAAGCGCAAATATAACTGATCGCTTAGACCAGCATACTACATTTTGATCTCAATGTCAACGCCGTGCGGAAGGTCAAGCCCCATAAGGTTATCGATTGTTTTGGAAGTAGGATTTAAGATATCAATCAATCGTTTGTGAACTCTCATTTCAAACTGTTCGCGTGAATCCTTGTGAACATGGGGAGACTTGATAACAGTCACCTTGCTTGTTTCTGTAGGAAGCGGAACCGGTCCGGCGACAGCTGCGCCTGATCGGATAGCGGTTTGAATGATCTGCTCAGCTGATTTGTCGATGATTCGATAATCATAAGCTTTAAGCTTGATCCTAATCTTCTGTTTTACTGCACTTTTCTCTGGCATTTCTTTTTTCTTGAATTATGTTGATACTTTTCGTGTGAAGCCCAATTTTAGATTAGGCCCCACTGCGAACGATATTACTAGTTGTAAGTTGTAAGTGAATCAGTTGTAAGTATAAGAACTGACAACCGATTTACTGATTTACTGACAACTGAAAATTTATTTATTGATCTTTGTTACGACGCCGGCACCAACTGTTTTACCACCTTCTCTGATAGCAAACTTAAGTCCTTCGTCCATAGCAATCGGCTGGATAAGTTTAACTTTAACTTTGGCAGTATCGCCAGGCATGATCATTTCTTGCTCAAATTCGATTTCACCGGTTACATCGGTTGTTCGGATGTAGAATTGAGGTTTGTAACCTTTGAAGAATGGGCTGTGTCGTCCGCCTTCCTCTTTGGTCAAAGCGTAAATTTCTGCATCAAACTCTGTGTGAGGAGTAATTGAACCTGGTTTGGCCAAAACTTGACCTCTTTCAATATCTTCTCGCTCAATACCTCGAATCAAAAGTCCGACATTGTCGCCGGCTTGACCTTGGTCGAGCTGCTTTTTAAACATTTCAACACCAGTAACAACAGTTTTGGAAGTCTTTTTAATACCAACGATTTCAACTTCATCACCGATTTTTACGATACCCTGCTCAATTCTGCCTGTGGCAACTGTGCCTCGGCCTTTGATTGAGAAGACATCTTCAACCGGCATCAAGAAAGGTTTATCGATTTCTCTTTTTGGTTCTGGAATAGCTTCATCAATGGCGTCCATAAGTTCGTCAATTGATTTTGTGTAATTTGCATCATCTTCAAGCGCCTTAAGGGCTGATCCGCGAATAATCTTGGCATTGTCGCCATCATATTTGTACTTGGTCAAAAGTTCTCTTACTTCCATCTCAACAAGATCCAAAAGCTCAGCATCGTCAACCATATCGCACTTGTTTAGGTAAACAACGATTGCCGGAACACCAATCTGGTTTGCAAGAAGGATATGCTCTCTTGTTTGAGGCATAGGACCATCAGCAGCTGAAACAACCAAAATTGCGCCGTCCATCTGTGCAGCACCGGTGATCATGTTTTTAACATAGTCAGCGTGGCCCGGACAGTCTACGTGAGCGTAGTGTCTTTTGTCTGTTTCATACTCTTGGTGGGAAGTAGCAATGGTAATACCACGCTCTTTCTCTTCAGGAGCATTGTCAATGTCCTCAAATTTCTTCTCAGCAGCCATGCCTTTTTTAGCAAGGACGTGAGTAATAGCCGCAGTCAAAGTAGTCTTACCGTGGTCAACGTGACCGATGGTACCGACGTTTACATGCGGCTTTGTTCGTTCGAATTTTTCTGCAGCCATTAATTCTCCTTTCCCGAATGGGAATTACCCCGCTTAATAAAGTGGGGCACTAGTAACTTATTTAATTTTATATTTCTGATTGATTATAACAAATAACCTATAATAATGCAATATCTCTGCAATACAGATTTACAGATCTTTCGCTGATTTACAGATTTACAGATTTGTTATTTATCCGTACATCCCTATATCTTGTTGTAATCCGTATATCCGTATTATTTTGATCGTTTTTCGATGATTTCTTTTGCCACATGCGCAGGAACTTCGGCATAATGTGAAAATTCCATTACGGAAGATGCTCGTCCCTGTGACATAGAGCGCAAGTTTGTAGTATAACCAAACATTGAGGCAAGTGGTACATCTGCTCTTATAACTTTATAGTTGGCTCGGTCTTCCATTTTGTGAATTTGACCACGCTTAGCGTTAAGGTCGCCGATAATATCACCCATTGATTCTTCAGGAGTTGTTACTTCAACTTTCATGATTGGCTCTAGAATAACAGGGTCTGCTTTCTTAAAACCATCTTGAAATGCTGTCGAAGCGGCAATTTTAAAGGCGATTTCAGAAGAGTCAACTTCGTGGAAGGAACCATCGTAAAGCTCAACGGCAACGTCGACAACCGGATAACCGGCCATTACTCCCCGTTCCATTGCTTCTTTAATGCCGGCCTGAACAGGATTGATGAACTCTTTAGGAATTGCACCACCGGTAATTTTGTTGATAAATTCAAAGCCCTTACCTGCTTCCTGAGGGATGAGTTTGATCCAAACATGACCGTATTGTCCTCGGCCACCGGTCTGACGGATATATTTACCTTCTTGAGTAACTTCTTGTTTGCAGGTTTCACGGAAAGCAACCTGAGGTTGTCCAACGTTTGCTTCAACTTTGAATTCGCGTTTCATTCGGTCGACAATGATCTCAAGGTGAAGTTCGCCCATACCGGCAATAATGGTTTGTCCTGTTTCTTCATCGCTCCTAACTCTAAAAGTTGGATCTTCTTCGGCCAATCTCTGCAGAGCAATACCCATTTTCTCTTGGTCGGCCTTAGTTTTTGGCTCGATTGCAATATCAATAACTGGCTCTGGAAATACAATTTTTTCTAGAATTACAGGAGCAGTTAGTTCACAAAGAGTGTCACCTGTGGTTGTCTTGGCCAGTCCTACCGCAGCGGCAATTTCACCTGCAAAAACTTCGTCAACTTCTTCCCGATGATTAGCGTGTAATCGAACAATTCGGCCGATTCTCTCTTTTTCTCCGGAAGTTGCGTTTAATACGTAGGATCCTTTTTTCATAACGCCTCTATAAACGCGGAAGAAGATCAATTTGCCAACAAATGGGTCTGAAGCAACTTTGAATGCCAAAGCAGCAAGAGGCTCAGTATCAGTAGGTTTGATCTCAAGTTCTTCGCCGGTTTTAGCATCGGTTGCTTTAGCAGGAACAACATCAAGCGGCGAAGGCAAATAATCAACAATGGCATCAAGCAAGGCAGAAACGATTACGCCTCTTCCGTCTCCACCGAGCATTGGGTAAAATTCGCCTGAAATGGTAGCTTTTCGAATCAATTTCCTTAGTTCGTCGTTAGAGATTTCTTCACCGCCCAAGTATTTTTCCATAGCTGCGTCATCATACTCGACAACTTTTTCAACTAATTTCTCTCTATACTCGTTGGCCTTTTCAACCATATCGGCAGGAATTTCGCCAACCGTAAGGGCTTTGTCTGTATATTCTTTATAGGTTAATGCTTTCATTTCCACTAAATCGACAACACCGTTGATGGCTTGTTCGAAACCGATTGGAAGCTGAATTGGGTAGGCGTTTTTAGATAATCTCTCATGAACTGAGTCCAAAGAGCGGTAAAAATCACCGCCGGTTTGGTTGATTTTATTGCAGAAAAACATTCGAGGAACTTGATATTTGTCGGCCTGTCGCCAAACAGTTTCCGACTGTGGCTCAACACCCATTTTTCCGTCGAGAATAACAACAGCGCCGTCGAGTACGCGAAGAGACCGTTCAACTTCAACTGTGAAGTCAACGTGACCGGGAGTGTCAATGATATTAATACGGTTATCTTTCCAGAATGCGGTTGTAGCAGCAGAGGTGATGGTAATACCACGTTCGCGCTCTTGTTCCATCCAGTCCATTGTTGCTTCGCCTTCGTGCACCTCACCGATTTTGTGCACTTTTCCAGAAATGTACAAAATGCCTTCAGTAACAGTGGTTTTACCGGCGTCAATGTGGGCAATTGTGCCAAAGTTTCTAACTTTTTCTAGGGTGTAATCTCGTGCCATGGAATTCCTTCGGAATTGAATTTCTAATTTATAATTTTAAATTTTTATTCAATTTTAAATATTTTAATAAATTTTGGACTTAATTTAGAAATTAATACTTAAAAATTAAGAATTTTTTTACGTAGTAAAAACAAAAACGCCCCTCTTTCAGAGCAATAATAACATAATTTTTCCTGCGCTGTCAATTGTTTCCCCCAACAACCCCCCCCTGTCATCCCGACCCATTACGAGCCCACCGGTGGGTGGATCGAGGAAGGCGAGAGATCCTATCGCATATGGTACAAATCTGCTACAAACCTCGAACCTGCACTGAATAGTGCAGGACGGGTTTGCAGGATTACTAATGCCTGCAGAATGAGAACCTAATGCTTGCCTACCCCTACCTGGATGCAGCTGAGAGCTACCAGCACGAACATCAAGAGTGCGCTCGGTTCCCAAGACAGTGGCCTGCCATTACGAAGTATGGCGTTCAGCCAGCATAGCACGAGAGCACCCATTAAGACCCAAGTGTGCCAAGAATGGACAATCGCATTGAGTCCGAAGTACTGCAGAGCAAGCAGAGCAGAGATGAGTAGTACGGCTGTCTGTACTAGCAGATAGAAATGATCCCGTGACATTTCCGTGAACATATCGTACCCCCTGTCGGTAGAACTATCAGAGAATTTCTCCACCCCAATTCTACACCCAAAACATTTTTGTGTAAAAAAATCACACCTCGTAAGGTGTGGATATCTCTCTTAATTAGTCCTCTACTTCATCAAACTATTTTGATGAACAAGGGATCTAATCAGTTATTTAATCAACTCTCGAAAATCCAATCCGCCAGCTGGCGGATGATTCGATTCTCGAGGTTAATGGTCCGCACCCGTACGTGCGGACCGGTCCATGACGAGTTATCATATTATCCTGCCATATAGTGCGCAGAATATATGATGTACTTCGTCGGCCAGTCTCCTTTCTGGCCATACGTAAGAGGGAGAGCTGCGAACATCTGACCGGTGTCCTCGATCATCACTTTGATGAGTTCGAGGGCCTCTTTGAGCCCCAGTATTGTCGGGGAATCGGTCCCATTTGTGCAGCTATCTCTCCTCGTTGAGTCGACAACTACTGTTGTTCGCATTCTAATTCTCCATAACCTCACTCGGGAAGCAGTCAATGCAAAGCCGGTTAGCGACTCTGCTAGTTTAGAGAGGCGCTACATCGTTCGGGCCAGGCGCTCGAGGGCCAGCATTGCTGACCTTCTCTCTGGCTTGGTCCTGTCGCTCGCGCGCGGTTATTGTTACCATTACCCAGCTCGCAAGAGCGAGTTCTGTCAGGTAGGCCAGCAACGCGGATAATGCCGCGTATCCATGATTGTTCGTGTGTAAACGTACATACGACGCAAGGTCGCCGTTCCACACACGAGCATACTGGAAGGTGGAAAGGACAATGAAGACGTAAATAATGCGATGCAATTTCATCTTTCTTCCCCTAACCGGCAGACGTTTCTTTCTCTGCTCATGATGAATTCAACTGATTCCACACATGAGAAGAAAAGGGGGATGTTCCCGAGCGTGAAAGCACGCTCGGGAAACTACTCTGTGACCGAAGCCACTTGCGGGCCAATCAGTCGTCTCGACCGACAGGCACCCAGACAACATCTCCGGGGTGGAGAAAGGTAACATCGATGTGAGTGTTAAGGGGATACGCTTGAAGCGTTTCCTCGATCACATCACGCCGATAATCCGTTATCTCCTTGTGAAATCCGGAGACCACACAGGCGTCGTAATATCCTTCGCCCGTGCGAATCTTGTGAGAAACCCATACGCGACCGTTCAGGTCGGCTTTGAAGGCTCTGACACCTTCATTGTAGTTGGCTCGAGCACGCTTGGTGCCCAAAACGTCGTTGTGGAACAGTCCCCACACTCCTCCAACCACTAACGCAAGCAGCACAACCGCGATGAACCTTCTGTCTCTGAACATTCTCTCACCAGTCCTTCCGTGGAAATCCGACCTGGGCCGGATGTGATGTCGAGCAGTTGCCTAATGTTGCCTGCCCGAGATGAGATCCCCTTAGGGGAACCCTTCTCCAGCAGATTACTTTAGTATTATAGCATACTAGCGCTCAAATGTCAATCGGACACGCTTGACTTTGATCTCAATTTGTGCGAAAATAAGGCTGTTGTGAGGAGTGCAAGATGCACGAGTCGCAGCATTGCCACTTCTTTGTTGTAGAGACCAAAGATTTGGCTACTTCATTACGGTAGCTACTCTATCAGAAACGACAATCGGTAGTTAGCTATCGGGATTACCTCAAAGACCCCTATTGGATTCGACTTCTTTCGATCCCCAAAACATGCTGGCATAGACCTCCCCGGTCTTGCCAGCCGCCTCCCCTCAATAATACCAAATACATAAAAATCCTGCTTTTTTGCAGGTATTTTTTATATTTATGATAAATCATAACGATTAAGTTAACTTGCTTTGCTACTCTCATACCCGTGCGAACAAGCGGTATTAAAATTGGAAAGCTCTTTGGCATCGAGATATTTCTTGATTATTCTTGGTTTATAATTTTCGCACTTTTAATATGGCTTCTTTCGGCAAAATACTTCCCTACTTTAAATTCAACCGCCAGCATCCAAACTAATATTATTCTCGCCGCCATAACTTCAGTGCTCTTATTTTCTTCCGCTCTCATTCATGAACTAGCTCACTCTATCACAGCTAAAAAGAATGGTTTTAAAATTAATCGTATTACATTATTTTTATTTGGCGGGATCGCCGAGCTTTTCGAGGAGCCCGACAACGCCAGAACTGAATTCCGCGTTGCAATTGCCGGTCCCATTACCAGCTTTGTTTTATCCGGCATATTTTTTGTAATTTATTTACTTACAAGACAGCATGGCCTGCTATTTAATGTGACCGTGCTTGCTTCGACTCTATCGCAGATCAATCTTCTATTCGGTATGTTTAACCTCTTGCCCGGTTTCCCGCTCGACGGAGGTAGAATTTTACGCTCAATTGCTTGGAGCTATACCAAAAATCTAAAAAAAGCAACGCAAATCGCCAGCGACAGCGGTAAAATGATTGCCGTTTTAGTTGTGGTATTTGGAATAGTACGGATTATTACAACCGATTTGTTCAGCGGTGCTTGGCTCATTTTGATCGGTTTGTTTTTATATCAAGCGGCGGGACAGGGGTATATGGAGCTCTTGATTAGAACTGCGCTTGAAAAAGTACAAATCAAGCAGATTTTAAATAGAAATATGCTGACAGTTACACCATATTTAACTATTAATTCTCTTATTGAAGAATTTTTTCTGAAATATAATGTCGATAATTTGCCTGTGATTTTAGACAACACCGTTGTAGGGACAATTTCGCTGGATGATATCCGTAAAAATAGTGCTCATATTACCGAAGAAACGCGTGTTTACGAATTGATGAGAAGTTTTTTGCATAATTTTTATCTTCAGGAAAATGACAAAGCGATTGACGCATTAAAGCTGATGGTTTCAAAAAATGTTGGCTTTGTCACCATTCTTGAAGATAATCAGCTTGTAGGAATATTAACCGTGGATGACATCGCCAAATACCTGGCCGATAAGAAAGTGATCTAGTTATGAGTTATACACAGTTGCACCCTATTGCACGGTATTTTTACTAGTGCTATATTTCCTATTATCAAGCGTATTGTTCGTTGTGCTTGTGAAAGGAGGATGGGAGATTTGCTCTTAACGGCTTCGATTTTCCTCTTACGTGTGTCTGCGACACCCTACCTCGTCGGTGCTACACCAACGGAAGTAGCCCTGGCAGCGATTGTCACTGGCGGTAGTAACTGCGTTTCGACCCCGATTTCGAGGGTCGGTTCGCAGGGTCAGTCTATGATCGCCCCGACTTGGGAAGCAATGCGAGCCCTTGGGTTCGCTAGCAGGCAATTTGCTTGACTCTGGGGGCGACGAAAGATGCCCCCACCTCCCAGTCGCACAATTATGTGCGCATTGACTCGCTTTTCGGCGAAACTTTGGTCGGATTCATCTCGACCTGGCAACCGACAACTCTGACTGAAAGAGTGTAAGAAATACCAGCGGACATGTCCGTTTCACTCAGCGGCGACCAATCGGTTGCACGCTCGGATCCATCGCCCACCGTCGCTTCCAACGACGGTGGGCTACTCCTTTTATTGGTGGTCTATTTCCTTCTATAAAGTCCGACTAGTTCGGCTTTTTCTATAATATGGCCATCCATTGCCCGCTTTAGATCAATTTTATTTGCGCTACAAAACAGATCAAGCTTGATATCTAACGCATAAAGCTTAAAAAAATACCTGTGTTCCTCTCCTGTGGGCGGACAGGGGCCGGTATAACCCGGCTTACCGGCGCTGGTAATCCCGCAAACACCGTTTAAAGGCAATGATTGTTCACTGTCGATCTCTTTCTCAGCCGGAGGGATATTCCAAAGTAGCCAATGAATGAGTTCGCCATTAGGGGCGTCGGGATCCTCCATAATTAAAGCCAAGCTTTTGGCTTTTTCCGGCACATCGTGAATCTCGAGCGGTGGATTCATATTTTCACCGTCGTAAGTGTATTCCTCCGGAATGTAGTCACAATTATTGAAATCGTCCGATGTTAGGTTCATGGTTGGTTAAATAGTTAAATTGTTAAACGGTTAAATTGTTGTGGAACCTATCTCGAACAATAACATGGGTTATCCTCAATCTCATCGGACAATCTTCCACAAAAAAACACCCTGAGCGTAGTCGAATGGGTGTTTTTTTATAATTATTTATTTGTAAATCTGTATATCTGAGTTAAATCCGTATATCCGTATTCTCAGAACCGTGCGAAATGAGCAAATGCTTTATTGGCTTCTGCCATTCTGTGTGTTTCCTGTTTCTTCTTCATGGCTGCGCCTTCACCGTTGTATGCATTGATGAACTCAGCAGCAAGTTTTTCTGACATTGGTTTTCCTTTGCCTGATCTGGCTGCGGAAATTATCCAGCGCATTGCCAAAGTATTTCTTCTGTCTTTCGAAACTTCAATGGGGACTTGGTAGTTTGCACCACCGATTCGCTTGCTTTTTACTTCTAGAATTGGTCCGACATTTTTCAATGCCTGATCAAAAATATCCATTTCAGGAGCATTTATCTTTTCATTGGCATGCTTTAACGCAGCATGAACTGTCTTTTCTGCAACAGTCTTTTTGCCGTTTAGCATGATGTAGTTGGTAAACTTTGCCAAAATAACGCTGTCGTATTTGGCGTCAGGTGTTATTCTGTGCTGCTTTGTTTTTGCATTTCCTCTACTCATGATTTCCTTATCGTTTTTCGTTAATCGGTTACGAAACCAGTATCGTTCCGCCAGCTGGCGGATGGGTTACGGCTGCGTTACCGAACAACCTAACCGATACGGGCATCGTTACCCTAGCCGTTACCTTATTTACTCTACTGCTTTTTTAACGCCGTATTTGCTTCGGGCTTTCTTGCGGTCTTTTACACCAGTTAAATCAAGCTTACCACGGACAATATGATATCGCATACCGGGAAGGTCTTTTACACGACCGCCACGGATAAGCACAACCGAGTGTTCCTGAAGCTGATGGCCTTCTCCGCCAATATATGCATTTACTTCAAAACCATTAGTAAGCCGTACTCTGGCGAATTTACGCAAAGCCGAGTTTGGTTTCTTAGGAGTCATTGTTCCGACTTTAATACAAACACCGCGCTTTTGAGGGCAACCACTATCAATCTTAACCGGTTTGTTCTTTAGATAGTTAAAAGTTGTCTTAATAGCGGTAGTTTTGGTTTTATTTTTGGTCTTTTTGCGACCGTATTTTACTAATTGGTTTACTGTTGGCATTTTTTTCTCAAATTGATATTTAACTTTATCACTTTAACATAAATTTATCTTGCGGTCAATTGTTCTAACCATCTCAAACTCGAAGCACGAAACCCGAATGTTCGAAACAAATTATAAATCTTAATTTTCTAATGTTTTAAACATTTCTCAATTTTTGTCATTCGAATTTGTTTCGGATTTCGATATTCGAATTTTGGATTTTATCAATCTACGATTGATTCAGGCCGGTTCCAGCTGGGATCAATTTACCGATAATTACATTTTCCTTAAGACCGCGCAAATGATCAATTTTTGCAGAAGTTGCTGCTTCGATCAAAACGGTTGTGGTTTCTTGGAAGGAAGCTGCTGAAAGGAAACTTTCGGTCTTTAAGGCCACACGGGTGATACCCATGATGATGTCCTCAAAATCGGCTTTCTTCTTGCCTTCTTTTTCAAGTTTTTGATTAATCAACTCAACATCCACCAAGTTTGTGACCTGTCCCGGAAGAAGTTTTGAATCTCCGGAAAGTGTAATCTTAACTTTGGAAAGCATCAATCGGACAATAACCTCAAGGTGCTTGTCGTTAATATCTTGTCCCTGAGACTCATAAATTGACTGTACCTGCTTGATGATATAGTTGATGGTTTTTGATCTTCCAGCAAACTTTAAGCTCATGGACAAATCATAATGTCCTTCAGTCAATGGCTGACCCTTGGAAACCAAATCGCCGTCTTTGACTTTAAGCTGAGTCAATCTTCCGACAGAGTATTCGCGGACAATGTTGCCGGCGCTATTAATAATGGCTTTTCGATTATTCAATCTGATCTCGCCGTTAACTTTGCTTCTGATTGGCTTTTCACCTTCTTTTTCAGCAATAATCTGTTTTGCTTTAAGCTTTGATCCGTCCTCAACGACCCAGTTGTATCCTTCAGTTAAGCTGATAGCTTCTGATTTTTCTCCCTTACCCGACACGGTCAAAATAGATCCGTCTTTTTCTGTTCGAATGACTACCTTGCCGTCAATTTCTGAGAGGATTGCCGGTTTCTTGGGTACTCTAGACTCAAAAAGCTCTTCAACTCGAGGCAAGCCGGTAGTGATATCTTCACCAGCAGCACCACCAGTATGGAAGGTACGCATGGTAAGCTGTGTTCCAGGTTCGCCGATTGCCTGAGCCGCAACAATACCAACAGTTGCGCCAGCTTCGACCAACTTACCTGTCGCCAAGTCTAGGCCATAACATGCTTTACAGACGCCCCGTTTAGCATGACAACCAAGAAGTGATCTTATTTCAATTTCGTTTAGCTTTGCGGTATCAAATTTCTCGACCTCGGCGTGAGTAATTATCGTGCCTTCCTTAACGCCCGCAGCGGCTTTTGACAAAACTCTGCCAAGAAGGTATTTGTCCCACTTTTCACCCAGCGCAGCATAAAATTCCCTGGAAATAATTCTTCCGTTTTTGCTCTTACAATCATCTTCAGTAATAACTGTGTCTTGAGAAACATCAACCAATCTTCTAGTCAAATAACCTGCTTCTGAAGTTCGAAGAGCGGTGTCAGCTCGGCCTTTTCGGGAGCCGTGGGTTGAGTTAAAATACTCAAATACGGAGAGACCTTCTTTAAAGTTTGATTTAATCGGAAGTTCTATAATGGAACCGGTTGTATCTGCAACGAGCCCCTTCATGCCGGCAACCTGAATCATCTGAGCAACATTACCTCTGGCACCTGATGTCATAACAATGAAAAGGTCATTTTCCTTTGAGTATTGATCCATCATATCTTTTTCGATCTGGCCCTGAGCGTTCATCCAAAGCTCAATTGTTTTGGCGTATCTTTCTTCGTCGGTAATAAGACCCCTTTGATACTGTTTGTCGATAATTGAAAGCTGGTCTTCTGAAGACTTGAGGATAGCCGCTTTGGTTGAAGGGATGTGAATATCGTCAACGGCAAAGGTTAATCCGGACTTTTGAGCGTATTTGAAGCCCAAATCCTTTAAGTCATCTACAAATTGAGCTGTTCTCTCCGTTCCTAATTGACGGTAAATCTTGTCAACCAATTTGGAGATTGCCTTTTTATTGAATATGTCGTTTATGAAACCAAGTTCATTAGGAATAATCTCGTTAAAAATAATTCTGCCGACTGTAGTTTCAACAATTTCTTTAGTGTTTAGCCGGACTTTTATTTTTGCACCAAGATCAATGTTACCGCCGTCATAAGCAGAAATAGCTTCATCTTCCGACTTAAATACCATACCGGTTCCCTTAGCTTTTTCTTCCATTTTGGTAACATAGAAGGCGCCCAAAATCATATCGTACGAAGGAGTAACCACAGGATCACCTGAAGCCGGTTTTAAGAGGTTATTGGCTGAAAGCATGATGGTTCTGGCTTCTTCCTGTGCCTTGTCGGACAAAGGTACATGAACGGCCATCTGGTCCCCGTCAAAGTCAGCATTGAAAGCCGCACAGACGAGCGGATGAATTTGAATGGCTTTACCTTCAATCAAGATCGGCTGGAATGCCTGGATACCAAGTCTGTGAAGTGTTGGGGCGCGGTTTAGAAGAACATATTTATCTTTAATAATATCTTCCAGAATATCCCAAACAAATGACTCGCCTCTTTCAATTAATCTGGTTGCGTTTTTAACATTGTGTACATAGCCATCGGAAATAAGCCGTCCGATAATGAACGGTTTAAATAGCTCCAAAGCCATAATTTTAGGAAGACCACACTGATGCAGCTTAAGCCGTGGACCAACAACAATAACTGATCGTCCTGAATAGTCTACACGTTTTCCAAGCAAGTTCTGTCGGAATCGTCCCTGTTTGCCTCGAAGCATATCTGAAAGTGAGCGCAATTTTCTTTTTCCTCCTGCCGATGAGGCAACTTTGCCTTTTCTGGCTGAGTTGTCAATCACAGCATCAACAGCTTCCTGCAGCATTCTCTTCTCATTTCGACAGATAACCTCAGGAGCGCCCTGAGACATAAGCCGCTTTAGCCGGTTATTCCTGTTCAAAACTCTTCTATAAAGATCGTTTAAGTCGGAAGCGGCAAATCGTCCACCGTCAAGCTGAACCATTGGACGTAAATCCGGCGGAATAACTGGCAGGCGGGTTAAGATGAGTGAAGCGGGGTCAATGTTAGCTGCTTTTAGGTTTGTCAAAGCTCGAAGCCGTTTTAGCATTTTGCCCCGTTGCAAACCGATCTGTTTTTTGGATTCGTCTTTAGCTCTAACGGTTTCTTTGTCGATATCTAGATTCTTAAGCAGTTTAAGAATTGCTTCAGCGCCAATGCCGACTTCAATAATCTGGCCGTATTTCATATTTAGTTCATGATATACCTGCTCAGAGATTATTTTTCCAATTGTGAGACCGTTTAATTCAGTTTTTGCCGATTTGTAAGCAATCTCGACATCTTCTTTTGTAATCTCGGATTCTGCACCCGATTTCTTTATTTCTTCCAGATATTCTTTATACTCTTTCTCAAGACCTTCCATGCTGGCCTTCTTTAGATCCTCATTAACTGAGAGTGTTACGAAGCTGGCAAAATAGACGACTTTTTCCAAATCGGAAGTAGTCATATCTAAAATCATAGAAACAATACTGGAAGCACCTTTTGCGTACCAGATATGAGAAACTGGAACAGCAAGGTCAATATGGCCAAGCCGTACGCGTCTTACTGATGACCTTGTTACTTCAACGCCGCACTTGTCGCAGACAACGCCTTTGTAACGGATCTTCCGGTATTTTCCACAATAACATTCCCAGTCCTTAGTCGGACCGAAGATTTTTTCGCAGAAAAGACCGTCTCTTTCCGGCTTTTGTGTACGGTAGTTGATTGTTTCCGGCTTTAAAACTTCACCGTGAGACCATGCTAGAATGTCGTCTGATGAGGCAACAGAAAGTTGAATTGCCTCAAAGTCGGTTGCATTAAGCTGGTCTTTAATTTCTATGTTCGCCATATGACTCCTTCGGAGTAAATTATTCTAATTTTTATCGGTTTTCGTTAATCGGTTACGAAACCAGTATCGTTCCGCCAGCTGGCGGATGGGTTACGGTTACGCTACCAAACAACCTAGCCGATACGGGCATCGTTGCCCTAACCGTTACCTAATTATTTATTTATCTTCGTCGATCTCTTCTGAAACAATATCTTCATCTTCTCCGGTTTGCTCAGCTGCAATCTCGGTCAACTTCTCGTCAATATCTTCGTCATTTTCAATTGGAAGAGAATCCTCTTTTTCTGTTTTTAATACTACAGGGCTTACTATTTCGTCTTCGATTGCGTTTGGATCAATTTTCGGTGCCAAAAGATCCACCTTTAAGCCCAAGCTCTGAAGTTCCTTCACCATAACATTGAACGCTTCTGGGATAAGCGGCTTTTGTATCTTCTCACCCTTAATAATTGATTCGTATGTTTTGCTTCGTCCAACAACATCGTCAGATTTGATTGTAAGCATTTCCTGAAGAGTATGAGCTGCGCCGTAAGCTTCAAGCGCCCAAACTTCCATCTCTCCGAATCTCTGCCCACCGAACTGGGCTTTACCACCAAGTGGCTGCTGAGTAATCATTGAGTAAGGACCGACTGAACGAGTATGCATCTTGTCATCAACCAAGTGATGAAGCTTCAATATGTACATAATCCCGACCGTGGATTTTCTTGCAAATGGTTCACCGCTTTCGCCATCATAAAGTTGGATTTTTCCGTCTTCCCCATATCCTTCTGTCTTAAGCCGTGACTTTATTTCATCAATAGTAATGCCTTCGAAAGCCGGCGTGGCAATCTTATATCCGCCATGCTTAGCTGCTAGTCCAAGGTGAGTTTCCAAAATCTGGCCGACATTCATACGGGAAATAACACCAAGCGGGTTCAAAACAACATCAACTGGAGTTCCATCAGGCATAAACGGCATGTCTTCCTGTGGCAGGATTACTGAAATAACACCTTTATTACCGTGTCGTCCGGCTAATTTATCACCGATTGAAATTTTTCTAAGCTGTGCTACTGAAACTTCTACCATTTGATATACACCGGCTGGAAGCTCATCTCCGGCTTCCTTGGAGAACATTTTAACTTCAACAACCTTGCCGTATTCGCCATGAGGCAATCTAAGGGATGAGTCTCGTACATCTTTAGCTTTTTCGCCGAAGATTGCGCGAAGAAGCTTTTCCTCTGAAGTAAGTTCGGTTTCACCCTTTGGAGAAATTTTTCCGATCAAAATGTCGCCCGATTTAACTTCAGCGCCAATTCGGACAACACCCATTTCATCCAAGTTTGAAAGAGCTTCTTCTGAAACATTTGGGATGTCGCGGGTTAAAACCTCAGGACCCAATTTGGTGTCGCGCACTTCAATTGAATATTGTTCGATGTGAACTGAGGATAATACATGATCTTTTACGATTCGGTTTGAAAGGATTATAGCGTCTTCAAAGTTGTTTCCGCCCCATGACATGAAGGCGACCATAAGGTTTTGGCCGAGTGCCAATTCACCATTGTCTGTAGCGGAGGAATCGGCAATAACCTGTCCTTTTTTAACCTTGTCACCAAGATTAACGGTCGGACGCTGATTGATGGAAGTACCTTGGTTTGAACGAACAAATTTTTCGAGTAAATATTCTTCTGTTTGGCCGTCTTTATCTCTGACTTTTATCAAATCGGACGAAACATGAATTACTTCACCGTCCTTTTCAGCTACTGCAATCTGGCCGGAGTCTTTGGCGGCGTTCTTTTCCATTCCGGTGCCGACGATTGGAGAATCGGGGCAAATGAGCGGAACGGCCTGTCGTTGCATATTCGATCCCATCATCGCCCTTGCACCGTCATCGTGCTCTACAAAAGGAATGAGTGAAGTTGCAATCGAGACGATCTGCCGAGGCGAGATGTCCATGTACTGCACTTTGAGTGCATCTTCAATTTCCGGTTCGGAATACTTTCTAACAATTACCCTTTTGCCGACAATGTAGCCGTCTTTATCAATCTCGACTGAAGCGGGAGCAATAATCGCTTTTTCCTCTGTGCCGGCGTCAATGTAGACGATCTCGTGGGTAACTTTGGCTTTGCCATTTTCAATTTTTACTTTTCTATAAGGAGTTTCCAGAAAACCGTATTCGTTTATTCGTGAATAACAGGCAAGATATGAAACCAAACCAATGTTTGGACCTTCAGGAGATTCAATCGGACAAATTCGACCGTAGTGAGTAGAGTGAACATCTCTTACTTCGAAGCCGGCGCGCTCTCGCGAGAGACCACCGGGACCGGTAGCGGAAAGAGTTCTTTTATGCTCAAGCTCTGAAAGCGGGTTCGTTTGGTTCATAAACTGTGAAAGCTGAGAGCTGGCGTAGAATTCCTGAAGTGCGGCAACAACCGGACGGGAGTTAACAAGAGCGGAAGGAGTAACTTCAACAGGATCACAAATGCTCATTCTGTCTTTGACAATTCTCTCTACTCGAAGAAGACCGACTCGAACACGGCCTTGGATTGATTCTCCAACGGCTCTAATTCTTCGGTTCTTCAAGCTATCCGTATCGTCCGGCTCTGCTCCGGGAGTGTTGTTTAATCGGATAATCTCGCGAATAACCTCAATTAAGTCTTCTTTTCGCATTATTCTGTTAAGAGGAGTGTTCTCCACATTTAAATCAAGCCGCTGATTAAGCTTATAGCGGCCGACTCTGCCCAAATCATATCTCTTTGGGTTGAAGAACATTGCTTCAATAAATTGTTTTGCTGATTCTGCAGTAGCCAGGTCACCAGGACGGATTCGTTTATATGTTTCAACCAATCCTTCTTCGTAGTTGCTTGCGGGATCTTTAGCTAAAGTTGCATCAATGTAATTGAGCTCGTCATTGTCATCAACATCTGAAAAGAGAGCTTTCATTTCTGCTTCGTCGCCTATGCCAAGAGAGCGCAAGAATGTGGTAATAGGAATTCTTCGTTTTCGGTCAACCTTTACCGAAATAACACCTTTGGAGTTTGTCTCGATTTCAAGCCAAGCACCTCTTGAAGGAATAACTTTGGCACCGAAGTAGTTTTCGCCGTTAACTTTGTCAGCAGTAAATAATACACCGTAGGAACGGACAATCTGAGAAACGACAACTCTTTCAACACCATTGATAATGAAAGTGCCGACATCGGTCATCAGCGGAAAATCTCCCAAGAAAACTTCACCGTCTTTGATTTCTTTGGTCTTTTTATTAAGCAGGGAAACCTGAACGCGGAGAGGGGCTTTGTAGGTCAAATTCTTTTCTCTAGCGGTTTTCTCATCAACTTTTGGCTTCTCAAGGAAGTATTTGCCGAAAGAAAGTGAGTAAAGTTCGCCGGTAAAGTCTTCGATCGGTGAAATTTCATCGAAAAGCTCGTTCAATCCTTCTTTAAAGAACCAATCGTAGGATTTAGTTTGAATCTCAACGAGATTCGGGAGTGATTCCCATGCTTCAACTGGTCGTGGGATAATTCTCTCCATTTCGCTAGTTTTCTTTGCCATATCGCTCTCCTTATTTATATGTTCGTTGATTCCGACGAAAAAATATCCTCTTTCGTCGATTTTTTTAAATTTTCACTACAAAAATTCCCCGTGTGAGTGGGGCTTTCATTTCATTGTTAGAAACGAAGGGTAGAACGCATTAAAGACCTGGATATTAACTAATTGTCTATACGCAAGAATAGTAGCACATTAAAAAGAGCTTGTCAACATCGCTATCGCTTAGTTGTTAACATTACACATTGAATTATAGATCAGCTAGGTTTCCTGTCAATATGGATCTGGTTTTTCAAAAGATAATAATAAGTTCCAGAGCGGATAATATCGTTAATTTAATTCCCAAACTTGACCACTCTTTATGTCATCCCCCACTCTTTATGTCATCCCCGTGTCTTTTTGTCATTCCCGCGCAGGTGGGAATCTTGCATCCTAAATTGACTAAATCAAAAAATATGGTAATCTAGAACCAGTTTCGAGAGTATCGCACTTTCGGGATAACGAGGTAATCGTGCCT
Organism: uncultured Candidatus Saccharibacteria bacterium; assembly: GCA_964419835.1. Taxonomy (GTDB): domain Bacteria; phylum Patescibacteriota; class UBA1384; order XYA2-FULL-43-10; family 1-14-0-10-43-13; genus CAYQPT01. Next base: position 27,226 of record CAYQPT010000003.1, on the reverse strand, counting down.
CAAACGACTCGCCTTATCGCAAGGCAGGAGGAAACAAGAACTTGGAATTCACGACGGATGAAAGCATCAGCACTTTTGTGAAGGGAATCGCCATTGGAGTAGATGCCCCCGACGAAGATCATGGGGCAATTTACCTCCACCGACTACTCGGAAACGATGCCTCCACTTTATCGGCGCTTACGAGGCTTTCCGAATCTGGAATCAGTCGACTCGTTGACGAAGTGAGAATCACTTGCTTCCGTGGAAACATTGAGCATTTCATCGACGCCCTGGCGCGCTACCAGGAGGTGGTCGATATCCAGACAGTGATGGGGCCCTACGCGAAGATCATAGATGCCGCTTGGAAGCTAGCCCTTCGTCGCGTGGATGATGCCGAAAGTCGACCGGACAGGCTGAGGCTTTGCTGCTTTATTTTACAGCATTCTTCCATTGAGTTTGATGGCAAAACTCGTAGCCTTGTACGCCGGTATGTTCATGAACTCGGCATCGAGCAGTCTGACGAACTAGCAGAGGGACTGGAGATCAAAATGAACCGTCTCCTTCTGCGAGACATAATTGGAGGAGCCATCTTTGATGAGATCGGCCCGTGGGACGCTTGGTGTCTGACGCGGAAGTGCCTACAAGGCAAAAAACCCTCAGAAGCCGAGGCCGAGATGGAGAGACTACACGAGATCGATATCATTCACGCCAAGCTCGAGGGCTTATGGATGCACAAGATAGTGATGGGTCCTTCTGGACAAGTTCTCATGGACGAGGAGGCCAGACTGATCGCCAGACTGATGGTGATCGATGATATGGCGGGCGAATGGGTAGCTGGGAATATCCCTCCATGGAGGAAAGGAGAGTCCGGCTAACGCCCTACTAGTTCGCAAGCAAGCGATCCTGCCATTGACAACTTCCGAGGCCACCCGACATCCGTTGGGCGGCCTCATTTCATTTTACTATAATTTATTATTTCTTAGACAAAAATCTCGTAGAGACAGCAACGGCCGTTGTTATTTATACGAGATTTTTTTTAATAATATTTCTCGAGTGTAGGACTATTCTAGACTTCTCGACGAGCTCGAAGAATATTTACGAGATTGTTTCTCGCATCTTAGTTATTAGCTCTGCAATGTTTTTATTGGTTGCAGCTGAGATTGCGATTGGTTTTAGTTTTTTCTTCTTGAGTACTTTCATTTTCTCTGCCAGATCTTCCTCAGAGATGATATCAGATTTATTTAGAACAAGAATTTCGACTTTATTTATAAGTATTTTTGAGAATTGCTTCAATTCCTTGCGGATTGTTTTGTAGTCGCGAAGAACATCATCCGAGCTTGCGTCAATTAAATGGACGATTATTTGAGTGCGCTCAATATGCTTTAAAAACTTGTCGCCCAGCCCTTTACCCTCTGAGGCGCCTTCAATCAAGCCCGGAATGTCAGCAATGATGATGTTTTTATCAATATTTTTAATAGTGCCTAAGTTCGGCTCGAGCGTGGTAAAGGGATAATCGGCAATTTTTGGCCGTGCATTTGACAGAACTGAGAGCAAGGTTGATTTTCCCGCATTAGGAAGCCCAACCAAGCCAACATTAGCGATAGTTTTGAGCTCAAGTTGGATCTTCATAGACTCACCGGGAAGGCCGTCTTTTGACCATTTTGGAGCTTGTTTGATAGAGGAGGCGAAATGCTGATTGCCCCAACCTCCATTACCACCCTTCGCGAGAGTGATTTGCTTACCTTCTTCAGTGAAATCGAATAAAAGCTTGCCTTCATGATATATTTGCGTGCCTGCAGGCACTCTAATTACCAAATCATCGCCGTTTTTACCGTGTTTATTACTCCCCATGCCGTTTTGTCCGTTTTGGGCTATAAACTGCTTCTCGCGGTTGTACTGAGCCAATCCGTGGCAGTGATTGTCCACTAACACCAAGATGTCTCCACCGTTGCCTCCATCTCCGCCATTTGGACCACCCCAAGGGATATATTTTTCACGACGAAAAGAAACGGACCCATTTCCGCCTTTGCCTGCTTTCACATAAATTTCAGCGTGATCAATAAACATAATAATATTCATATTAGCAGGATTGACAAATTCAGTCAATAGTGATATAAATTCATCAGAGGTGAGCCAGATGAGTGATAATTCTCCGAACCCATTTTCTGATCTTGGCAAGGCTATGATTGGTGGCAATCTTGCGATCGTCGTAAGTATTGTAATGACACTCATCCTTGTCTATGCGTCCAACCAGTTCCCTGACACGAGCATCGCATACGCGATTCTCAGAGGGATCGCAGTCCCGGTAGCATCGGCAATATGCGCATTTTGCATACTCTATGCTACCCGAGGAAATGTACAGAAGGCCACGAGGGCCGCGATTGCGTTTTTTGCGATCTTCGCCATAGTCTACGGACCAGCGTCATACTCGGACTTCTTGGGGAAGCGCCAAGATGCCGCAACTTGGCAAAGAACAGAGCAGATTATCCGCGGGATACCAGCACCCGACCTTTCCTCACCTTTTCCCCATTTCTGAGCCTCATGGCTCAAGATTTACCCTTGAGATATCACCCCCGGTATCTCTTGGCTCAACACACAAGTGTTCCGATGAGTCGCTGAAAATTGCGACGAAAGCCAGAAAACCCCACAGCAATGCTGTGGGGTTTTCGCATTTTATGGAGAATTAGCAATTATTTAGTTCACAAACCCTTTTATTCCTTTGCCCATGGACATTGTCCGTTCTGTAATCCAACCGTGGGTATAGTTGCTCTCGCGGATGTTAAATGTACCGTCTCCGTTAACCCCTGTAACAACGGCTACATGTCCGGCCCAACTTTCGTAAGTAACCACAAGTCCGCCAACCTTGGGAGATTTTGAATTAGTAGGAATAAAACGAGCCAGTCCATAACCGCCAACGCCGTAACCCTGTGATGTTACATATGTGTAACACTGCATTTCGTTGCTTTTTGCTTTTCTAACATATCTGACACCATTGATAGTGGCAACACCTTGCGTTGTATTGGAGTATCTGGAAGAGGTGGTGCTTCTGGCAACAGTATTTCTCTGAGCTGCGGCTAATTTGGCTTTTTTGTCATTTTCTTTCTTGGCAATCGCAGACGCGGAAACTTCATATCCTTTTTGAGGAACTTTGATGGTTGAGCCCGGCTTCAGCATATCAACATCACTTATGTCATTTAAATATTTTAAAGTGGCGATTTTTACATCAAATTCCATGCCGATCATTGAGAGCGTATCACCATTCTTAACAGTATATTTGACTGTTTGAGCGGAATTGTCCGGCAAGGGCTCTTGCCTTGCCGTGATTATGGTATCAACAGAGGTAGTGGCGCTTGTAAATCCATCCGACGAAACTGAGGCGGCAGCGGCTTTGTCCACAAGCTCAGGGGCATTTTTAATAAGCGGAGTAAATGGGCTGACAGCGCTGGCAACTGCAAACTCAGCGTCAGGACCTGTTGAAACAATGTCCTGATAAAATGCGTTTGCCTGCAATTTCTCGCCAAGATTCGTCATCGCAACCAAAAGACCCAGCACGGCCAATACTGCGTGAGGTAGGTATTTATTGCTCAAAATAAAATTCCTGACAGATCTTAGAGAGTAGGAAGAAAGGGTTTTGAAACTACCCGAAATGGTTCGGATTTTATCAAAACTTCTTGTCAGGAATAGTTGAATCCGCCAGCTGGCGGAAGGAACAAGCTGATATTTATTTTCAGTGTCTTTTTTTAGATTTTTTGTTTTATCCGTAGTATTTTTATACGACGGAGGTTCGATTTCTTCTAGTAATGCCATAGTTTTTTATATCGTTTTTTGGACGATACAAGGGTTAAGTTTAGCAAACGGTTGGTTTTTGTCAAGCCCATAAGACAAGCGATGCATTTTTTTAACACTGCAGCTAATAAAATATCGTAGACCCTCCTTCGCCCTCTATAGGGCAACTATGACTTGTATCAATCTGCTGAATGAGCTACGGAAGGGTTATCCCAAATCAAATTTTTCAACCAAGATATCCTTTTTGAAATACAGAAATATTAGCAAAAAATCTTCTTTTAGCGGGGATAAATAGAAAAAATTAGTGTTTTTTGTCTACTGCAACACTGACTGATGAGGGGACAATACTCGAGACGGATACTCCGTCAGGAACAGAGAAGTTTTTTGCGCTTAATTCAAAGTTGTAAACGGCACCGGATAAAATTCTTTTGTCTGCAAAATCAAGTGCCAGATTGACATCAGAATTTTTCAGATTAGCAATTAAATCAGCGGGGCCGGAGCATGTTACATTTATCTGAATCGGGTTAACAGAACTTAAGTAATATGACGAATCGAGATTTTTTGCCGTAATGTTAGCGGTCATTTCCTTCGATATATCGGCACGGCTAAATTTAATTTTCACCAATATTTTAGGCGTCGTACCGGCTTGCAGAGCTATCCCATCTTTTAAATTTAATGACACGCTTTTTTCCATATCCAAGGAAGCACCGCCTATGTCGACGCTAAAGGTCTCGGCGTAACTGGTTTTAACTAAAATGTCAGCCGGACCGGTAATGTCGACGGTGGCCGGAGTCGTCGAAATGTCTGATACAAAATAGCCGGATTTGGGCGAACCACTAGTTAAAACTTTAATCCCGACTGTTTTATTGTTTGATGCTTTAACGATGGAAACAGACGCTTTTACCTCAGCCGGAACAAATTCAATGTTATTTTCAGGATCACCATTTTCATCATATGCGACAACAGAAACCGTTTTTGTAAAGTTATCTGTCTCGCCATTTAGATTTATGGTTGCAGTAGCTTCGGTGAGTTTATCTATTAAGCTCTTTGGACCCTTTGCATCAACCTCTGTTGGGTCAAGATCAATATTGCCAGCCACCAATCCCTCGCCTGCACTTCCTTCAATTTTTTTATTAACATTAACTTTTTTAGAAATAACCGGCTCCAAGCTCACAAATATTTTCTCTGGATCCTTTTCCACAATTTGTACACCCTGCACCGAAGAAACAACATTAACCGGGAGTTCATATGTTCCTTCCGAGTGCGCCGACAAATCAACATATGCCGAAAAAGTGTCTGAGGATAATTTGCGCCATACGGAAGAATCCCCCATTACCTTTATATTAACTGTTTTTATGTCGTAAGTGGCAACCAATCCTGCTGGAACATTTATGGCGCGAACTGTTATACTGCCGGGGAACTTGCCAACAGAATTTTGTCCGGAGGCAATGTAAAGCCAAAGCCCGGCCGCCGCTAAAAGGCAGAATATTTTTATCCACAAATTTTTGGTAATTATTTTCCACATATTATTTACTCTTTTTTTGTCCTGAGAATGAAATTAAACGGTTTTTTAATTTTTCCTCCGAGATTCTTTGCTCGAGTTTACCCCCTACGGCCACAGAAATTGACCCCGTTTCCTCAGAAACGATTATTGCGATGGCATCAGAAACTTCCGTAATGCCAATTCCGGCTTTATGACGCGTTCCCAAATTTGAACTTAAACTGACCTGCGAGACAGGAAGGATTGAGCAGGCGGAAAGAATTTTCTCCCCCGATATAATGACTGCGCCATCATGCATAGGCGAACGGGGAAAAAAGATTGATAAAAGAAGCTTTGCTGAAACAGGTGCATTTACAGGAACTCCGTTATCGATATATTCCTTAAGCCCTGTTTGTCTTTTTAAAATGATGAGCGCCCCAATCCGCTTGTCGGACAATGTTGATGCAGCGGAAACGATCTCATTTATGACACGGTCAAAATCTTCTCTACCTATTAGTTCACCCAAGAGCTTTGACCGGCCCAGTTTCTCAAGGGCATTTCTAAGCTCCGGCTGAAAAACGACGGGGATAGCAACAATGAGCATCGCCATTAAACTTTTTAGGAGCCAGTTAAGCAAGATAAGATTGAAAAGCTTTCCCACTGCCATCAAAATAAGCAAGAATACCAGCCCATAAAGAATTCGCATTGCCCGTGTTTCTTTTAGAAAAATATAAACCCAATAAAATAGGACGGCCACAATTAAAATGTCCAATATAAGAAGCGGACTGGAATTTAAACGCAAATTATCGTAAAAATAACTCGCTTTATCCGAGATACCTAAAATTTTTCCAGAAACATCCAACATTTCCCCTCACAAAATTAGTTCGATTAAATTATACCAAAAAGTCGGCAGTTTTGAAAAATTAGTTCAAAATTAACTTGGTTTATGAGATTATTTCTGTCCCGCCAAATACGGCACTCACATTAACATTTACATGCGGAGTATTTTTTTATAAGATTTTGTAAAGTACTCTCTTTCGCTAAATGCCACTGTGCTGCCATCAGGAAGCTTGACTCCACCGAAAGCGCTGCTTGCTTTTATCCGCATCGGTATTTTCTCATCTATTAGAATTTTGGTTGCGCCAAATACGGTACTGGCTTCAATATTTATGGTTTTTTTGTTTAGCTTGATCTTACGAAAGTCATATGTACTGCTACCGAAAACCGTGCTGTAATCACGGTTTTCCGAAGAAATTTCCAAATCGCCCTCATCAAAAATTATCTGACTCTCGGTTTTAATACCGCGGTGGCCATAAAGCAAACTAATTCCGACCATAATAATTACAAAAGGCCAGAAAATGTTCCAGACCGGAATATTAGTCCCAAAGATATTATTTATAATGTAAAGCACCCCAATTAGCACAATTAAAATTCCCCAAAAAGTTCTTCTAAACATAAAATTCATAATTAACCTTTCTTTTAGTAATTCATCTACAAGATAAACTAAAATTATTTTTTTCTCAACATCAAATGATATATTTTGAAGTTGAAGTATTTTTGTTATCTCACCCAATGAATCCAAGAAAGCACTCTGCTACTCTTTCGGCAAGTAATAAAAGGAGATTGAATGAGAAAATTATTAGTAAGTTTATTTGCGTCGGCACTTTTACTGATTGGTGCACTTCCAATATTTTGGCCGATATCATCAAATGTTTTTGCGGCCGAAACAGATCCCAAGACAGACGCCTTAAACAGCTATCTTCAAAGCCAGCAACAGAAAAAGACAGTCCAACAGCAGCAACAGACGAATGCCACCGCCAATGCTGAACAAAATACCAAGCTGACTTGGCCCTGGTGGGCAAAAACATTCTCAGTGATAATGGTTTTCAACGCAATCTTGTCATTTTTTGCACTGATTTTTGCTCTTGCCGCACTCTGGAAATGGCTGGCAATTAAAAAGTAAAATAATAAATATTTATAATTTAAAAAAAGAGTCCGGCCACAATCAGCGGCCGGCTCTGGAAATACGATCTGCCTTAGGCGGCAAGTCGTAGGTCAATCCCTGTATCCTCGTCGTCCCTCGGAGTCAGAATCTCTAGGGCAATCTCCCGGGCAGACTCTTCCTCAGTTGGTATCCTCCCACTTTCGCCCAACGTTATGTACGCTGGTACGGCCTTGAACCCAATCGCACCCAAGAGTCCGTCGCACAGACAGACCTTACCGTCAGAGTCCTCCTCGCACTGCTCTCTGGTCTTGTCTGGATTTAGGGCCATATACTGATCAAGAGGCATGGCCTTACAAGACAGTACTTGGACCTCCTGGCCAGACTCGTCAGTATAGGTGTGCACCTCACGAAGGTACCCTTGTTTGCAAGCACGCCTGCGTGCACGGTAGATCTCGGGATCGGCTAGAGTACCTTGAAGGACCGCCATCTTGATCGGATAACCCGTTGGTGAGTCCGACATGCGGGTTATTATCTCCAGCTTGCCTGCTTTGTTGAGCTCAAGGATCTGATGACGGTAGATCTCGAGCATTCCTGAATCAGAAGAAAGAGCAAACCGGGATCCGACCTGGATCCCATGAGCGCCCCTCTTCTGCCAGTAAAGCAGATCTGCCCGTGTTCCGCCGTGCTCAAATGCGCCTGCGACGACCACCGGAATTCCCAGCTCTACGACTTCGTCGAAGTAGCTGTCGATCCCGTCTTTCTCAACGGAATGCACTTCCTTGTTACGAGGTGGAGCATTGTGGCCGCCTGCCTTGTAGTCCTCAAGAATGAAGAAATCCGGCTCGACGCCGTATTTCTCTTTCCATCCATCCTTGAGTTTTCTGCAAAACACAAAGTTGGACAAAATCGGTGCCAGCTTCGGCCTGTCACGCGAGCTTATGAGCTCAGAAGTTCCAGGAACAATCCGCAAAGTGAATTCCGCGTCCGTCCCCAGTTTGAAAGCCAGGTCTTGACCGGATCGGATTGCCTCGACAATAGCTGGTAGCTCCATCGGGACCCCTGCCCCGGCAATGATGATATTGACGCCTGCAAGCATTGCGCCGTATATCACCGGCAGCACCGTCAGCGGCAGCTTCCACATCACATTGATCCCGATCAGACCGTTGTGCCCCTCTTTTGCCAAGGACACTTCAATGAACGCGGCTATCGTAGACAGCCGTTTGGCAAGCTCGCCTTTTGGACCGAACTGGTCCATTGGGACTGGCTTTTTGTGCCACTTGCATCCCTTGGCAAATGCCAGCAACTCTTCGATATGGCCAGGAAATGGAAACCTCTTGGCCATCTCGATCACCTTTTGGTTGCCTCGCCTAACCTCCTCGATCATGACTGTGCGCAGTCCGACAGAAGAGACAACGCCGAGTGCACCCAGCATAGAAACTATGCGGGCCATCACCCAGCTTGAAACTCTCGATCCCATCCCAGCCTGAAACAGAACTGGGAATCCTTTTGACTTCTTCGACATTGGATTGCCACCTTTCAAGTTGGAATTGCCCCGCTGGGCTAACTGTATAATTACATGAATTAGGAAAAAGATAAAGACGGCCTCGCAAAAAAAGGTTCTATTTTAATAGATGAGATTGCAAATATACTAAAAAATACCTCATCCCTCCCGTCATTGACAGGGTCTGTGGCAGGAGTACTATATAGATACAGATTACGATTTTTTAGAGGAGCAATCTTTTGATCGATCTAATCGGGAGAGTCGCAGCATACGGGCTCTCTCTTTTGCTGCCCCGAAAAACTGTTAGTATCCCAGTTGACTGCAGTTTGTGTCAATATAGGAGGAAGAAGCAGCTTGTATAAAATTAAAGAGCATGATGGCATCTATAGAGTCAATTGTGTCATCTTTATTCATGTCAAACTTTTTGCATTCATCCGTCAAAGGATAAACGCGACAAGCATGCATAGTCGCTTGTGTCGCATTCCACTCATTTATATCAGACCTTAAAATACCATCTCCATTTGTATCAAACGCTCTGCATAGTGCATCTGTCTGAGTAATTGACTGATTAGCGCCCTCTTTAACTAAACCCGAGGGAGTTACCCGAAGCAATTCCGTCTGATTTGTTACATCGGCTGCTTCGATAATAAAGGAGCTTCCGTCTTTACTTGAATATGCGTACTCTTGCTCGTTTCCATCCTTATCAAAATAAGTCGGCATTCTTTCGATATACCCCAAACCAACCATTTGTTTTCCTGTAGAGGGAAATTGTTGACAACTCTTCAACCGGGAGATAAATATCACAAGAATATTCACTGCGACTTATTGTATATTTTTGAGTGGTATTCTGGCTTTTGTAATATTCTTCCATCTTCGCAATTGTATCAAGGTCGGAAATTGCTTTGGCTTTTTTGGCGCTGTCTTTAGCGTTAGCCACATTTAAAGTAATGATCGTGGCCAAAATACCAATAATAGCAATGACTATAAGCAATTCCAGTAATGTAAATCCTTTTTTCACTTTAGTCCTCCTAAAGAATTGTTTTCAATTACATTTTACCATATCTAATAATAGAAATGCCAAACTTATTTAGCAAGCAACGCTCCTTTTATCCTTACAGTTAATTTTTAAACTATTTTTACAACAATTATATTCTATTGCTTTTATTTTTTCGCGATGTATCTGGCTTATCCACAATGTCACGCAAAATGTTTATGCTCATGATTAATTTTAAGATCAGATTGTGATAATCTTATGTTCGGTTTATGTTCGTACTTATCCACAATTATGCATTAAAATGCTATATGACACAGGTTTTTGGTTGGTCTATAATCGTAATATGCAATGAAAAAAGTCGTTATAAATGACAAAATGCAGAAGGGTTATTCCTATATACTTTCCGAGCCAATGGGAAGAAACTTTGATCCGGAATTTAAGCCCGATTTGACTCCCAAAGAAATGCTCGAACTGGGCGTGTTTGGTGGAAAATATATGACCGATTGTAAAGATGAGTTTCCCAAAGATTGGTTTAATAATGCCAAATTATGCCCCGAGAAACACGACTCAAATTTAAACTATTTTAAAGTAAACGCCAGCCAACCTCTATTTGTTTGGAGAAAAAACGGCTGGATATATGAAGAGGACCCGCGCGGATGGTTCCAGTGGTACTGCCGATACTACATGGGGAGAAGAATTCCGAAAGAAGACGCGCGGCAAATTAAGCGATGGAAAGCAATCAATCGCCATATCGCCCAAATAAAAAGAAACTGTCGATCAAAGGATCTGTCCTGCAGACCAAAACAACGCCAGGCAGTACTTCACTGGGCGTATGACAGTAGAAATATTTAAACAATTATCTCTCGTTAAAATTGAATGTTTCAACTACGCTATTACTACTATTGTAGTACGAGATTGAAACATTATCTTGATAGATTCTTGCTAAAAGATACCCTATCCCCGGCTGTCCGCTTGTCACAAAATAGTGAACTCCACCGGAAATCGCATGTGTATAGGAATGGGTGTGTCCCGAAATAACGAAATCAACGCCATTATCTGTAAGATACTGTGAAATATCTGCTGAAAAATCAGGGTGATGATACATTACGCCCGTTACTTTTGATTGGGAAGACGCGCTCTGCAGATCAGCGATAAGCCAATTACGCTGAGTAGTGCTGCTTCTAGAGAAAGCGCTGTCCAAAACGACCATGTGCAGATTGCCAACATTTACTGAATACCATTGTTCGTTGTTCGGGAAAACAAAGTTGTTCAAAAACAGTGACGATGGGGTGGAAGAGTCGCCGTATTTGCGGTCGTTATTACCCAATGCGGCATAGAAAGACCGGCTCGAACGCATTGTTCCTGTCACCGCATTAAAGCGGTTTAAACTATCCTGTGTCCCGTCTTCCATTAAATCACCAGCGTGAAATACCGGATTAGCACCAGTTGCTAAGATATAATCAACAACTCTCAGGTGATTTTCATCCTCGGCGTCTGTGTCCGACTGGTTATCAGCATAAAAAGCCACAACTGCTGATGGCGTTTCGTCAACCGGCAAAGCAGGGGAACTGGGGTTGGAGCCAGAAGATCCAGAAGATGAATTAGGAGGTGTTGTCGAGGAAGTGTTGGATGAACTTGTGATTCCGGTTGTGCTGTTTGACTTCCCTACTGACAATGGGGTAGAAGATGAGGTATTCTCGGTTGTATTATCAGTATCTACACTGCTTTCATTCTTCTCCCCCGGTCCAGTAATCGGCGCCAGCGATCCCATGGTGATTGCTTTTGATATTTTTGAGACGGCTTCACCGGCGCCAATATTTTGCGCCGAAATCGATACTTTGGCAGCAAACAAAGAACAACACAATACCACCAGTAGGACGCAGAGTAATTTTCTTCGAACGACAAAAGCAAAAAACCTGTGTAGGATATTATTTATTTTTTCTGACATATTGTAAACTTAAGTTAAACTGACTGCTGTTTAGCTTTTTTATGTCTGCGGCAGATCATTATCATTAGAACTATTGTAAGAGCGGCGGCAAAGGATAGGAGCACCCAGAGAAGCAAAGGCAATATTGGCTCTTTCTGGACAACAGTTTCTAAAGCGGTCTTTTGTGTTATCTCTGAAGGAGATGAGGATTCTCCCAATGAATTCTTGGCGATAACGGCAATTTTGTAATCTGCGTCAGGTATCAGATTAGAGAAAAGACAATTATTGTCATCCGCTCCGATATTTTTTACTTCCACCTCTTTGCCTTCGAGAGAAATGGTGCAAGTATATCCTGAAATATTTTCTTCTGGATTTTTATCCCAAGTTACATTTATGGATGAACTTTGGACCAAATTTACTTTTAAATTTTGAGGAGCAATTGGCGGAGCGGTCGCTGGTACAACTACTGTTGCTTCATTGGAACTGGCAGACTGCACTGTCCCTTTTACCGCCCTGACAACATAGTAGTAGGTTTTTGACGCAGCGGCTGTTGTGTCAGTATATTCTAATATATTTTTTGCCACATCTGCTATCTTTGTATACCCCTTTCCCTTGGTTTCAGATCGGAAGACGATGTAACCGGTGATATCGGTAGTAGTCGATGCTTTCCATGTCAGTTTTGCGCTATCGGTGTAAGCGGCGGTTAATTCGGTTGGTTTGGCGATTGATGTTGCAACTGTCGCTGTCGGAGTTTCCGCCACTACGGTTATCCCTTCAGCAGTTCCAGGGATGGACGCTGGCGTTCCGGGCGTTCCGGGCTCATCTGTTCCGTCCTCTGGAATGATTTGCTCCTCAACCATCTCAACGGGATCAGTGCCCCAAGTCCTAAATATAAAATCAGCTCCACTATAATAAGTGTTTTCTTCGTAGTACAATGATCCCCGAATATAAACATTCCCGGTAGTAAAAGGCCATTTAACACCTGAAGCATTAACAACTAGTTTAATTCTGTATCTCGCTCCTACTGTTACGTCAACATTTAGAGGATAGGTCTCCCAACCAGTTCCCGCGGCCATCCTATGACCTACATTAGCAATCTCTAGATGATTAGTTTCATTATAAAGATAAATCTGTGCCCATGATCCCTCTGCTCTATCTTTTAAATAGATATCTATCTGATCTATATGCTGCCTGTCGGGACGGAAAGTTTGAGCCCTATAATAAGGCGCATCCATCAACAGGGAAGCTGAGGCATCTTCAATTTTTGTGTTGCTTTGGTCAACCGATGGGCCGGCACTCGCTGTCCCCCAAAAAGTCATCAACGAAAAAATGCCTATAAAAAGCATTGCTCCAATTTTTTTCATATCACCCTCCATTTTTTAGAACATTATTTAATACTTATATTGTACAGCAGTTCCTAGAAAATAAAAATGTCTGCCAATGGCACACAAATTTTTAGTACTATAAAGACCACGAATGCTATTCAATGACGCGTTCTTTGTGGATTGTTTTGAAAGCAACGAAGGTGTCCCCTACTGCCACATTTGCGCCGGCCGGCATACCAAAGCCACATTCTGAACCGGATTCACACTCTTTAACCTCACTTTTTTCTTTTCGAAGAGAAACAATCTTGGCTCTATATTTTTCATTGTCATTTTGAAATATTTTAATCTCGTCACCAACCGTGAGCTTGCCTTTTTCAATCTTGCCACCTGCTACAAAACCTTTTCTGTCATCGCGGAAAATGCCGAGTACGTCACCTTTGCCTAACTCTTCCTCAATAACTTCGGGCGGAAGCATCTTTCCGATATCTCTTTTAATTGTATCGATCAGTTCATAAATGATTTCAAATAATTGGATTGTGACTTTTTCTTTTTCGGCAATCTTTCTGGCAGCGTCCAGTCCTTTAACTCTAAAGCCAATAATATGGGCACCGGTTGCCTTCGCCAAAGTAACATCCGACTCCGAGATAGCGCCAACTCCTTCAGAGATGATTTGAATTTGAGCTTCCTGCGATTTAATCTCTGAAAGAAGTTTTTTAACTGCTTCAAGCGAGCCATGAACGTCAGTCTTTAGTATGATGTTGTAATCAAAAGCTTTTTCAATGTTTTCTGCCGCAGCACCTTCTTTAGAATATTTTCTGGCAGTTGCAATTTTAATCTTAACATCTGCTCTCTGATATTTCTGAGCTGTCTCACGGGCAGCTTTTTCATTTTTAAATGCCAAAAGCCGATCGCCAAAGTTTGGTAGTGACTTCAATCCAGCGAGAAGAACGGGGAAACTTGGACCCGCGCTTTCAACCGGTTTGCCCAGCGTGTCTTCAAGAATTCTAATTCGGCCGAACGAAGCGCCAATCGCGACGGCGTCGCCTTTTCGTAATGTTCCATTTTCAATTAAAGCCAACGCCATGGCACCAGCGCCTTTTTGCATGTGTGATTCAATGACAATTCCAAGCGCATCCTCTTTCGGATCAGCTTTTAGCTCCATTAAATCGGCTTGCAAAAGAATAAGCTCCAAAAGATCATCAACGCCCTTGCCTGTCTTAGCGGATATTTCCGACATAACAGTTTTTCCGCCCCACTCCTCTGGCACAAGATCATATTCGGAGAGCTGTTGTTTGGTTTTCATTATATCGGCATCAGGCACATCAACTTTATTAATAGCCACAATGATTGGTACATTATTTCCCTGAGCTTGTTTGATTACCTCAATTGTTTGCGGCATAACACCGTCAGTTACGGCGATAATTAGGACAACAATGTCAGTGATCGCCGAACCGTGCTCCCGCATGGCCGAAAAAGCAGCATGGCCGGGAGTGTCAATAAAAGTAATAGTTCTATTCTTTAAGTTTTTATTCTTAGTGTCTTTTAGCGTAACTTGATACGCGGAAATGTGTTGAGTTATACCGCCTGACTCACCTTCAGCGACATGAGCGGAACGGATCTGGTCTAAAAGAGTTGTCTTTCCGTGGTCAACATGGCCCATAATAGTAACAACTGGCGGACGATGAACTAAGTTTTTATTCTCCACTTTTTCTTCTATCTGCTTGCCTTCTGCTTCCTCTTCTTCAGACGGAATGATTTCAAGACCCAAGTCATCTCCAACGATGGCAGCTGTTTCAAAGTCAATTGTTTCATTAATTGTTGCCAAAATACCATTCTTCATCAGAACAGTGATAACCTGAGTTACAGGTAAACCAGAAATTTCTGCAAAATCTTTTACTGAGATTACATTTGGAATGTGGACTTGTTTTTTTGCTTTTGGCTCGGCCGAAGCTTCCTTTTGAGCTTTTCTCTCCTCAAAAGTAAGCTGTGGGCCATTTTTGTCCACTGCCTTTTGTTCTTTCTTGCTCAATTTTCTTTTTTGGAATCGGGCCATAGGATGGAATTATGAATATGGAATAATGAATAATGGTGTTTCTGGCTGCTTAAACTTCGGCGATCAATAACTGTGCCTTTTATTATACTGAAAAATAGTTCTAAAAGCAACCCGAATTATAGATAACACTAATTCGGCGCTATCAATTCAATATAATAGTAACTCTGCCATAATTCGTAATTCAAAATACTTGATTCTATGTTTATTTCGCGCCCCAGTAGTTCGTGTCATCTTTAATAATTGGGGGATTTTCGGGTAATTTCTTAGTATGAAAATCTATTTTAGAGTCATCTTCTGATGCTTCAACCATTTTTTCATCTTTCTTTGGCTCGTAATAATTGACTTTGAATTTAGATTCAGTCTCATTTTCCTTTTTGTCTTTGGTTGGAATATCTTTTGTCATACTTTGTATTACTTTTTTATCGGGCTTATTTGAAACATTTTTTTCTTTAATTGCTATTTTCTTCTCTGTTTTTTCTAATTTTGCAGATCCGTTGTCCCTTACCGTCTTCTCTTCTGGGGCTTTAGGGGAGTTTAAATCTAGAGGAATTTCATTCTGCACCACTTCTTCTTCGTCAGGCAAGATAAGAGCAACTGATGAAACTTTATCGTCAGCGCGTAGTTTCATTAGAGTTACTCCCTGAGTATCTCTTCCTAAGCGCTTAATCTTGGCCAGTTCCATTCTAATAAATTGTCCCTTTTGAGATGCCAGAATAACATCACCCAAGTCTGTGTACGTAATATGCATGCCAATTACATTACCGGTCTTCGGTGTACAGTTTGCAGCGCGAATACCCATACCACCACGTTTTTGGAGGTGAAAATTCCTCAGCATTGTTCGCTTGCCAAAACCGTTCTCAAGAACAATCAGCATATCGGGCCCGCGGAAATTCGTCGGCTTATCAAATCCGGCCATTTCACCTGGAACGATGTCCATTGACATTACCTGATCAGACTTACGCAGACGCATTCCAGTAACCCCTGAAGCGCTTCTGCCCATTGGACGGACATCTGTTTCTGGATAGCAAATTGCCTGTCCTTTTACTGAAACCTCAACAATTATGTCTTTACCGCCTGACATCTTAACCCATTTTAGCTCGTCATCGCCTTTTAGTCCAACAGCGATTATTCCGGTTTTTCTTATATTTTCATACTTTTCTATTTCAGTCTTTTTAATCTGTCCATTCTTAGTGCCCATAATGAAGAATTTACTCTTATTTGTCTTCGGCACGGTCAAAATTGCAGTCACTTTCTCATCTTGGGAGATTTGAACAATGTTTACGATAGGTGTGCCTTTAGATTGCCTAGAAGATGCCGGTAATTCGTAAACCTTACTCTTAAAGACGCGGCCTTTGTTGGAGAAGAAATATATGTCATCATGCGTACTGGCACAAGCCAAATTATCGACGATGTCTTCTTCTTTTGTTGTCATGCCAACAACACCGAAGCCGCCTCTTGTCTGCTTTCGGTAAGTTTCAATCTCTTGACGCTTAATGTAATTGCTTCGTGAAAATGCGACAATCACTTTCTGGTCAGGAATTAAATCTTCGGCATTGAAGCTACCAAGAGCACCAGGGACAATGGCTGTTCTTCTGTCATCACCATATTTATCAGCAACTTCTTTTAGGTCTGTCTTGATGAGAGAAAGAATTTTTTCCGGATGCGCCAGAAGATCTTCCAAGTAGGCAATCCGTTTCATAATTTCGTCATATTCATCTTCAATCTTTTTTCGCTCCAACGCTGCCAAAGCAGAAAGACGCATATCTAAAATCGCATCAGCTTGGAGCTCTGAGAGTTTAAATTTGGCAATTAAATTCTTTTTAGCTTCATCCCTGTTTGCAGAAGCTCGGATAGTGTTGATTACTTCATCTATATTATCAAGCGCGATCCGGAGCCCTTCCAGTATGTGAGCGCGGTCTTTTGCCTTCTTTAGTTCATATCGACTTCGCCGCTCAATAACATTCTTTCTATGTTCAATATAATATGAGAGAACATCTTTTAATGTCATCACGACCGGTTCAAGATCTGGAGTTAAGGCGAGCATGTTAACATGGAAAGCCGTCTGCATCTGGGTCAATTCGAAAAGGCGGTTTAGAACTTTCTTCGGATACGAATTAGCTTTAAGCTCGATTACAACCCGAACACCGTGACGGTCGGATTCATCCCGTAGATCTGAAATGCCGTCAATTTTCTTTTCCTTCACAAGATCGGCAATCTTTTCAATCATAGTCGCTTTGTTAACCTGATATGGAATCTCTGTAATTACAATCTTGAATCCACGCTTTCCCTCTTCAATATCTGCCTTTGCCCGCATCATAATACGGCCCTTACCAGTAGCATAGGCCATCTTGATATCTTCATTATTGTAAATAACGCCTCCAGTAGGAAAATCCGGACCCTTAATGTGCTCCATTAAGTCCTCGACAGTAACTTCAGGATTATCAATCAAGGCACCGATTCCATTGCAAAGTTCTCCTAAATTGTGAGGCGGAATGTTTGTTGCCATACCAACGGCAATACCCATAGTACCGTTTAGGAGAAGCTGCGGCACTCTGGCCGGCATTACGATCGGCTCTTGCGTTGAGCCATCATAGTTATCCTGCCAGTCAACGGTATCTTTATCTATATCAGCAACCATTTCTTCAGCAATTGAGGACATTCGACATTCTGTGTATCGCATAGCAGCGGCAGAGTCGCCATCCATTGAACCAAAGTTTCCCTGACCGTCAACCAAGGGATAACGCATTGAGAAATCCTGAGCCAAGCGGACTAAAGTATCATAAGCTGCCACATCACCATGTGGATGGTAGTTACCAATAACCTCACCTACAACTTTGGCGGATTTACGGTATTTTGAGGAATGATGAAGCCCTGTCGCATGCATAGCGTAAAGAACGCGTCTATGAACCGGCTTTAGACCATCTCTAACATCCGGAAGAGCACGCGAAACAATGACGCTCATGGCATAGTCTAGGTATGAAGTTTCCATCTCAACTGTAAGATCACGGCGAACCAGATTACCGACCTCCGGAACAAACATATCTTCTTCTACAGTATTGTTTCTCATAAGATCGCTGGTAGGAGACCCTGAATCTCTATCTGCAACCACAGGAGAAACTGATACTTCTTCGATGATCTCAGCATCATCCGCCGGATTTTCAGAAACTTCTTCTGATCCAACCTCTTTTGATTGTTCAGAATCTTCTGTAGGAATTATTTCGTTTTCGTCAATGTTATTGTCGTCCATATCTATCCTCGTGAATTATTGCTCATTGCTCATTTTCCATTGATCATTTAGTCACGTAGATTTTCAATGATAAATGAATGGAAATTGATAACTGGTAATTGATAAATGTTATGTGTCCAGATTCTTCACACTCTTTGCCCGTGTTTGGATAAATTTTTTGCGCGGTGCAACTTGGTCGCCCATCAACATTGAAAAAGTTTCGTCCGCTTTCTCAGCGTCTCCAGTAGCAACTTGAAGCAAAATGCGGTTTTCCGGATTCATGGTAGTATCCCATAATTGAGTAGGATTCATTTCGCCCAAACCTTTAAATCGCTGGATCATAATTCCGGAGACCTCGTCTTTATTGCCTTTAATTTTTTTAACAACCGCATCCCTTTCAGCGTCAGTGTATACCCAATGTTTTTCCTTGCCCTTTTGCACGGAGAAAAGCGGTGGCTGAGCAATATAAATATGACCTTTTTCGATTAGATCTGGAAAATTTCTAAAGAAGAATGTGAGAAGAAGCGTTCTAATATGGGCGCCATCAACATCAGCATCAGTCATTATTATGATTCTGTCATACCGAAGCTTTGCATAGTTGATTTCTTCGCCGACACCAACTCCCATGGCGACAATTAGAGCTTTAATTTCATCGGAAGTGAGCATCCGGTCAAGCCGTGCCCTTTCAACATTTAAAATTTTACCGCGGAGAGGTAGAATAGCTTGAAAATTACGGTCGCGTCCCTGCTTAGCAGAACCACCGGCGGAATCTCCCTCAACAATATATATCTCGGTCCGTTTTGAATCTTTGGACGAACAGTCTGCAAGCTTGCCTGGAAGAGTCATCCCCTCAAGCGCGCCTTTTCTAATAATAGTATCTCTGGCTGCCCGCGCCGCCATTCTTGCCCTAGCTGAAAGAGAACATTTTTCAATAATCTTCTTGGCTTCAACCGGATTTTCATCAAAATAATTGGTTAAAGCAGTAGCACTAACGGAATCAACAATTGTCCTGACTTCAGTATTGCCAAGTTTCGCCTTGGTCTGACCTTCAAATTGCGGGTCGGATAATTTTACTGATAAGACACAGGTCAATCCCTCGCGGACATCCTCACCGGTCAAGCCAACTCCCTTGATCAAAAGATTGTGTTTCTTTGCGTAATCATTAATCGCCCGTGTCAATGCAGTTCTAAAACCGGTTAAGTGAGTTCCGCCTTCAGCGGTATTAATATTGTTGGCAAAAGAGTGAAGATGCTCTTTAAAATCATCGGTGTAAGCTAAGGATAGCTCGACCACCACATCATTCATTTCTTTTTCCACATACATTGGAGGATCGTTTATTACATCGCGGTTTTTATTGATGTGCCGGACATAGGATGCAATACCACCTTCAAAGTAGAATGAATATTGCTGGTGCCCGATTTTTTCTCCGTCAGTTGACGGATCTGCCTCTTCTTCCCCCAAAGAACCTCGTCCGGTACGCATATTTTTATCATCTTCGCTCTCTTCATTATCCTCATCAGGGATATTTTCTCTGTCTTCCTCAACAATCTCTTTTTTAATTTCACCCTCTTCGCGTTCATCAATCACAGTAAGCATTACTGCCTTGGTTAAATACGCCTGCTGGCGGCAATGATTCAAAATAGTTTTATACGAGAATGTTGTATTTTTAAATATTTCAGGATCAGGCAAGAAAGTGATTTTAGTTCCAGTTGTGGTTGCATCGCCAATTGCTTTGATTTCGGCTTTTGCAACACCCTTGTCGTACTCTTGAAAATATAGCTTGCCATTCTTCTTAACTTCGGCTTTGACCCAGACAGAAAGAGCGTTAACAACAGATGCGCCCACACCATGCAAACCGCCTGAAACTTTATAGCCGTCGTCCCCAAATTTACCGCCGGCATGTAGTGTTGTTAGAATTGTTTCAAGCGCTGATTTACCCGTTACTTTATGTTTGTCGACCGGAATACCTCGTCCATTATCATCAACCGAAACCGAACCATCTCTATGAAGAATTATGATGATTTTGTCGCAAAACCCAGCCATAGCTTCGTCAACAGCGTTGTCAACGATTTCCCAAACCAAGTGGTGAAGTCCATCTAGCCCCGTTCCACCAATATACATACCCGGCCTTTTTCTTACGGGCGCAAGTCCTTCTAGAACGGTAATTTTCGATGCGTCATAAGTGTCAGTTGCAGCCGCTTTTTTGATTTCTTCCATTATTTTCTCTCCTTGGGACTTGTTAGATATGCTCATAACTAAAATTTAGCGGTAACAAACAAAATTAGCAAAATATGTTAATTTTGGTGATCGATAATCTAAATGTATTGTATCACTCTTATCTGCCCTCTTCAAGCAGTTTTATTAATTTTATGAGCTTTTTTTAAACCGGATTTTTATCATTTTGTCTTGATCGAGTTTAAACTTAAGTATAATTTGATTTTTAGAATCATCATAATTTTTCACATTTTCCGGAGTAAATCCATTTGGATAATTAAGTGTTAGCTCAATATCATCTATTGGAGCACCTGTTTGTTTCTGAAAGTTTATAGCATAATAAAAGTCTCCACCAGTATTAACTGAATAGTCCGAAGAGTAGCTAATTTCCACCTTACTTTCTTCTTGTGGCTTCGTAGTCATCCAGAAGTTCAAAATATTTCTGCCAAATTCAGAGGTTAACCAAAATGGTTTGCCATCCTTCAGTCCTCTGTCAAAGAACTGCTCGAAATAACCCTCAACTGGATTAAAGTTCTCAATTTTGGAGTTTTCAGGCAGTGCAAGCCGGACAAAATTTTTATTCATCCCATCGGGCCAATCGTTACTTCCATTGTGCTTTCTGGTTAAAATGAGAGTATTTTTAATATTACCGGAATCAGAAATTATTGCATCCAGCTTTACAGTTTCTTGGACAGCATGACTGCTTTTAGCTCCATCAATATTAGAATTTGTGATGTAAAAATAATCCCCCAACGCCGAATTTATAGCTGCCGAGTAATTTAAATTTTTAAGCCGGTTTTCAAAATCCGTATTTTTAAAATATAAGGTTATATCTTTCTGCTTAAGCGATTTTGATAGGGATGACAAGATAGCAGGCGAAGTATTTTTATCTTTTAACGAACTGAAAAGTTTATCAGTAAATTTAGGCATCATTACTGCCAAGATTTTCTTTGGTTCGTTTTCAGTCATATTTTCAGTGCTTTCAAAATATCCCTTATGAACCTCGTACTCTATCTCACTTCTAAAATTGGAAGCATTTATAGTTTTACCCATTTCCGCTATATCAATAGGTCCTACTTCCATTAAAAGCGATACAAAAGCGGAGCTGTCCAACATTATTGTTCCATCAATCTGATTGCCTGTCTCTTGCTCATAGAACCACATTATTTTCTCCATTGCCGCTGGTCCATCAATATCCCATCCTGAATCCTTCATCCCAAGCCCATCCTGAACAATCCAGTTTAATTGATCGGGCACTGGTATTTTTTGCTTTGCTAAAAAGGCATGATCCAATTTGTAAATATTTGTGCCGAAATCTACACCGGTTAAATTACCGTCTTTAAATTTTGCAATTCCAAATGAGCCAAGAGACCCTCCGCTCGCACCTCGGAGCTCGGCATTGTTCTGAAAAATAATCAAAATATTTTTCTCTTGTCCGTCAGCCCCCGATAGCCAAGTCAAATCCTTGTCAAAAATTATTTTTGAATCACCAATTTTCTGGAGCGCATCATCAATTGCAGAAATTGCATTATCAACTTCCAAACCAGAGTCTTTGTCCAGCCCTTTTTTAGCTGACAATAATTCATCTTTCGCCTTTGCGAGCCGGTTCTCTCCATCGTCAATTGCTTTTATTAATATCTTCTGATTCTCTTTAATATTGAAAAAAATCGACCCTTTCTCCGTAGTTCCAGTGCTGCCGTCAAATGACATTTTTGAAAACTGTTTATTGATTTCTGAAATTATATTTATCACACTGTATGAGGCATCCAGAAGCCGTTCGCTTGCCACCATTTTTGAATTACTGGCTGAAGCAAGCCGCAGATACACAATGTCCTGCCCCCATGATTGGGCTAGCAATTTAATTTTTAAGAGATCCTCCTTTGCCTGATCCGCTTCCAACATCGCGCTTGACAGATCACCCGCTTCAATCAAAGAAAAAGATTCGTTTAAATGACCCTTTGCGTCCACGGTCAATCTGTCCAGATTATTTTTTGCTGCCGTACCCCTGACCAATCCGAAAGCCGAAATAGAGAGAATGGAAATTAAAATAAGTAGTGCCCGCCACGAAAAGTTTAGTCCAAAATTAACTTTCTGATGCCTTATCTTTTTAGCTAAGCTCCGGCCGGAATTTGTTATCTTTGAATATGGGAGATGTGGAACAGAATAGCTGGGTTCGCTAAAATTTTCCGGATCAGCCGGATCAAAGTTGTCGTATTTTGAGGTGTCAAAATCTCTCTTCTTTTTTATATCGTCAAACTTGGGCAATTCCCCTCCGGAAATTTAGTTATTGGTTAATAGTAGTTAGTTTTTAGTTAATCGGAATATTTACTATTAATATTACTGACCTGCTTATGCACTTACTTGCTTACTAGCTTGCCCTGTGGTTTTTAATAATATTTTCCACCGTTTCTTTAAATTCTTTCTTGAATCGTTCGAGAGAGAACTTTTCAGCATGACGACGTATTGTTTCGGAATTAAATTTTTCCGGATCAAAATTTTTAACAGCATCTATTAAACATTGCGGAGTTTGTTCGGCAAAAAATGTTCCGGTTACTCCCTCTACAACAGTTTCTGCGGCTCCGCCATTTTGAAACGCAATCACCGGTCTACCGGCTGACATTGCTTCAACCGGTACAATCCCGAAATCTTCTTCCGCGGGAAATATAAAAGCTTTTGCCTCAGCATAATACTTTTTCATACTTTCGTCTGAGATAAATCCGAGAAACTCAATATTGCTCTTCGCTCTCTTCTTTAATAACTGTTCATCCGGACCAGTTCCAATAATTTTTAACGGCAGCTTTAAGTCATTAAACGCATCAATAACAAGATCACATTTTTTATAATTAATTAGACGGCTTACAAACAAATAATAATCTTTGATGTCTTTCTTTTCGGCCACATAAAAATTTTCCACATTAACCGGAGGATACACAACAATAGAATCTCTCTTGTAATACTTTTTAATACGATTAGCTATGTATTTAGAGTTTGCAAGAAAATAATCAACCCTGTCTGCAGCCACACGATCCCACAGCCGCATTTTATGAATTATATTTTTGCGTAAAAATGAAAATCTCCCCTTGCTTGCACGAGGATCCACATTCATCTCCCATAAATACCTTGGGGGAGTGTTACAATATGAAATATGAATACATTCGGGCTTAGTAATCACACCTTTTGCAGCCATAGAAGTATTTGAAATAACTAGATTGTATTTTGATAGGTTAAATTGTTCAAAAGCAAATGGAGTAAAAGGGATTAAAAGCTCCCGCTTTGACTTCATAAATGGGATTTTCTGTAAAAATGAGGTGGTAACATTAAATGCTTGAAAAGGAGGGGATTTTTTTGGCTCAAAGACAGATGTGAAAATGGGAGCATCTTTATAGATCTCCTTTAACGCCAGTAAAACCCTCTCTGAGCCGGCTACATTAGTCAGCCACTCATGAACGAGTGCGATATTCTGATTTTCCGCCAAATGCTTCATAAATTATTAAACCAACCGTTTTAATTAGTATTTTTATATCAAACCACAGAGACCAGTTTTCTATGTAAAAGATGTCGTATCTAACCCTCTCTTTTATAGAAGTATCGCCTTTGAGACCGTTTACCTGAGCCCAACCAGTCAGCCCCGCCTTCACTCTGTGACGCCTGAAGTATTCAGGAATTTCACTTTCAAATCTCTCCACTAGCTTTGGCTGCTCAGGCCTTGGACCAACAAAGCTCATGTCTCCTCGTAAAATATTCCAGAATTGCGGAACTTCGTCCAAGTTTGTTTTTCTAAGTATCCGGCCAAGCGGAGTTATTCTGGTTAATTCGTCGTTTGCCGTTGTCCACTTGGTGCCGCCCTTGGAGTAATCACATTTGTTGGCGTACATGGAACGGAACTTGTAGCATCTAAATCTATTGCCGTCTCTTCCAATCCGATCGTGCCAGTAAAAAACCGGACCGGCAGAGGTGATTTTCTCCAGAATAGCAATTATAACAATGAAAGGTGAAATCACTGTTAAAAACAAACAGGAAAACACTACATCAATAATTCTTTTTACAATTCGGCCCCAACCGTCAAGGGGAATCGGCTTTAGCTCCATAACCGGCATCGAACCAATTGTCTCCGAAGAAATGTTTAGCGTCATAAGCGAGAAGTTGTCGGGTACATACTTGAAAGTAACTTTATGATCTGAACATATTTGAATAATATCTAATATTTTATTCTTGGGTATTCCGACATCCGTTAATACAATCTCATCAATGTTGTACTGTTTTATCTTGGAAGCAATCTCAGTAATTGAACCTAAGATTTTGAGTCCGAATTTGGAATTTGTTGAATCACCGTTAACCACACCACAAACTTTATATTCACGATTACCGCTCTGGGAAAGATGCGATATAATATTGGCGGAGACATGGTTATCCCCGACTAAAATTACATTGCGCCGCCCAATTCCATACTTCAGGAGATTCCATTGAACAAAATGAATTATTGACCTGCCAAAAATGATCGTAATAATACTGAGTACCCAAGTAAAAACTAGGATAAGGCGTGAGAAGAACATGGTCTTGGTTAAAAATATTACCACTACAAGAAAGATCATTGCCGTTGAGGAGGCATTTACAATACGATATGCTTCACGAAAAAAACTTCGCACCGGTTTTATATAGTAAAGACCATTTAGGGCAAGTAGAGCGATCCATCCGGGCATAAGATATGCACAATATCGCAAATATTCTCTTATCCCAATGTCGGAAAAAACCGGCATAATTTCCCAACGGATACGCAAATAATACGCCAAAATAAACGAGGCGATAATCATAGCAATATCTACCGGAAGCAGAATGAATGCGAAGAATAGCTCTGATTTTTTCATATGGCTTAAATTATAATGGAAAACGGTTAATATTTCAATTGAAAAAAATGTCAAACGGTGATTTTATTTAAATAAAAATGCCCGTGATCATAACGACCCGGACATTTCTATTTGTATTCAAAAACAAAAACTTTGTTTCAATTACTCGGCTTTGCCGATTCTAAACATGGTTGTACCGCAAACTGGGCATTTTCCCTTTGTTGCTGGCTTGCCGTTTTTCATTGTTACAGCTTCGGCATCTTTGATTTCCTGTTTAGCTTTGCATTTTACACAATATCCTTGCATATTTTTTTCACCTCCTCCCGTAAAAAATTAAATTCTTAATATTTAAAATTCCTTACTTAATCATTTTATTAGCCACGACGCGAGCTTGTCAAGCAAAATTGATCTCAAAAATCCGTCCTTAAAATATTTTTATTCGTGAAAATTATATTTATGTTGTCTAGTATTAACAATTATACAATCGAATTACGGGGAATTAGGAATTAGAAATTAGGAATTAGAAATTTTGTAAATGGGTTATCCCCAGCCCAAGAGCATGTTTACTCAGAAAATCCGATAATTTGTGCTAATTCAGCTAAGGATTTGACCCCAATATAAGATTTGCCCTGGTAAATCCAAGTAGGATAACTCTCGACTTTCAGAGAGACACATTCGTCCGGATTTGCATTTTCTCCCGTTGCATCGCATTCAACATAATCAAGATACCGAGCCGAATCTCCGAAAAGCTCTTTTTGCGCTTTTGAATCTTCACTCTGATAGGAACCGTACAACACCATTCCCTTGTCTCTTAGATTTTTCGCCAGCTCATCTGCAAAATCAGTTTTAACGGTAGTTACTCCTGCCACACTTCCCTCGGCGGTTGTTTTGCTAGCGCTTTGTTTGTTTTGTTTTTGACCTGACAAAAATGTAAAAAACAGCGCTCCCACGACCACGACAGTTATTATAAATAATAGGGATTTCCAATCGGCCTTCATCTTCCTCCTTAAGTCAATTGTTCTACTATTTATTGTAGGTGATATTCTCGGTCCCGTCAAAGATAAATTCCAATCCGTCATTCTTATAATAACTTCGGACAGACTCCGTTATCGGATCTTTATCATAGTTTCTTCCATCCACAAAAAGATCAAGAAATCCATCGTTGTTTCGATCTATAAAGCTTAAGTTAGGCACATCGGTAAAAATGTTATTTCCGCTTGTATCACCGCCGCTAAATTTAATGTTCGACAACTTGCCATCTGCATATCTTACCAGTTCAATATTCTGACTGTGAACGCCGGCGTCCCCAACAAGACAAATGGCCGAACCGGCATTATTTGCCAATTTGATAATTTGGTCCTTGCATAAATCCAAATCGTCCTCAAAACCAGTCAATTTAAGTAATGTGCCGCCGCCAATCATATTTTTTTTACTCAGAACAAAATCAAAACCGTCGGTATTTTCATTTTTGTACTTTAAAAGAGTAAATGATGTTTTCTTGCCATCTATATTTGTGGTTAACATTTTCGTGCTGACCGGTTTGCCCAAATCATTTGAATCGGCAGAGATAGAGCCCCTGAAAACCGCCGCTAAAATTAGAAGCAATATTACGGGCAATATAATGTATGACATCTTGCGAGAACTCATTGGCTTATTGCTTAATACTTATTACTCGCTTAATATATCACCCCAATAGAGGATATCAAGGGCTATTATTATAAACGCTTGCTATATACTATATTCTTCTTTCCACGCCCAATTACATTTTACATATTCCGGTTTTAGGCGCTCGTGGAGCTCGCGTAATAATGGTATGGCGAGGGGAAAATTTCGTGTTGCTTTTATCGGATGAGGCGCGGTTAGCTCAGGATGATCGAAACATTTATATCCCAAAACTAACATATGATTAATTCCTTCAATCTTATCCATTGCCTTAACATATTTACTTTCAG
>CAYQPT010000002.1:0-75197 GCA_964419835.1 uncultured Candidatus Saccharibacteria bacterium | reverse complement strand
GTTTTCACCGAAGCGTATTAACATTTTGAAAGTTGTGTTTCGCTACTAACTAATATTATGAATTTAAAAAAATTATCCGCGATTGGCGTTTCGTTTTGATTTTCTTGTCTCAGCCGATAATTCTAATTACACTTCTCGGTCTGACTGCTTTTAATCAACCTAAAAATCTTCAAATTTCTGTGTTTAATCAGGAACTAAATTCCTATTCGCAGAGGATCGTTAATTCAATAAGTGGTGAAGAAAATCTAAAAATAGAAAAATTGAATACTGAACAGGAGGTGCGGGATCGGCTAAAAAATGATAAATCAAGATTGGGAGTTCTGGTAAATGTCTCCAAAAACGGCACTGTTATCGGTGGAAGCATTGAGGTTATAGAAAACGCGACTGTTCCCGAAATTAGTGGATCGGCCAAGGCGATGGTTCTAAAATCAGTTAAAGAAACTTTAGCGGATTTTTCTATTGAGAATGCACAACTTCAAGTGAAAAATGAGGGAGCCAATTTAACTAAAACGACCGAACTGCAAACAAAAAATAAAATATTAAAACTAAACAGCGAAATACAGAGTTTGCCATTACCCATGGATAACGTTGCGTCTATTCAAAAATCAATTCAGGAAATGGCAACGGCAGCGAGCTTTAATTTAGGTAGTTTCAAAATAGAAAATAAGTCAGTTCTAGTTACGGAAACAAAAAATACAAAACAGGACATAAAATATTTTGATTTCTATGCGTCTTCGGTCATCATTCTCCTAATTATAATGATTGGGTTAAATACTTCCTCCACGACAATAACCCAAGAGAGAATTGACGGAACATTTGAGCGGTTTTTTGTTACTCCGTTTACCAAATCACAGATGATTCTTGGAAAAATGATTACTTTTTCTTTTGTGTCGATTGCATTATCCTTGATTACAATTTTCTCATTGACAGCATTATTTAAGGTTAGCATGGGCAGCATCTGGCTGGTTCTCTTAATCGCATATCTAAGTAGTTTAGTAGCAATTTCTTTAGGCATGTTCATTTCTTCTGTCACCCGAACAATAGCAGAGTCAATTCAAGTTGGGATGCTTTTTTTCTTTGCTAGTTTAATTACGACAACTTTCATTTTTCAGCATGAAACAATGCATCCAATAATTCAGTATGCATCCAAAGCAATTCCTTTCACTTATGCGATCGGTGCTATGAGGGAAGTCAACATTTTGAATTTTGATATTTCGCAAATCTGGCCCCAGTTGGTGATATTGATTGCTTTCACTTTTTTATTCCTCTTGCTTTCAGTTTTATCTCTGAAGCGAAAAGCAGAATAATTTGTTAAGATGGGTATTGTAATTTATAATCAAATTAGATACTATTGAAGCAATGAACGCTTATACAAAAAACTATTACTTTGGATTCTGGTTTAAGACTGGCACTCGGCCAAGGAGTTTTTGTATTTAACGCTATTTAAATAAATATAAAAATAAGAAAAACTACCTGGCCACAAGCCAGTTTTTTTGTTGCTTCCTCTCCTTCTCAAGGAGAGGTCGGGTGAGGTTAATTACTTTTTGTTTATTTGCGGGCTGATGGGAAAATCTTTCAATCTTGTCGGCCGGCAGTGTGAATGAAATCTAGAAAAGATGAATGGAGGACTCGGGAAATGGGGTTTGGTGGCAACGACATTGTTCCTTTTGATGCAGAGGCACTGAAGTATGTGCCTCACCAACTGGTCGTAGGAAGGGCGATTGACGAGCTCGGGGTTTATGAAACCTACCGGGAGGAAAAGCGTCCGGTCTTGATGGGACTCATCCGTGCATGGGCAAGCCGTGAGGAACTCTCAGGAGATCTGCTTGTCTCTTTGCGCGAGTGGAAAGAAGGCGAAGTGACGGTTGCTCTGCACCTTTTGGGCCGTTATGTTTCGCCGGAATTGTCCAACTGGTGTAGGCGGGAACTAACTGCCTGCCAATCGGCGGTATGAGCGAGGAAGCTTTAGGAGGAGACGGAGATGAAATGTCGCAAGTGTAGAAGTGAGGCAAGGGTGGTTCTTACCGCTGGAAGCTTCGCCAACAGTGCGAAGATTGTGCGGACTTGTCGTTTTTGCCTGAAATGCAAGGCAGTAACGACCTACCACCGGACGAAATAGTGTACAGGAATGGTGAACAGGATGAATGTGGTGTTACTGTTGTCAGAAAGAGTGAAACCAGACGAGCTACTGACTGCTGGTGCTAGCTGTCTTCCCGACGGCTATCCGGTTGAGTGCTCACAGAAGATCGGGGATGCGCGTGAAGTTGTGCGACGGATACTAGTGGACAAAGAACCTCACGATTCGGACGAGCTTGGCCGAATAATCAGCGATTTGTTCGCGAGGTCGCTTAGCGCTGGAAGATTGGCGGGATATATGTGTTGCTGCGTGCCGCAGGAATACCGCTATCTCTTCGAGCGTTACTGCTGAGCTGGAAAGGGGCTTATAATGACCAGGGAAGTCATCGATCGTATTGGGGATGTTACGGAGCTTGCAAGAGACAATCCGGAAGGATCTGTGATTGCATTGTTCGCTCTGGAACGACAGCATCGGAATCATGCTCACGAGATACGCGCGGATTATGCCAACCGGATTGAGAAGATGGGCATCAAGACTATCTCATTGCGTAGCTGATATAGCTTCGCAAACACTAACTGGCGCTCGCGGGAACCCTCCCCGAGCGCTGATTCTTTTTAATTAAGGCAATATTTGTTATATTGTGAGTGAACTAAAATTAGAGAGCCCCACTTCGCATAAAGCTACGCGGGGCATTTCCCGGCTGGGAAATGGAGGAAATATGAAAATTGCAGCGGTTATATTGGCAGCGGGCAAGGGAACTAGAATGACCCCACGTCATCAAGATTCTGCGGGGCAAGTCTCCGGGCAAGCGTCACCCATTCCAAAGGTGATGTTTGAAATAAATGGCAAGCCGATTATTGATTATACTGTGAACTATGTAAAAAAATCAGGCATCAATAATATAGTATTGGTTGTCGGCTATAAAAAAGAGCTAATTGAAGAATATTTTAAAGAAAATGTAGGGTATGCGGAGCAGAAAGAGCAGCTTGGTACCGGTCATGCAGTTATGATGGCAAAAAGTCTTCTAGAGGGTCAATCCGAAGCAGTTTTTATTGGGTATGGCGACATGCCATTATTTAAGACCGATACCATTAAAAAATTAATTGACAAATACGAGGAAGAGAAACCAACAATTGCACTTTTGTCAGTGAATTTTGATGATCCGGTCCCTTGGGCATTCGGAAGAATAATTAGAAACGAAAATGGAGAAGTAGTTGCAAATATTGAACAAAAAGATTGCACAGAAGAGCAGTTAAAAGTGAAAGAATGCAATACTGGATTATATATTTTTAATTCAGAGTGGCTGTGGGATAATATTGAAAATATTAAAAATGAAAATGCACAAAAAGAATATTATTTAACTGATTTATTGAAAATGGCAAAAGAGCAGGGCAAAAAAGTAATCGCTTTGCCGGTTGCAAATGAGTCAGAAGCTTTGGGGATAAACACACAGGAACAATTAAAAGAAGCTGAAGCGTTATTGGAAATGAGAAATGAGAAATGAGGAATGAGAAATGAGGAATGAGGAATGAGAGATGAGAACGAGGACATAAAGTGACTGACGAATTTATTTTTGAAAAACTAGCTGTATATCAAAAGTCTTTAAAGCTATCAATTGAGATATGCAAAATTTGTTCTGATTTTCCGATAAAATATTCCAGAATTAGCAATCAGTTTATTGGCGCAATTATTTCAATACCCTTGAATATTGCCGAAGGAAATGGAAGAAAAACAAGCAAGGATAAGTCTAATTTCTATAAAATCGCTCGTAGTTCAAGTTTTGAGTGTATTCCGCTTTTAGATATCTGCTTTACTCTGGGGCTTATTGATGAAAGAAATCGTCAAGAAACCAGACAAAGCATTTCTGAAATATCTAAAATGATATCTGGTCTGATCAGCTATCAATTAAATAAATAGTAATCTAATTTCTCATAACTCATCTCTCATCTCTAAAAACTAAGGGAATAGTGCTAAAACGTATGAATTTTGGCGAAGCCGATCGTATTTTGACGGTTATTACGGAAAAATTTGGCAAAATTAAAGCAATTGCCCGAGGCGTCAGAAAAGGGAAGTCAAAATTGGCGGGTCATCTTGAGCCGTTTATGCTTCTCGATATGCAATTATATGAAGGAAAAACATTTTACACCGTCACCGGATCGGTTATTAAATCTGAATTCCCCTTAATTCATACAGAGCTAAAAAAAACTTCGCAGGCATTTTATTTGGCAGAACTGGTAGATAAATTTATGCCGGATCACCAAAGATCAGACGAAATATTCAATCTGTTATTAAAAGCGCTCGAATATTTAGATGTGGATGAGAAAAATTTGTTACTTCGAATTTTTGAACTAAAAATTATTGAGGCATCGGGCTTTCACCCTGAACTCTATGGCTGTGTTCATTGTAAAGAAAAATTAGCCCCTGGAAAAAATTTTTGGGATGCGGTAGAGGGCGGGGTGGTTTGTGCCTCCTGCCAAGAAAAAACTCATCATGGCAAGCCGATCTCGAATGATTTAATAAAATTATTTCGCTTAATTGAGCAAAGTGACTTTTCTGTTATCGAGCGATTAAATATCAAAAAACCGATCAAAGAGGAGGCAGAGAACATTTTATCGAATTATATCAAATCTATTTTGGAGCGGGAGATAAAGAGCATGAGTTTTATGAGAATGGTTAATTAGCGTTTGTCATTGAAAAAAAGAGTAAAAAATTGTAGAGTAAGATGGATAAGTAGTAAGTTGTAAGTGAATAAGTAAATAAGCGCTTAAGGAATATTATGGCTGAGAAAAATAATCAAATGGAAAAAATAATCTCACTTTGCAAGAGGCGAGGATTTGTTTTTCCCTCTTCGGAAATTTACGGCGGTTTTGCCAATTCTTTTGATTACGGTCCGCTTGGCGCGCAACTAAAGAAAAATATTAAAGATGTTTGGTGGCAAAAATTTGTAACAGAGCGGGACGACATGGTTGGGCTTGATTCAGCCATTATCCAAAACCCAAAAGTCTGGGAGGCGAGTGGCCACTTAAAATCTTTTTCAGACCCGTTGGTTGAATGTAAAAAATGTCACAAGCGTTTTCGCGCTGACCATGTAGAAGGGGCAAAGACATCGGAGAACAAAACTTCAGAACAGAAAGAGATGCTTTATTGTAAGGGCGCGGAAGAACACGAGTTTACTGAAGCCAAAAACTTTAATTTGATGTTTAAAACTTTCATTGGTGTTAGTGAAGACTCGGCCTCGGTTGCTTATTTGCGACCGGAAACTGCACAAGGCATATTTATTAACTTCCAAAATGTAATGCAATCCAACCGAGTAAAATTGCCCTTTGGTATTGCTCAGATAGGCAAGGCCTTTAGAAATGAAATTACCCCAGGGAACTTCATCTTCCGCACTCGCGAATTTGAACAAGCCGAAATTGAATTTTTCATAAAGCCGGACAAAGAGGAATCGAAAAAGTGGTATGAATTTTGGATTAAAGAAGTCGAAAGCTTCTATACCAGTCTCGGCATAAACAAAGAAAATATTTCAATTCGAGAACATGCAAAAGAAGAATTATCTCATTACTCTGCCGGTACAAGCGACATTGAATATAGTTTTCCCTTCGGTGTATCGGAACTGGCAGGAATCGCTCAGAGAACTGATTTTGACTTAAAGGCGCACAACCTTGAATACTTTAATGATGATCCGCCAGCTGGCGGAGGGGAAAAATTGACTCCATATGTAGTTGAGCCGTCAATGGGTATAGACCGAGCCGCTTTGGCCTTCTTGGTTGACGCCTACGATGAGTCAGATGGTAAGGATGGCAGGGCAGAGGGTGAAGTTACACTTCACTTGCACCCAAAGCTAGCTCCGGTCAAGGTAGCGGTTTTTCCGCTGATGAAGAAGGAAGGGATGCCCGAGATCGCAAAAGAAATTGCTGGAAATTTACGAAAGGCGGGAATTCATACTTATTATGATGAAAGTGGCTCGGTAGGGAAGCGATATCGCCGACAGGATGAAATCGGTACGCCTTGGTGTATTACAGTTGATTTTGATTCGATAAAGGACAAAACAGTTACTATCCGGGACCGCGATACCATGAAACAAGAACGAATTGATATTTCTAAAATCGTGGACCATATTTCAAGTCAATTGAAGTAAATGTAATTCTATATAAATTCTTAAAAAAATCAGCCCCAAAATTGGGCTGATTTTTTTATAATTATTAAGTTCTGAACTATTTAAACTGGTGTTTGTTATTGTTGTCCACAAATTTGTGGTGAAGGGTGGTGTTGACCGAAAGGTGACTTAGCTCTAAACTGGTAATTAGTGGGACAAAGTGGGTAAAAGTGGAAAATAATGCCCTCTCAAAATAAAAAGATCTAAAACAAACACAAAAAAATCTAATAAGCTAACCCTAATAACATGTTTATCGGTGAATATTCATACACAATTGATGAAAAGGGGCGCTTATCGGTTCCGGCAAAGTTTAGGGCTTCTCTTTCTGAAGGATGCATTGTAACCAGAGGATTGGATCATTGCCTTTGGCTTTATCCGACGAATGAATGGCAGAAAATTGCGGAGAGCTTGGCAAACCTTCCCATAACTCAAAAAAATGCCAGAAGTTTCTCAAGATTAATGCTTTCAGGAGCAATGGATTTAAAGCTAGACAAGCTAGGAAGAATCAATTTGCCCAATTATCTGAAGGAATACGCCGGAGTTAAAAACAAGGTTATTGTTGCCGGTATGTATAACAGGTTGGAGATTTGGCCGGAAGACAAATGGGGCGAGTTTAAGAAGGAAATGGAAGACAATTCAGAAGAGATTGCAGAGCAGCTTTCTGAAATCGGTTTCTAAAGTTTATCAGATCGTACTTTAAAATTTTCCAAAAATAAGTAGCCAACAAAAAATTCACGGAGGAGGGCTCCGATGGTTCATCGGAGCAAACAAAGGAGAGGTGTTGCGCTCATCCCCCTTCGCTCAGGTTCGTCTCGAAACCTATGGGTTCACAAACGAAACTTCGCTTCGGAGGGATCTCGCGACTATTGTAAAAAGTTGTGCTCGAAAACAAAAACTTGGTTAGGGTTTAAAAAAACAAACAAGTTGGCTACTGATTTATGGAAGATTCGATTCCTGATTTTGTTAATTATTGGCAGGAGGAAAATGGGTAGAGTTCTGACAATCACAAATAGTAGCCACAATCTGGCCGGAGTTAGAAAAAAAACTATTGGACGTGAAATTGTTATCGGACCGAATGCAATAAAATTTGTGGCTATCGCAATTTTTGCAATTCTAGCACTAGTTTATTTGACTCAATCGACCGCCGGTGCGAACAGAAGTGTGAAGGTCGGGGCATTAGATGACAAAAAAACACAGCTTGAGATGGAAAAGGAGCGTTTATCTGTTGAACAAACAAGATTGCAGTCATTAAAGGAAATTGATGCGGGGGTAGTGAAACCGGAGCAAACTGCTGTGCTGGAGCCGGGAACAACCGTAGACCATATAAATTCGCCAGCTCCTGTTGCAACCTCAAACTGAACAATAATATAATGGCCTTGTCCGCCTCCGCAAAATTCCTTGAGCAAAACTCAAGGATCCGAGTGGCCGGAAATATTTGTGCTAATTTTGCTGCGACGGATTTCAGCTCATTAAAATAGGTTACGAGATCATTTAAAAGAGATTTCACGGTCAAAAGCCCGTGTGAGCTTCAATATGCTGGAATATAAAGGGACAATCGAGAGACGCCTCAGAGCTATGGGCGTTATTGTCGTGTTAGTTGCTCTGGTTTTGTGCTGGAGGATGTTTGATATTCAAATTATAAAGCATGATCACTATATTGCCTTGGCCCAAGGACAACAGAGATTCGAGAAAGTTGAGATGGCTCAGCGCGGAAAAGTTTTGGTCCATGACTCTTTTTCTGATCCAAATGACTATTATACATTGGCTTTCGATGTCAAAAAGTTTGCCGTCTGGCTTGTTCCTCATCAGATATCAAAAAAGGAGGAAACGGCAAAACTGCTTGAAGGGCCTCTTGGTATGCCGTCAAAAGATATTTTTGACAAGATAGATAATGATAAGCTCTATATCCCTCCAATCAAGAGAGGTTTATCTTTGGATGAGGCAACAAAAATTAAGGACCAGAAAATTGTAGGTGTTTTTGTAATGCCTGAATATAGTAGGTATTACCCCGAGGGTCAGTTGGCATCACAGTTACTTGGGTTTGTGAATTCAGATGGGAAAGGCCAGTATGGTTTTGAGGGGCATTACAATAGCGAACTCACGGGAACGGCTGGTAATATCACAGGGGAGAAAGACACTTTGGGGAGAGTTATTAACTTGCTTGATCAAAAGGATCCAAAAGATGGAACAAGTTATGTGTTAACAATCGATAGATCGGTCCAATTCTTTGTCGAAAAGAAATTGAATGAAGCGATTCAAAAGTTTCAGGCAGACTCCGGTACGATTGCTGTAATGGATACTAAGACGGGCGGTATTGTCGCAATGGCAAGTTCACCGACCTATGATCCAAATGTCTTTCAGGATGCAGCAAAAAGCAATCCGGGGGTTTTTGTTAATCCAGCGATTGCTCACTTGTACGAGCCGGGAAGCATTTTTAAGCCGATTATTATGTCGGCAGCGCTTGATCAAGGTGTAATTACCCCTGAAACAAAAAATACTTTTGACTGGCATGTATTTGTCCAGAACTACGAGATAAAAACTGCGGAAAGAAAAGCGTTCGGAGAGGAAAACATGACTCAAGTGCTTCAGAATTCTGACAATGTTGCAATGGTCTGGATTGGTGAACAGCTTGGGAAAGAAAACATGTATAAATACATAGATGGATTTAATTTCTTAAATAAAACGGGTATAGATCTCGATTCGGAGGTTTCAGGATATGCTCCGGCATTGAAAAACTGGCGCGACATTCACCGAGCGACGATTTCTTTTGGTCAAGGTATTTCAGTGTCGCCAATAGAGCTTGTGGCGGCTTATGCGGCGATTGGCAACAAGGGAAAGTATGTTTATCCGCATATCGTTGATAAAATGGTATTTGCAGATGGAACAGAAAAAAAAGTCGAGACACAAGAGGGTGAACAGATAATTAAGCCGGAAACTGCCTCAACGATGGCTGAGATGCTGTTTAATGTGGTTGAAAATGGTCATAGTAAGAAAGCGAAAGTTCCCGGTTTTAAAATTGGAGCCAAGACAGGCACGGCGCAGATACCAAAACCGGAAGGCGGTTATGAAGAGAGTGAATCGGGACTCGGGATATTTATCCACTCTTTAGCTGGATTTGCTCCAACTGATAACCCAAGATTCGCTATGCTTGTTAAGTTAGACAAACCCAAAACTAATAGGTATGCAGAAGACACTGCCGCTCCTGTATTTGGCGAAATTGCCTCATTTTTGTTAAATTATTATTATAGGGAAACGCCGACAAGGCCCATACAATAAAAATTGGATTTCATGAAAAATATTTTTCTTAAAATAATTTATAAGGTGCTCGCTTCTTATGCCCGAAAAGTGATTGCAAAACACAATCCATTTGTGATCGCAGTTACCGGATCGGTTGGCAAAACCAGTACCAAAGAGGCAATTTATCAGGTCTTGCATGACAAGTATGGAGAAGATGTCAGGAAGAACTATGGTAATTTAAATGCGGAAATTGGCATTCCTTTAACCATACTTGGATATGAGAGCTTGCCAAATAAAATAATGTGGCCGATATTTTTGTTATTAGCAAAATTTAGAACCAACCCGAAAATTTATCCCAAATACTTGGTTTTGGAAATGGGAGTAGAACATTTAGGCGATATTAAATACTTTTGCTCTATCGTAGAGCCGGATATCGCTGTTATTACCTCAACTTCACCAGCGCATGTGGTAAATTTTCAGAATGTAGATAAATACCGAGAAGAAAAAATATCTATCATTGGCTGTCTCAAGGAGGGCGGGAAGGCCATTCTTAATTATGACGATCCAAATCTTTCCAAGATAAGTAATGACAACATTATTTCAGTTGGGATAGAAAATATAAAATCGCAATACAGGGCTGAAAGCATTCAACTTTCACTCCTCGGAACCGATTACCGGATTTGTAAAACAGGATATAAACTCTCTGTTAAATCAAAGCTTCTGGGCAACCAGATGGTGTATGCTCAAATGTTTTCAATTGCTCTGGCCGATTTAATGAAGATGCCGTTGGTGGAAGCCAGTAAATCTTTGGAAAAAATGCATCCCCTTCCCGGAAGATTGAATGTAGTTGAAGGAAAAAATAATACAGTGATTCTTGACGATACATATAATTCCAATCCTGCTTCAGCAAAAATGGCAGTTGCTTTTTTAAATGAAGTTAAATATCAACACAGAAAAGTAGCCATTTTGGGTAATATGAATGAGCTTGGTGAACATGAGAAAGATGCTCATCGTGAGCTTGCCCGATTTTTAATAGGAAAATGTGATCTTGCTGTTTTTGTCGGAAAAAATGCGGGAGTGATGCAGGAAGCTTACGGAATGAAGGATAGCTTCGCATTTGCCTCGAGAAATGATTTGGCTGTTGATCTCCAAAAAATTATTAAAAAAGACGACCTAATACTGGTAAAAGCTTCGCAAAACAATAATTTTTTGGAAGAAATTGTAAAAAAGTTGATGAAAAATGGAGCAGATGCTGGTAAAATGCTTGTTAGGCAAGGAAGCGATTGGAAAGGGAAGAAGTAAAAATATTTTATTGATAGGAGCACAATGATGGAGATTCTGAAAATTTCGACGAGCGAGCTTACAAAGATGTTTTGGTTGGCGTTGTTAGCATTTGTGATTGCAGTGCTCTGGACACCACTCCTAACAAATTTTTTATATAAAAACAAACTCGGCAAAAGAATAAGGGATAGTAAATCTGCTCCGATTATGGCTAAATTGCATGAAAAAAAAGCCGGAACTCCAACTATGGGAGGAATATTGATTTGGGTTACGGTGGCGGTGCTGACTTTCATTTTTAACCTTGATCGATCAGCAACATGGCTGCCTCTTTTTTGCCTTATTTCGGTTGGAATAGTTGGCTTAGTGGATGATTTGTGGAACGTAAAAGGTATCGGTCCCAATGGTGGAGGAATGCGTTTTCGGCAAAAATTCCTTCTTTATGCAGTAATTGCTGCTGTTGGTGCCTGGTGGTTTTATTCTAAACTGGGTTGGAACTCAATTCATGTTCCAAATATGGGTGATTATGTGATCGGAGCTTGGTATGTACCATTATTTATTTTTGGGTTGATTTGGATGGCTTTCGCGTCAAACGAAACAGATGGATTGGACGGACTAGCAGGAGGGATTTTCGCCTTGGCATATGGAGCTTACGCTATTATAGCTTTGGTCGAAGGAAAAACCGGTTTGGCAGGATTTTGTGCTACAGTCATGGGGGCTCTCTTAGCATTTCTATGGTTCAATATTCCCCCGGCAAGGTTTTTTATGGGAGACACAGGAAGTATGTCGCTTGGAATGACGCTGGGCGTGGTTGCGTTTTTAACTAATACTGTCATAGCCCTTCCATTAATTACTCTGGTTTTCTTTATTGAAGGACTTAGCTTTCTTATTCAATTTGCTTCAAAAAAACTACGAGGAAAAAAGATTTTTCTTTCTTCTCCGCTCCACCATCATTTAGAAGCTATTGGCTGGCCCGAGTATAAAATAACCATGCGTTTTTGGATTGTAGGTGCTGTCGGGGCGGTGGCAGGACTGATATTGGCGATTGTAGGTAGGGGTTCTCTCTAGATAAATCTATTCAATTAATCTAAAATAAAACTATGAGTAAGCTCAATTTGCATGACAAAAGGGTTGCTATTTTAGGAATTGGCATCGAAGGTTTAGCGCTGGCTCAATTTCTATCCGACAAATCTGTAAGTTTAACTGTTTTGGATAAACTTTCTGAAGGAGAAATTTTTGAACGGCTGGAAGGTGAAGAGAAGGAAGAGTTCGGTAGAATAAATCAGAATTCAAGTATAAAAAAAACATTAGGTCCGGAATATCTTAGTAATTTATCTGATTTTGATATCATTTTCCGTTCCCCCGGAATTGCTTTTAATGAAAAGATTAAGAAGGCAGAGCAGTCCGGAGTTCTTATATCGAGTCAAATAAAACTCTTCTTTGAACTTTGTCCTTGCCCAATAATCGGAGTTACTGGAACTAAAGGAAAAGGGACGACGGCTTCACTTATCTTTGAAATATTAAAGAAGCAAAATATCGGAAAGAAATCAAAAGTATATTTGGCTGGAAATATTGGTTATCCG
The DNA here is from genome assembly GCA_964419835.1 of uncultured Candidatus Saccharibacteria bacterium. Taxonomy (GTDB): domain Bacteria; phylum Patescibacteriota; class UBA1384; order XYA2-FULL-43-10; family 1-14-0-10-43-13; genus CAYQPT01. The sequence continues at coordinate 62,866 of CAYQPT010000002.1, read as the reverse complement.
GCGATCACTTTAATTCCAAATCTTTCGGAAAGCGACATCGTGATTTTGGAATTATCAAGTTTTCAGCTCTTGGATTTAGAACATCCTCCCCATATCGCCGTAGTAACAAATTTGAGTGAGGATCATCTGGACTATCATGGTGATATTGCGGAATATCAAATTGCAAAATTCAATATACTAAAGTTCCAGACGCAAGACGACTTTGCAGTATTAAATGCCGATTCGACTTTCTCTTTCGAATTGTTGGACACCACTAAATCGAAGAAGAAATTTTTTTCAAAAATCAAAGAAGCGGATGCTATTGTCACGAACAATAACGAAGTAATGATTGATCCGAGTGGACGCAATATTAGAGTTTGCGATCAAAGTGAAATCAAACTTTTCGGTGTGCATAATCTGGAAAACATTGCGGCTGCCACATTGGTTGCAGATATGTTGAACATTAATTCAGAAATTGTTAAAGAAGCGGTAAAAGAATTTTCCGGTTTGCCTCATCGATTGGAATTTGTAGCTGAAGTTAGCGGGGTTAAATATATAAATGATTCTTACGCCACAAATCCTGATCCTACAATTGCGGCTATTGACTCATTTTCGCAGACGAAAATACTGATTTTAGGGGGAAGTAGTAAGGGGGCAGACTTTTCAATGTTGGCGCAAAAGATTGCTGCCGGAAATGTCTCTTCTGTGGTTTTGATTGATCCCGAGGGATCAAAAATTAAAACAGCTCTTATTGAATCGGGCTTCAAAGGGAGGATTGTGGAAGGAAAAACAAATATTGACGAGATCGTTCAAAGCTCATCCTTTGAAGCAAAAAGCGGGGAAATTGTAATTTTATCGCCAGCATGTGCTAGTTTTGGGATGTTCAAAAATTATAAAGAACGAGGAGAGAAGTTTAAGGATGCAGTTTTAAAGCTAGAAAAACGATGAACCAGACAAGAAGGGCAAAACCTGATTATTTGATCTCTTTGGCGGTCTTTGCGCTAATTGTTTTTGGGCTGATTATGATTTATTCGGTGTCTAAGTACTACTCTCTTCAAATTACAGATGATGCAACCGATAAGCTTTATTTAAAAAAACAACTAATGTTTGTGGCTCTGGGGATCTTTACATGGATTTTTTTTCAATCTATAGACTTCCGGTATTGGCAGAAAAAATCCAGCATGATGTTGATAGCAACTTTTTTTCTATTAATTTTACCGCTTTTGTTCGGCAAGGAAGAAAATGGGGGCAGGTGGATAGACTTAAAGTTTTTTTCTTTTCAGCCAGCTGAGGTTGCAAAACTAACTCTTATTTTTTATCTTTCCGGTTGGGTGGCGAGCAAAGGTGAAAATTTATCCACCATTAAAAAAATGTTTTGGCCCTTTATGGCTATTTTGGGTGCTGTCTCTGTCCTTATGTTGGCGCAAAAGGATCTTGGTACGCTATCAGTTATTATCTGCATTGGTGCTGCGCTATTTACTGTGGCTGGCGCGCCTTTATATCAAATTCTTGCCGCTGGCGGTTTGACGGGATTTCTTTTTTGGCTAGCTATAAAAATTGAACCATACAGATTGCAAAGATTTCTGACTTTTCTAAATCCAGAGGATAACGCTTTGGGCGCTGGTTATCACATCAGGAATGCCTTGATCGCGATTGGTTCGGGCGGATGGTTGGGATTGGGTTTCGGCCAAAGCAAACAAAAATATCTCTATTTGCCTGAGGCGCATACTGACTCGATTTTTGCCATTATTTCAGAAGAATTAGGGTATTTGAGGGCGATTTTAGTCATATTGATTTTCGCTTTCATAGCCTTTCGGGGATATAAAATTGCAAAAAATGCTCCGGACACTTTTTCTAGGATGGTTGCAACCGGTATAACAACCTGGCTTCTTTCTCAGATGTTTATCAACATTGGCGCCATGTTCTCAATATTGCCTCTGACCGGTGTTCCGCTACCATTTGTTAGCTACGGAGGTTCGTCCTTAATCATTCTTTTAGCTGCTGTCGGAGTGCTTGTAAATATTTCTAAAAACCAAACAAGCGGTATGACTTCCTCATACAAGGAAAGCGTTTCAAAATGAAAACAAGAAGCAACACAATTTTATTGGTTGGTGGTGGAACTGGCGGTCATATTGTTCCGATTCTAAATATATATAAAAAATTAATACAGAATCATAAAGACCTTGATATTTGTGTCGTTGGAGGCAACTCATATTTGGATCGTAAATTCTACTGCCAAATAGGTGGCTATTATGTTCTATATACCGGTAAGTTTCATAGAGCACTAACATTAAACAATATACTTCAGCTTTTATATCTTTTAATTGGATTAATACAATCTCTTCTATTTTTATTAAGGGTTAGGCCAAAAGTAATTTTTTCCAAGGCGGGATATGTTTCATTCCCAATTATTCTATGGGCTAAGGTTTTAAAAATACCTTATTGCATACATGAGTCAGATATCTATATGGGCAAATCAAATGAGTTTGCAGCGTCTGGGGCAAAAAAAATATTTGTTGGATTTCCCAAGGAGTATTATCAAAAAAAATATCGGAAGGCAATGTATTTTTCCGGACAGATACTTCGTCCTGAGATAAATTTTTTTCGTCATGATTTATACGATTTCAATCTGGATAAAAGTAAGCCGGTGTTATTTATAACGGGAGGTAGTCAGGGGGCGCGGAATATAAATAATGCGATTTTCTCTTCGCTTCCAGAATTGTTGGGTAAATATAATTTAATTCATCATGTAGGGGAGCTTGACTATAGTAGGGCAATTGAGATAAGGTCTAGCTTGAGCAAGGAGCAAAAGAAATCCTATTATATTTCAGATCTTCTGACTGATGCGGGAGACGGGAAAAGTTTACTTTTAAGTGCTATTTTTCAATCAAATTTGATTATTACCAGAGCGAGTGCTACTACATTAGGGGAAATTGCTGCTTTGTCCAAACCAATGATCGTAATTCCTTACAAATATGCTGCTTCTGATCATCAGACAAAAAATGCAGAGTATTTTGAAAAAAATAATGCGGCGATAGTGATGGCGGACGATAGAAGTTTAAAGAAAAATCTGGTACAGGAAATTGACCGCCTTTTCGGGAATGGGTCTCTGATGAAGGAAATGGGAAAAAATGCCTATAATCTTTTTCCTAAAGATGGAGCAGACCAGATAGTAAAAGAAATAAAAATACTACTAAAATAAGAGTGTGAGGAAGTATGAAATATTACCTGATTGGTGATCAAGGCGTGTCAATGCGGGGAATTAAACAATATCTCGAGTCAAAAGGCGAGACTGTTTTTGGTTCTGATTTAAAAACAAGCGGTCACAAAGCAGAAAATATTACAAGCGACATTGACATAGTCGTAAGAACTTCGGCTGTCAGTCCGGGTTCGGAAGGGTGGGTAGAGGTAGAGGCGGCAGAAAAACTTGGAATAAAAGTTGTGAAAAGGTCAGAGTTACTTCGTGAAATAACCAAGGATAAAAAAGTTATTGCAATTTCAGGAATGCATGGAAAAACTACGGTTACATCTATGGCTGGTCTAGCGCTTGTGGCTGGTGGACTTGACCCAACCGTGCTAATTGGTGAAGAATTAGAAGATTTTGGTGGAGTTTTGAGAGTAGGTAAGTCAGATTGGTTCGTGATGGAAGCATGTGAATACGATAGAGCATTTTTGGATTTTTATCCTAAGATTCTAATATTGACAAATATTGAAGAGGAGCATCTAGACACCTACCCCGGTGGACTTCCAGAGATAAAGGAAGCGTTCATTCAGTACATTGATCATGTTCCGGATGACGGAACAATCATAGCTTCTGCAGACGATGAAAATATTAAGGATGTGTTATCGAAATGTAAGACTAAGGCAAAAGTAATGTTTTATGGTTCTTTATCGGAGAAATATAACAAATTAAATTTCACACTTTCTGTTCCCGGAAATCATAATATTGCCAACGCTTTGGCTGTGGTTGCGCTTGGTGATCTTCTTGGTGTTGATCGAGAGATAACCAAAAAAGCGCTCCAAAAATTTAAAGGCGCACGAAGAAGATTTGAGTTTAAGGGAAGTTTTAATGGTGCGGACTTAATTGATGACTATGGACATCATCCGACCGAAATAAAAGCGACACTAAGCGCGCTCGCAGAAAAATATTCTGACAAGAAGAAAATTGTGGTTTTCTGGCCACATCAATATAAAAGAATTAAACCATTCTTAAAACAGTTTGCTGAAGCGTTCAAAAAAGCGGATGAAGTAATTTTAAAACCGATTTTTTTGGTGCCGGGGCGCGATGAGTTATTGAAGGTAAGCTCCAACGATTTAGTTGATCTGATTAACCAAAAGAAAAAAAATGCTCAAGTATTGGACACGGATGAAAAAATTACAACTTATCTAAAGAAAATATTGGACAAAGATTCTGTCCTTTTGACCATTGGTATTCCACCTGTTTATAAGATTGCCGATAAGCTCGCGGAAATTAAAGAAAGGATCCCGTTGAAATAGGCGGTTTTACTGCATTTCACGGGATAAAAAATAATGTCTGACCTTGAATTAACATTAGAGAAAGAGCTGGGTGAAGGATTTAGAAAAAATGTTGTTTTGCGGGACTATGTCAGTATTCATGTAGGTGGCGTGGCAGACTATTTTTATACAGCAAAAAATGTTGATCAAATGGCTAGAGTTGTAATGCTGGTGCACGAATTGAAGTTGCCGTATTTCATATTGAGTGGTGGAAACAATATTGTCCCATCTGATTCAGGATTTCCCGGTTTGGTAATAAAAAATGATTCAAATAATATTGCTTTTTCAGGTGATAATTCCCAAGTTATTGTTGATTCGGGAGTTTCGCTTGGCAGATTGATCAATTTAGCGGCTGGCAGAGATTTGGGCGGACTAGAATTTTTATTTGGCGTTCCTGGAACAGTTGGCGGAGCGGTCTATGGAAATGCCGGAGCATTTAATTACGCAATCGGAGACTTTGTAAAATCAGTCATACTTCTTATGCCGAAAGATGACAAGATGATGGTGGTGAAGAAAGAAGCGCCATGGTTTGAATTTCAATACCGTTCATCCAAATTAAAAAGAGAATTCATCTCATCAAAATCCAAACCAGTGATTTTAACTGTGAAATTACAGCTAGTTAAAAGAAGAAAAGATGAAATCCTGGGTCTTATGCAGCAAAACCTTCAAAAAAAGAAACAAAGCCAGCCAGTTGGCGAAAAAAGTGCAGGCAGTTTCTTTAAGAATCCATCAACCAATCGGGAAAATTCGGCTGGTTACTTATTGGACCAAGCTGGAGCTAAAAAACTTAAAATCGGTGGAGCGTCATTCTCTAAAGCGCATGCCAACTACCTCGTAAACCGCAAGGGTGCAACTGCTAAAGATGTGCGGCAGTTAGCTGAAAAAGCAAAAGAACTTGTTAAGGACAAATACAATATAGAACTTGAAGAGGAAGTTGAATATATAGGCAAATGGTAAATAATTTTCGAAAAGATTACAGAAGACAACTTTATGGGGGGCATCGTAAATTTCGCCGGCCTTCTATTTTTAAGGGTGCTGAAATTAAGCAAAAAAAAGAATTTAAACTCCCTAAATTTCCATTTAAAACTTTGTTGTGGATAATAGTTCTTTGCGTAGCTATTTACTATTTATTTTTCTCGGGCAAATTTTTGATAAATGACATAATTGTCGAAGGCAATAAAATGGTGCCTGCCGAAAAAATATCTTCTGTTATTTCAAAGAAACAAAATATTTTACTTTTCAGTGTGGGCAACGCAAAAAAACAGATTTTTAAAGAAAATCCGGAAATAAAAAATATTGAAATTTATCGCGGCATCCCAAATGCAGTAAAAATAGTTGTTTTGGAGCACGAAGGGAAAATGCTTTGGCAGAGCGGAGATGGGGTATATTTGATCAGTTCCCAAGGCGCTGTTGCGAAGAAATTAAATACCGACGAAATTTTTGATCTGCCTAAAGTTGTAGACAAAAGGGCTATTCCAGTACAAGTCGGATCAAATTTACTCTCAGCAAGTTTCGTTGCCTTTATCACAAACATCCAGAGCCAGTTTTTTAATACGGTAAATATTAAGCCGACATATTTTGAGGTTGATGAAACTACTTTTGATGTCAACCTTCATACCGAAGCAGGTTTCTATGTTAAGTTAAATTCACTTCGCTCTTCTTCTAAACAGTTAGATAATTTAAAAATGGTTTTGGTTGCGCGAAGAGATGCGGTTAAGGAATATATAGACCTTCGCATCGACGGCTGGGCGTATTTTAAATAGAAAGTGGATAAGTCCGGTTTGACACAAAATTCGAGAACAGAATATAATAATAACACTATGAAAAAATCCGGAATTACAATTGACGATCTTGGAATGATGATTCAAAAAGAATTTTCCAGAATTGACGGCAATTTTAGAAAAATTGACGAAAAGTTTGATAAAATTGACGAAAAGTTTGAACGAGCGGATACACGCTTTGATGGTCTAGAATCAAAAATACTTAGGATTGAAAAAGGTCAGAAAGAAATTATAGAAACCTTGGATAATATTATTTTGGCTCACCGGATAGATGTTAAAAACCTTGATGTGAGAGTAACCAAGCTTGAAGAAAAACCGGCTTAGCTTAGCCGAAATATTTATTTTAACGAAAGACTGTTTGGGCGGTCTTTTTTTGGTTGAAAAATGGAATTACGACGAGTAGAGTAAGAGTAGAATGAAAATAATAATTCTAGAGGGAACATCTGCAAGCGGTAAAACGACTTTAGCCAATAAATTGGCTAATATTTGTGCGAAAAAAAACCTCAACTGTAAATTGGTTGATGAAGGTCAGACTCTGATGCCCGTTCTTGGTAAGTTTGAGCCGGAAATATTTTTGGATCATCTGACAAAGCTGGTAAAAGATGTTTTTAGCGAAGAATATGATGTTGTGATATTTGATAGATTGCATTTGACCGCCATGGCTATTTCTAATAGTACGGTTGAAAAATATAAAGAGCTAGAAAAAATATTATTACAGCATAATCCGACAATTGTATTTCTGAAAATAGACGAGAAAGAGATCCCTGAAAGAATTGCAAACGCCGCAAAGCATCGTGATTCGGCATGGCGATCTCATCTCGCTACCCATGGTTCAAAGAAAGAAATTAATCAGCATTATATAGGCACACAGAGAAAATTGTTGGAGCATTTAGAAAGTTCCAGTTTACCAAAGATAATTTTTGACTCTACGGAGCAGAACTATGACAAAATAGCAGAGGAAATAAAATTATGAAAAAATTACAAGAAAAAGTTGAAAAGTTTTGCGAAGAAAATGGTTTTAAAAATATAACCGAATATGTTTTGCTCGACTTGGTCTCTGAAATTGGAGAAGTGTCAAAAGAAGTTTTAAAGAGCACTGACGATGGCAGGAAACAATTAAAATATACTCCAGAGCTAAAGGACGAGTTGGGCGATTCATTTTATTCTTTAATTTTAGTTGCTAACACCTTAAACATTGACCTAGAAGAAGCACTCGATCATGCTTTGGAAAAATATAAGAGAAGATTAAAAAACGGCTCTGCTGGATCAGAAAGTGAGAAATGAGAAAGATAATTTTAGCGTCAAGTTCGCCCAGACGCAAAGAAATATTAAAACGAGCAAATATTCCTTTTCGGGTTGAAACCAGTAATTACGAAGAGGATATGACATTGGATTTAAAACCTGAAGATCTGGTTAAATATTTATCAGAAGAAAAAGCTAAAGATATTGCGTTTAAATACAAGGATGCAATAATTATTGGAGCGGACACTCTAATATCATTTCAAGGCAAGGTACTCGGAAAACCAGGGGACAAAGTTAGAGCAAAAGAAATGTTAAAAAGTTTAAGCGGAAAATCTCACTCTGTTTTTACCGGCTATGCAATTTTGGATACCAAAAACGGTAAGAAGTTAACTAACGCAGTAGAGACCAAAGTTTATTTTAATAAATTATTAGAGAATGAAATTGATGAATATGTTGCAACCGGCGAGCCGATTGATAGAGTGGGATCTTATTCAATAAATGGGCTAGGCAGAAAGCTAATCAATAGAATCGATGGTGATTATGATAATGTTGTCGGATTGCCCTTACAATCTTTAGCAAAAGATCTTAAAAAATTCGGTGTTAATTGTTTGGTGAATTGATAATCCTTCTGCTATTATGGGCATATGGCAGAGTGGAAAATACAACCAAGAAAATATGACGATCTAATTGACCAGCTTCTTTTTAACCGAGGGATTGATCCCGCTGAAAAAGAGTCATTTTTTAATCCTGATTTTGGAAAGGATTTACCCGATCCATATTTGCTAAAGGGAATGAAAAAAGCAGTCGAGCGAATCAAGCTGGCAGTTGAAAAAAAAGAAACGGTTGGTATTTTTGCTGATTATGATGCTGATGGAATTCCGGCTGCCGCCTTACTATATAAGACATTAAAGGCAATCGGTCTTAAATCGCATGTCTATATTCCAAACAGGGAATCTGGTTATGGTCTGTCAAAATCGGGGATCGATATTTTAATCTCCAAAAAATGCAGTTTGATCATTACGGCCGATTTGGGAATTAGAAACTTTGTTGAAGCAAAATATTGCAAAGAAAAAAATATCGATTTAATTATCACTGATCACCACATTCCGGCGGAAGAAATTCCAAATGCGCTCTCTGTTATCAACCCCAAAATTAAGGGAAATAAGTACCCATTCAAGGAACTTTGCGGGTGCGGAGTTGTTTATAAGCTGGCGCAAGCGTTAGGCAAAGAATTTCCCAAAGAAATTGACACAGAATTTTTAAAGTCGAACTTGGATTTGGTGGCAATTTCCACTATTGCAGATGTGGTGCCCTTGATCGGAGAAAATAGGGTATTGGCTCATTACGGTTTAATTATTATGAAAATATCCCGAAATATTGGTTTGCGAGAACTTATTAAAATAGCCGGTATTAAAAAAGAAGATATAAACGCTTATACCGTTGGGTTTAAAATTGCTCCGCGGATAAATGCCCCCGGCCGGATTGATCATGCTACCAAATCGTATGAACTTTTAATCACAGAGGATAAAGACGAAGCTGTAGAGCTGGCGATGTGGCTGAACGAGAAAAATGAGGACCGCCAACGCGCCATGAACACTGTCGAAAAATCTGCGATAGAGAAAATTGAAAAAAAAGAACTCTATAAAAACAATATTATCATTGTAGCAGGCGATTGGCTTAAGGGAGTGATTGGTCCATCTGCCAGCCATTTGGTTGAAAAATACTCTCGCCCAGTAATCTTATTTGCAAAAGACAATGACATTTATATTGGAAGCGCCAGAAGTGTTGAAGGTGTGAATATAGTTGAGATTTTTGAAAAAGCAAAAGATTATATTAAAAAATTCGGGGGACACAAAGGAGCAGCCGGACTCTCGGTTACAAACTTTGAAAAGTTTTTTAAATTTGTTGTCGACTTCGCCAACAATTTTATTAAGCCGGAAAATTTGGTCAAAAAAATAAAAGTTGACGCCGAAATAAAACCAAATGAATTAAAAACAAGTTTGTGTGATAAAATATCACAATTTGAGCCGTTTGGAATGGGGAACGCGAGACCGGTTTTTATGGTAAAAAATGCTGAGATCGTTTCTCCGCGTTTAATTGGATCAACCCAAAAGCACATGTCTGCTCAAATTAAATATGGCGACAGAATATTTAGAACGGTTTGTTTTAACTTCACTGACTCAAGTAGCATAAAAGAAATAAAAAGTAATATTTTGTATGACCTGGCTTTTACTATAGATATCAATAATTGGAAAGGCGAAAGCAACCTTGACCTTAAACTGGTCGATTTTAAGCCCTGTGAAATTTAAATGAAAAAAGCTAACAAAGTATATTTATGTGAAAATTGTGGTAATGACTTTACTCAGTGGTCAGGGCGTTGTACTATTTGCGGCGAGTGGAATTCTTTAAAAGAAATCACTGTGCCAGAGGGAAGCACTAGTTCTAAAAATGTTAAAGATGTTGAAGTTTCAAATTTGTCCGATATTTCAATTGGAAAAAACGAGCGTATGAAAACAGGAATAGGGGAATTTGATCGTGTTCTTGGCGGAGGTATTGTTCCTGGGTCTTTGATCCTTGTAGGCGGTGAGCCGGGGATCGGCAAATCAACATTGTTGCTTCAAATTTGCGACACCATAAAAAATTGTTTTTATGTATCAGCCGAAGAGTCCCTTGGTCAAATAAAAGGCAGAGCTGACCGGCTAAAACTAAATCCCTCTGGATTAAAGTTAATCGCTGACGGAGATTTGCTTTCAATCGAAAAAGAAATCTTAAAAAACAAACCAAATTTAGTCATTATTGATTCGATCCAAACCGTTTATTTATCGGAATATCCTTCCACCCCTGGATCAATGGTGCAGGTTAGAGAATGTGGAATATTCCTGCAACGGTTAGCTAAAAGAACGGGCATTTCGATTGTTATTGTCGGACATGTTACAAAAGAAGGTTCTCTTGCAGGCCCAAGAACGCTTGAGCATTTAGTTGACGCGGTTCTTTATTTGGAAGGGGAGAGGTTCCATGACGCCAGAATATTGCGTGGTGTAAAAAACCGTTTTGGGGCAACCAATGAGGTCGGTATTTTTTCAATTCAGGAAAAAGGTCTTATTGAAATAAAAAATCCTTCTGAACTATTTTTGGCGGAAACACAAAGTGCAGCTGGGAGTGTAGTAACTGCCACAGTGGAGGGAACCAGACCCATCTTGGTAGAAGTTCAGGCACTTGTTATTCCGACACATTTTGGCTATCCAAAAAGAACAAGTTCCGGTTTTGATTTGAACCGATTGAACCTGCTTTCTGCTGTCATTAGTAAAAAGACTCCGGTCAACTTGGGCAATTATGATATCTACATCAATATTGTAGGTGGGATGAAGCTTTCTGAACCGGCAATTGATCTGGCTGTCTGCGCTGCCATAATATCTTCCTACAAAAACAAGCCACTTTCCAAAAATTTATGTCTTTTTGGTGAGGTTGGCCTTTCGGGAGAAATAAGAAAAGTAACAAGGTCAAAGGAACGGGAAAAGGAATCCACTTCGTTGGGTTATAAAACGGCAGAAAATTTTAGAAATATAAACGAACTTCTTAATTTGTTCAGTTAGTGTGCACCATTAGTATTGGCGTTTGCATTGCTGTTAGCGGGCGGAGGGGTTGAGGCCTTCGTTACTATAATATCTTTTCTCGCAGTTGAACCATTTTCATCTGTCGCTATGACAGAAATTTTGTGGCTTCCCGCAGTGGTAAAGTCATATGTTTTTGTAAATGGTGCCGAAGTAATACTGCCGATTGATACATCATCAATGAAAAATTCCACTGATATTATATTGGCGACAGAAGTATAGGAGGTGGTGATCTCAGTATTACCAGAAACAGATGCTCCGTTTATTGGGCTAACTATTTCAACGGTTGGCGCTAAATCACTAACGGAACAGTATTCCGTTGGCGGCGAGGAGGATCCATAGCCATTAGCTTCAGCCCAGGCGCGGACCGGATTTTCCCAGCTTGGATTATCTGGCCGCTCCGAATGAACTCCACCGGAAAAGGTTTTATCTTCGGTTAGATTGGCTGGCATATCGGCTGGAGCTAGTTTTCCGTTTGATTTGCAAACTTTAACGGTGATAGAGGTATCATCTTTTTCGGTTGGAATCTGCCATGTGGCAAAAATGTCAGTTGTTGTTTCCCTTGTTGCATCCCCGGGTAATTTATTTGTATATTTGGCAACGGTTAAGGTCTGTATTCCGTCTGGTTTGGTAAATTCTTCTGCCGGTGTGCCAGCCAGTGCCTTTTCAATGAAGGTATGAAACATTGGGGCTGCTACAACTGAACCGTCGGCGCCCCCTTTCATTATTTTTCCATTATTGTTTCCAACCCAAACCGCAACCGAGATAGAGGGGGTGAAACCAACAGTCCAAGCATCCTTGTTATCTGAAGTGGTACCTGTCTTGGCTCCAACAAGCCGTCCTGGAAAATAAAGTTGTGAACGGGCTCCAAATACCATAGTTCTGGCGTTGTTATCACTTAAAACATGCGCCATCTCATAGGCAACCTGGGGATCTAGCACTTGTTGGCCGGTTGGTTTTTTCTGATCAAAATCGTAATGAACCTTTCCCTTGGCGTCGGTGATTTTTATAACACTTCTAACGTCTTGTTTGAGGCCCCCATTGGCAAATACGCCGAATGCGCCGGCCATCTCAACCGGCTTCACTTCGGCAACTCCAAGAGCTAGGGACAATCCATAGCGATCTCTCTGATTTAGGGAGGAAATGCCCATATCCTGCGCCGTTTTAATAACATTGTCCATCCCGACCAAAGACATTGTTTTAACGGCAGGGATGTTTAAAGAGTTATCCAGACATTGTCTCATTGTTAATGGTCCACGAAATGATCCGTCGTAGTTCTTTGGAACATATCCGCCGCCGAAGTCGGTTTGATAGTCAAATAGAATTCTGGAAGGGGAGAATTCAGGTCTTTTAAAAGCAGTAGCATAAGTAAACGGCTTGAAGGATGAACCTGGCTGTCTTAGTGAATCGGTAATGTTAACATTGCCGTCAATTTCGGTATTAAAATAGTCAATTGATCCGACCATAGCAAGGATTTGTCCTGTTTTTGGATCGGTGGCAACGAGGCCGGCGTTGCTTGCTCCGTACTGGTTGATTTTCTTTACACCGGAAGCGACAGATTCTTCAGCGGCTTTTTGCTTTTCATAGTCGAGCGTTGTAATGATTTTCAATCCTTCTTTTTGAACTTTGTCTTCCCCGAATTGTTGGGCAACACGCTCGAGCACATACATGGCGAAATGAGGTGCTAAAATGGCATCTTTTCTCGGTTTTAACGCTTGTCCCAATGTGATAGTGTCTTCTTTCTTGGCGTTTTCAGCATCTTCTTTTGATATTTTTCCCGTTGTGACCATGCGGTCTAGGACATAATTTCGTCTGTTAATCAATTTATCTGTGTGTGTGCCATAAGGAGAGAAATAAGTTGGCGCTTGTGGAATAGCAGCTAAAGTTGCGGCTTGTGCTAAAGTTAAGTCTTTGGCTGGTTTACCATAATACATTTTTGCGGCGGCTTCAGCACCGGCCGTAGAGTTGCCATATGGAATTTCGTTTAAGTACATTGTTAGTATGTCTTCCTTTTTGTACATAAACTCTAATTCAATGGAAAGAATGAGCTCTTTTATTTTTCTGATAATCGAACGGTCAGAAGTTAGGAGGGCGTTTTTGACATATTGTTGAGTTATAGTGGACGTGCCTTGGATGTTGGCCGTTTTTCCAGTTAATTTATTGAATACAGATCTAACTATTGATCTTGTTTCAAAGCCATGGTTGCGATAAAAATTTGCGTCCTCAACTGCTACCGTGGCTTCTTTTAGGTTCTGAGGCAGTTGATCAGTTGTAACTATTGTTCTTTTTTCATCTCCGGTTTCATAGAGCAAAATTTTACCGGTTCTGTCATAAAGTTTGGTTGATTCTGTTGCCTTTCGGTTGGCAATTTTGCCGGGGGTAGGTAAATCTTTAGCAAACCATGCAAAGGAGAGCGCGATAATAAAAATAAGACCAACGGCGGCATAGAGAAAATATGAAGAAAACCGTTTCCAGCTGAATTTCTTCAATTTTTTAGATGGGATAATATTGCGAAAGTTTTTTTTGAATGGGTGCTTCAAAAAATTTAAAAATTTATTCATAAATTTGCCACCTCCTTTCTTTACATTATATGCTTCGCTTGATAGTATGTAAACAGAAAACGAATCTAAAAAGAAAACGAGAGAATTATAATTGCAAAACTCCTGCATGTCAACCGCTTGCATGCACAATTAATAAAGGGACAGCATGGACAAAGATTTTTTTGAAAAAGGTGTTGCGGAAATAATAGACGAAAAGTCACTAAAGACAAAGTTGTCATCGGGCAGGAAGCTGCGGATTAAACTGGGTGTAGATCCGACTAGGCCGGACATCCATATTGGTCATGCCGTGGCCATAAGAAAACTACGGCAACTTCAAGACGAAGGACATAAGATCATTTTTTTAATCGGGGATTACACGACAAAAATTGGAGATCCTTCAGGTAGAAACAAAACCCGTCCCATTCTTTCTGACGAAGAAATTGCTAAAAATGCAAAGACATATTTTGATCAGGTGGGGAAAATCCTCGATATTAAAAAGACCGAAATCCGCTACAATTCAGAATGGTATTCGAAGATGAAATTTTCCGAGATTTTAGAATTATGCTCTTTGTTTACGGTTGCTCAAATTATTGAAAGAGACGACTTTGAAAAACGGCTTAAGTCCGGAAGTGATATTGGAATTCAGGAAACCCTTTATCCAATAATGCAGGCCTATGATTCAGTCATATTAAAAGCCGATGTTGAGTTTGGCGGAACAGATCAGAAATTTAATATTCTTGCCGGTAGATCTCTGCAAAAAAAGATGGGGCAAGAGCCACAGGATATTATTATGGTAAAGCTTTTGGTCGGGCTGGATGGAAAAGAAAAAATGAGCAAGTCGCTCGATAATTATGTTGGGATTACTGAGAGCGCCAATTCTCAATTCGGCAAAATAATGTCTATTCCGGATTCATTGATAATAGAGTATTTCAATTTGTGTACAGATTTGCCGGCCAAAGAAATTGAGAAGCACAAGGAAGATCTTAAGAAGGGAACAAATCCGAGAGACATAAAAGAGAAATTGGCTTTCGAAATCGTTAAAATATATCATAGCGAGAAGGATGCTGAAGGAGCCATACAGGAATTTAAAAATGTTTTTACGAAAAAAGAGCTGCCAACAGATATCCCCGAAGTGAAGATTAGCGGAAATTATGAGTTGCCCTTGTTCTTGATTGAGGTTGGTGCTGCCGGTTCTAACTCTGAAGCAAAAAGATTGATCGAACAAGGCGGAGTAAAAATTGACGGTGCAAAAATAACTGATCCAAAGTCGGACATTGCAACACATGCTGGAATGATCATTCAGGTTGGAAAGAAAAAAGTATACAAAATTAAGTAGCCAAAACAAATGAAAGAACTGGTAAGAGAAAAAATTATTGAAGCTGTTAAAAAAGCTGACTTTAGTATTCCGCAGAATTTTAGCATTGAGACACCGCCAAAACCTGAAATGGGGGACTTTGCCACAAATATTGCAATGATGATTGCGGGCAGAGACGGGGCAAACCCACGGGAAGTTGCCGAGAAAATTACTCTACTGATGAAACCGGTTAAAGATTTTTTAAAAGTGGAAATTGCCGGTCCGGGATTTATTAATATCTTTATTAAGGAAGAAATTTATTATGCTGAGATAATGAGAATTTTAGCTGAAAAAGAGAATTATGGCCGAGGAAGCAAAAAAAAGCAAAAAATTCAGGTGGAATACATTTCTGCAAACCCGACGGGACCTCTTCATGTGGGAAATGCTCGAGGCGGACCGATTGGAGAAACAGTTGCAAAGCTACTAGAGTTTCTTGGGTATGAGGTCGGAAGAGAATTTTATGTGAATGATATGGGACTGCAAATAGAGCGTTTTGGCCGATCCCTCTATTATTGGTTCGCTAAAAAAGAGGACAAAGGGTTGGATTTTCCGGCTGACGGATATCCAGCGCCATATGTTAAAGAAATTTCAGAGCAAATTCAGAAAGATAAAAAGGAAGAATTAACAAAAATTAAAGACGAATCAGAGTTGATTGAATTTTTTATTAAAGAAGGACTCTGCTATACAATTAAATCAGTTCGAGAAGATTCTGAATTAATAGGAATAAAATTTGATAATTGGTTCTATGAAAGCGATCTCCAACATAGTGGTAAGTCGGATAAAGCGATCAATACTTTGAAAGAAAAAGGTTTTACTGTGAGCAAGGAAGGTGCACTTTGGTTTAAAAATCCAGAAGATCCTGAATTAAAAGATAAAGAGTCCGTTCTGGTTAAAAGTGATGGCAAAACGCCGACCTATTTTGCAGATGACATTGCCTATCATATAGATAAATTTGAAAGAGGATTCGACAGGTTAATTGATGTTTGGGGCGCTAATCATCATGGCCATCTTCCTAGGTTCAAAGTTGCCATGAAGGCGTTGGGCCATGCAGAAGATCAGATAGAAGTGTTGTTTTATCAATATATCCGGCTCAAGAAAGCAGGAAAATCAGTCAGTATGGGAAAGCGGTTGGGAAATTTTGTCACACTCCGGCAAGTAATTGAGAGTGGGGTAGAGCCGGATGCATTTAAATACTTTATTTTGGCGCAAAATTCCAACACGCCTTTTGATTTTGATTTAAAATTGGCTGCCGATACATCGGAAAAAAATCCTGTTTACTATATAAAGTATGCGCATGCTCGAATTTGCAGTATTTTGGCCAAGGCGGGGGAGAGTGCGGTAGAGAAATTAGAGGAAGTAGATCTAAAACTCTTGAAAAACGACAAAGAGGTTGCTCTCTATAAAGAATTAATTAATTTTTCCGGACTTATAAATACTGCTGTTACTGATTTTCAAATTCAGGCACTCCCCCATTTTGCTTATAAAATCGCCAGCTTATTCCATGATTTTTATGCTAACTGCCAAGTAATCGGAACTGATAAAAAACTCTCGGCCTCTCGCCTATCTTTGGTTATGGCGACAAAATATATTCTTGCAAATACACTATCAATCTGTGGTATTGAGGCGCCGGAGAAGATGTAGCAATACGAATTACGAATTGAAGCGAATTACAATTAAAAAATCGCCTCAGTTAAAAGGCGGTTTTTTTTAATTTCATATATCCTAGAGGTCTATTCCGAAAATTTTTCCACCAGAAAGGATCCACATTTTTTGCACTTTGCCATTTACAACAAAGTCATCAATCGGCATATTATCCAAAACTGTTTGGTTAACATAGTTTCCACTCTTATCAAACTTCAAAATCCGGTTTGTTTTTTTATCGAGAATAAATATGTAGTTTGTGTCTGCGTCGGTATATATTTTTGTAGGAATTTCAACTTTATTGTTGCTGGCAGGGATATTTTTCAGGGAAAATCCTTGATCCAAGGTGCCTTTAATAAATTTTACAACATCACCAGTGTTTAATAGCACATATATGTTTCCATCAACAGCCAGGTCAACGGCTCCTCGTAAGCTCGTTTTATTGGCATTTGCATATGAGGTGCCTTTGCCATAGCCCGTCTCCGTTTCCACATGTTTCCAAACTTCGCCTGCTTCGGAATCCAAGAGATAGACATTGGTTACGAAGCTCGAGATTGCTTTTGCGTCTTCCCATTTACCAGACCCATCTGTCACTTTCATTTCTCCTTGAGTTTTCGAGGTAATATCGTACTCGATCATTTTGTTACTGCTGGGATAGATAAATATTTTATTTTTTGACGAGGAAAAATTTGCCGAAATAACATTGCCGTTTTCCTTACCAATTGAGGCGACAAGTCGCGGTTCCTTATCGGCAACATTTGCGGTATATATTTTACCGTCAGAATCAAATCCATAAATGTCCAACCCTGTCAGCACAACCCTGCCCACACTATCATTGAAAGAAAAAACCGGTTTTGGACCATAAAGCCGGTTTGTCTTAGTAGTTTGGTCGAGGGAGGTTTGAATTTCTTTGGTCAATTCAATAGCTTTGTTCTTGTTGGAGGGGGATTTCTGCGATTCTACCGCCAGTGCCAATGCATCTTCGAGCGGTTTGGTATCTGAGTTCCTGCCTAACGCTAAGTCGTCTTTTGCTTTTGCATACGCTTCTTTTGCTTTATCGTATGATAGCGCCAGTTGTTGCTCCTGTTTTTTGTCAGTCCGGTTTGAATTATTGGCGTTAATTTTTAGGTAACCAATAAAGACAAAAAGAATAATTAATATTCCATATAGATATTTCCGGTTCTTCTTTAGCAGCAACTGCTGAATAAGAGCGGGAATAAAAGAGAGCTTTTGGAAGAACTTGGTCGTTCCACCGGCTGTTTTGGAGGTGTGGGGGAAAGTTTTAATTTTAATTTTCTGGAATTGTTTGCTTTTGCCTAATTTCTCAATTTGAGGAGCAATTTTTTCCTTCATAGCACCAAGCCCTCTTCCAATATTTCTTGCGCTACTACTTAAAAAACCCTTACCCTTCGAATTCTCTCCGAGAGACTGGCTATTCGTTCTTTTATTTTTAATTTGTTCGGACAGGTTTTTCTTAGCTCCTGCCAAATGTTTTTTTGTTTTATCATAAAAACTTTTTACGACCGGAGAATATTTTTTGGCCATAACAGTAGCCATACTTTCTTCCTGCTTGTCCAGAGTGATTATTTCCGGCAAATCAACTCTTGCTTCATCCGGCATTTTTTCGAGTGATTTAGCTTCAATGATGATGGAGTTGACAGTTAAAATTTTGTTTCGTTTTAAGGCATGATAAAACTCCTGCAAGGCCTCGTTCGCCGAAAGCTCCTCGACAGTCTTTCTGATCCGGTCCAGTGAAAAATGGTTGTATAGTTCGATGTTTCCGAAAACAACACGATCACCGGCAACCAGTCTTCCCTGAGTAATGTCTGAAAATGTTTTCAATGGATGCGGTTCTTCTTTTAGGTGGGAATTTTCAGTTAAAGAAGAAATCCGGCTTTTTCTAAAAATGTATCCCGAAAATCTGCCCGCCTGAGCGATGTTGATGTCATTCTCAATGACAAGGCCGATAATGGAGTTTAGGTTTCCGATCCAGCTATTTTCCCCTTTCTGGGCGAGAGAGTTTAGGGATTGGTTTATTTCCTGAAGGATTCTTTCAAAAATACTCTCTGCATCACTGCAATCACGAGGATGAAAGTTTTTCTGAATAATATCTAATACATTTTTTTTAATTTTGACACAAGAAGATGACCAAGGTGTGGAAATCTCAAAAAGATAGAAGAGAAAACAGTTTTTGCAGCTTTCCGCTTCTACTTTTCCTGAAAATAAAAACCTATCAGGCAGTTTTTCGTTTGTGGTCAAGAGCGCTGAACGGACCAAAATCTCATTTGCCATAAAAAAATTCCTGTTGCTATAATTTTACCAGACTAGAGCAAGGGCTTGCAACCATTGTTTTGTTTGGTCTGACATTGTACCAAGGTGTATAATATAAGTGGGTTCGTCGGTACTTTAAATTGGGCTGTTAATATTTCACAAAAGGGTCCTTCATCTTAATTGATGCGGGCGCCCCTCACCCTTCCTGCAGTGAATTTCATTATCGGAAGGGTGAGGGGTTGGGTCAATATTTGAGCCGGCCGTGGCCGGTTCGTGCGACTACCCACTTAGCAAAGAAGACCAATTTATCTTAGCCGGCGGCCCATTTTTTATTTGAATCGAATTATAAATAATGATTAAATATAACTGAAATCGGGGAATAGCTTAGCTGGTTAAAGCGCGGGGCTGGGGGTCCCGAGACCGGAGGTTCGAATCCTCTTTCCCCGACCATCAGATTACACAATTTGAAAAAATATTTGTGATATAATAAAACTAATTAATATTACGCCCCATAGTAATATTTTCGCATTCGCGTAATTACACGGGGCAAGGAGGAAAAATGTTCTCAAAAAAGGGTTCTGATCATTCGTTTTACGGAGTGGCCGTCTTGCTGATTATTATGGGGGTAATAATTTTTGTTTACGGATCGGCTGCATGGATGTTCAACATCTTCGCAATTGATGCCGGTTTTTACTTTCCTTCGTTTAAAGTTATCGGTGGATTAATTATCCTTGCTTTGGGTTACATTGTTCTAGAGCTTGAGATGCTTCGAAGAAAAGACAGTTAAAAAACTGCTCTAAAATATATTGAAATAATCTAATCTAATCGTTTACTCGTCATTCTTGCCGTGTTTTTTTATGGTGTAGTTTTTTGGAATTGTTGTTTTTGCTTTTTTGGCCGATTGGTTTTCTTTCATTGCGATAAAAAAGATTGATGTTTCTGAATATCAAATTATAAATCAAACAAGGCATATTTTTATTTTATTTGGCGGACTCTTTGTGTTTGCTGAGGCGATAAGTTTTTCAAAAATCATTGCAATATTATTTATTATTGCCGGTGTTGTAGTTGCTTTGTTTGAGAAGAAGAAAATTAAAATCAATCAAGGCGCTTACTTAACGGTTTTGAGTACTTTTTTTGCCGTAATTGCATTTGTGTTCGCTAAACTTACAGTTCAAGATTTTCCTGAATCTGCAGCAGCTTCTCTGGAATTTCTTTTGATCGGCCTCATTAGTTTTATGTTTTTGGGATTTAAGCCGAAAAAGGTTGTAGATGAACTAAGAATCCAAAAGTGGGGGCTTATTATTTCGGGCATTATTTACGGTTTTTTTGAGCTACTGCTGTTCTATGCTCTTAAAACCGGTGAAGCGTCAAAGGTGGTGCCTGTTACTCAAGTGTCTTTAATAATTACTTTGTTGGCTGGGATAATTTTCTTGAACGAACGAAACAGAATCACTCAAAAAATTATTGGCACTATTCTGATTGCTATTGGTATCGGGCTCATGTACCTGATTTAGCTTTTTCCTGATTGCATTTACAATAAGAACAAAGGAAAGTACTCAATATTTTTTGAAGATCCGGAGAGTGGGGAAGTGGTTGAATATTTAAGCGATTCTAATCCCAAGTCTGCCCTCGCCCGAATGGAAGTTTTGTACTACGGGCAAAAAACCCTTAAGTAAAAATGATCCCCACCGGCAAAGCCGAACCGGTGGGGCTGATAGCTGTTCCTATCGTCGTTTATAGACGGGAACACTTATCAATTTTCCGGGCGGTAAACACCCGACGGGGATGCAATCTGGTTTCGTTCCGAACTGTTTACGGATTCGAGGCTTTCTTTCCCGAAGTGTCCTGGTGAAAGCACTCTTCAGCTCTTCTTTTCCGGTCTTTTCTGACATGGCTATCTCCTTATTATTAGAATAAGGAGAGCAGTACGCCTCTACAAAAAGAAAATAGCACAAACACAACCACTTTTAAAGATTGATAGAGCAAAAAATAGTCGCTTTATGCAGCTCTAATTCCAAATCCGAAATCGCCCGAATGGAAGTTTTGTACTACTCCCAACCCAATCTTTCTTAAATTCCTTTAGATCCAGTAAAATATGATTAGGCACCCTACTTCAACAAACTAGTTTGTTGAAGTAGGGTTAATATGGTGTAATATAATATTGAATAATTAATCCAAATTTATAAAAGGAGATTATGAAAAGAATTGCGAACATCAATGATGAGGAATTGAGGAAAGAGCAGTTTGAAACTCTGGTGGATATTATAAATTTAATTAGAACAAAGGAGGATTTGACTTTGTTTCTTCACTCGTTCCTGTCTGAGTCCGAGCAAGCGTATTTGGGACAGAGGTTAAACATCATGCGGATGCTGGCAAAGAACTTTAATTATCTAAAAATTCAGGAATTGATTGGCACCTCTACCGGGACAATCACAAATGCTCAAAAATGTCTGGATTCCGGTGGAATCAAGCTCATGGAAATTGTTTTAGAATATAAGTTCAAACACGAGACGATTTTGGCTGAGAAGGAGAATCCGTTCAAATCACACTATCCCGGAGCCATATGATAGGCAATAAAGAACCTTGATTATTCCTACTTCAACAAACTAGTTTGTTGAAGTAGGGTGTGAATCCGTGAATATATAAATACCACCGGCGTTTAGCTAGTAGTATTCATATAATTGGCAGTGAATTATTAATTCAGGTAATATTAAAATGTAAAAAGGATAAAAATTATGAAAACTACATCATTGAAGGAATATGAGGAATTTGTGAAAAAGGGGATTGCTTATGTGCCGCTCGGGACAATAGAGTGGCATGGAAATCATTTGCCGATCGAGACAGATTTTATGGTAGCGGAAAAAATCTGCCGGATTTTAGCTGAAAAATATGAGGGATATGTTTTGCCGCCCATTTATTTGGGCGCATACGGGACAAAAATCATCGATGGCAAAGAACTTAGAGGGATGGACAAAAGATTGGGTAAGGCACTTTTAGGTAATTTGTATTTTGTTAAGCCCGATTTATTTAAAGAAATTATTCTTTCAGTAGTTCAGAACTTGGAAGATCAGGGATTTAAAAAAGTTATTATTGTTACGGGACATGGCGGGAGTAACCAAGTTGCAAAATTAACCGAAATTGCAGAGGGGGATGAAAAAGTTTTATTTATAAATCCATACGAGATGACTGACCACATAGCACATGCCGATGAGGGCGAAACATCGCTATTATGGGCTTGTCATCCGGAAGAAGAAGCGAAATCTAGGGCGGTTACCCTTACCGAAGATGATGATTTTGTGAACTTCCACGGCTCTGATCCGCTGGAAAAATCCTCCTTAGAACTAGGCAAAAAACATTTAGATAAAATGGTAAACGGCTCGGAAGAAAAAATGGAAGAATTCTTAAAATAGCATGGGGGGAAACATGATTGGTGAATACAGAGGCGAAGCGGATTTTATCCGATCGATGAAGGGTCCGGATACAGAAGCAGAATTGTGGGAGGGGAAATTAAAAAAGAGAGGGCTTGATCTTAACGGAGTGGATGCGAATATTTTTGAGCAATCTGTCGATGAATTAAGGAAGTATGTTGAGGCGGCGACGATAGTGAGGAAAAGTTTTGAAGATACAATACAGAGGGCGCAGACTGGAGAGGCGACTGAAGAGGCAAGGAGTAATATCGCCACTGCAGAAAGATTGAGAGACAAGGTAGAAAGAGGTATTTTGGCTGCAGAGACTTTGATTGAAATGAAGAAAGAAAATAATTAAAGAATATAGCAAGTTAATGTCAGAAATGTTGTTGCTGTTTCTGCTCACCTGATGGTTGAAAATATTAGAGAAAAATGTTACAATTTTTTTGTTCCTTACGCTTGAGAGTGATCTCACGCCTGTGCCGATGTAGCTTCCTTCTTCGCCCTCTTGTAGCCGGGCTACGAAGGACAAGTGAATTTCATCCTGAGTTTGCTTGCCCAGCGTAGCTCTAGCGCAAACTAGAGCAAAGTTGGGCCGATGTAGCTCAGTTGGTAGAGCACACCCTTGGTAAGGGTGAGGTCACGGATTCGAGTTCCGTCGTCGGCTCCATTCGACTCGCTTCATTTTATTCGCTCGCTCATGGTAAACCATTTGAGTCGAATGATTCGAAAAGTAGTCGAAGGACATTAAAATATGTGCTGAGGTAGCGAAGTGGTCAAACGCATGTGACTGTAAATCACACGGCCTTGTGCCTTCGTAGGTTCGAATCCTGCCCTCAGCACCATTGCCGAAGTAGCTCAGTGTTGAGTCCCTCACCCTTGAGTGCCACCTTAGCTCAGTGGTAGAGCAACTGTTTTGTAAACAGTAGGTCGTGGGTTCAAATCCCCCAGGTGGCTCCAAGGGTGAGGGATAAACAGTAGGTCGTGGGTTCAAATCCCTCCTTCGGCTCCATTTAATATAAGGAAAAATCATGGCAAAAGAAGCAAGGAAACTAGTAACTCTCGAATGTGCAGACTGCAAAGCGAGAAATTATCACACAGAAAAAAGACTTAAAGGCCAAGATGTCATCAAGAGAATTGAATTGGTCAAGTATTGTAAAGTTGATAAAAAACGCACAGCACACAAAGAGACGAAGTAATCGCAAGCGATTACATTTTTCATTTATCATTTTTCAATTTTCATTTAATGATCATTGACTATCGGTAATTGATAATTGCGCACAAGCGCATTTTAGGGCCATAGTTAAATGGTATATCCCGCCGCTCGCGAGCAGCGGGAATAACGAGGGTCTTCCTGCCTACGTTAATGTACAATCTTGATAGGGGCTTAGTTAAATGGTATAACGGGGGTCTCCAAAACCTCTATTAGGGGTTCGATTCCTCTAGCCCCTGCCAAGATTGTAACTGCGGCGGACAGGCGCCACCTCTATTAGGGGTTCGATTCCTCTTGGCCCTGCCAAAAAATGAACAGCCGTCGATGGCTGGTCATTTTTTGTTATATAATTCTGAGATAGATTGCTAACGCACCAATTATGCTATGAGAAAATATTGCGGCATATAAATTGGGTTTATAGTAATAAATAATGCTTAAACAAATTCCGAAAATCGTTGCGAAAATTAGAGTCCAAATGTCGCCATAAATTAAATGAATAAAACCAAAGAGTAAGCCGCTTATTATAATTCTGAACAAAGGATTAATCCCACTACTGTTAAGTCGAGCAAATAAGAATCCTCTGAAAATAAATTCTTGAATCGGCCCAAGAAGCAAGGCATATAATATATACCAGCTGGCTGGAGGAATGTTATCGAGAACATAGCGTACTAAATTAAACTCTCGGACGATAAGTATAAATAACGATCCAACAATCACGAAAGCTAAATTTGCAAGCATTGCACTCTTAATATTATCAATTCTTAATCCGAGCATCTTTTTTTGGTCGCTCATGACCAAAGAACAAACCAATGTTGCAAAACCAAAAACTACCAAGAAATAAAATCGTAAATCTGGCTGAATTATACCAGTTGACAGCAGCAATACTATCGCTATCTCGATCGCAGAAAAAGCAATCAGAATATATCGATTTTTAAGTTTTGTACTCATGTGTAAATTATATGACAATCGCTAGCAAAAATCCATTAATGGCATAAAAGTTTCTGACTTCAGTTGTTACATCCTGCCATCCCACGTCGCTCATCGAAGATGAGCTATGCGGGATGGTTTTTTAGTAATGAGGAATCGAACAGGCATGACTAAGCCATTAGAATAGACTATTGAATTTATTAGTGCACTTTTATATAATGAAACATACCGCAGTTGAATTATTGAGGATGGTAATAGTATGAACGAACCCCAAAATATCATCGAGGTCAAGAATTTGACCAAATCTTATGGTTTGAACCATGTTCTTAAAGGCGTCGATTTGCAAGTTGAAAAAGGCACAATGTTGGCTTTGCTGGGGCCAAACGGAGCAGGCAAAACTACCATAGTTAGGATTATGAGTACTTTGCTTTCTTATGATGGCGGGTTAGTTTCGGTGGGCGGTTATGATGTTACAAAACAGGCTGATCAAGTCCGAGGCATTATTGGTTTGACAGGGCAGTCTGCTGCGGTGGATGAGTTGCTTACCGGCCGCGAAAATTTGGTGATGATGGGAAGACTATATCGTCTAACACCAGAAAGTGCCAAAGCTCGAGCGCAAGAGTTACTGAAAGAATTTGATCTTCTTGATGCCGCCGACCGGATCACCAAAACATATTCAGGCGGCATGCGTCGTCGTTTGGACTTGGCTGTGAGTCTTATTGCAACGCCTCCAATCATTTTTTTGGATGAACCGACAACTGGTCTTGACCCTCGTTCCCGCTTGGCAATGTGGTCGATTATTAAAAAATTACTAGATAGTGGCACTACTATATTGCTCACAACTCAGTATCTTGAAGAAGCCGATCAGTTGGCGGACCGTATTGCTGTTATTGACGGCGGTAAGGTTATTGCCGAGGGAACAGCAAAAGAGTTGAAGTCCAAGGTTGGCAAAGACCGGCTGGAACTTACCTTGGTTGACGCTGAGAAGTTATCAAAGGCTAAAAAAATATTGAGTAAATATACCACTGCTATAAACGAGAAAGATTTTACTATTTGCGCAGTTATTGAAGATACCGATATTGATGTTCAAGATATTCTTAAAAGATTGAGTAAAGCCGATATCAAATTGCTTTCCTTGGCCGTGCATAAGCCAACTCTCGACGATGTTTTTTTATCTCTGACGGGCAAACAAAAAGTGGCGGCCGATGCCGAGGAGGACAAATGACTGTTAAATTAGAATTTGAAAAAAAACCAAGAATCGTTTTAGCATTCAATGATTCTCTTATTATGATCAGGCGCAGCAGCACCCATATTGTGCGTAATATGGATCAGCTGCTCGGAACATTTTTCCAGCCAATTATGTTTTTGGTTCTATTTGTCGCCGTCTTCGGTGGAGCTGTCTCGGGAGCATTGCCTCCGGGCGTTAGCTATCTAAATTTTTTAATGGCGGGGATTATCGTTCAAACAGTTGCATTTGGGTCCACGACAACTGCCATTGCTGTTTGTAACGATCTTCAAAAGGGGATAGTGGACCGTTTCCGCTCGCTTCCAATGGCTAATCTGGCAGTTCTTAATGGGCATGTCATTTCCGATCTTTTCCGCAATATCATTTCGACCGTGGTAATGATTCTTGCGGGGCTAGTTCTGGGTTTCAGGCCAGAGGCTAGCGCATCTGACTGGTTGGTTATTAGTGGGATTCTTCTACTTTTTACTTTGGCCTTTTCTTGGTTGGCTGCAATTGTCGGCCTGATTGCCAAAAGTATTGAAGCGGTTCAATGGCTAACATTTGTCTTCGTTTTCCCTTTGACTTTTGCTAGCAGCGCTTTTGTCCCAACAGAGGGTATGACGCCGGTTCTCCGCGTTTTTGCCGAGAATCAACCAATCACTCAGGTTATCGGAGCCGTTCGCTCTCTCATGCTAGGTATGCCCATTGGCGATTATGGCTGGAAATCGGTTGCATGGAGCATCGGTATTCTTCTCGTTTCCTTACCGGTTGCTTCTTGGTTGTTCCGCCGAAAAACTTCTCAATAGATAATTTGCTATAAATAGTTCTTTTCTACACTTTATTTACATTTGATTGTTGGGATTTGTAGATAATATTTTCTTTTGTTGATATATTGGTTTTATGGAAATAATTGACATCTACAATAATAAAACCATCTTAAATGAAGAGTGTTTGAGTTGTGCTATTGATTCAGGAGAGTACAAGGTGCCATGCGGGATGATTTATAAATCAGAGCATTTTTGCGTTAATCAGGATTGCGAAATCCCAATACCCGGATTCATCATCATCTCATCTAATAGACACATTAAAAGCATCGACCAGTTTACCGAGGAGGAACAAAAAGAGTTTATGTCTCTAATAGTAAGACTACGCAAGGGGATGCGCGAGGTTTTAAATATAAATCAAGTTAATATTATTGTGGCGGAGTTGCCAGAGAGGAAAGATGAGCATTTTCATCTCTGGCTCTATCCTGTAACTAAGGAAGCTTTGGATAAATTTGGCACCGGAATAAAAGCGGTCAAACCGATGATGATTTATGCAAAAGAAAATTGGAAAACACCGGAAAAGATAAAAACAGTTGAAGATTATGCTGAGAAGCTAAGAAACTACATATCAACAAAATAGCGAAAAAAGGCATTATTCTAACTGGTTAAGCATTTGAATACTACTTCCGGAAAGCGGCGGCGTGAGCACGTTGTTTTTCTTCTGCTTCAGCTGCGAGTTCTTTATATTCTTTATTATCAATGTCTAAGCTGGCGGCGCGCTTCAATGCCTTTGCCGCTTTGGCGAACTGACGGACTTCGGTATATGCTTTTCCCAGTTCGCAATACCAGTCAGCACGGCCCCGGTCCAAAGCAACTGCTCGTTGCAGGTTTTCAATTGATTCAGTAAAGTTTTCAGTTTTAAGGTCAATTTCTCCCAGTCCAAAGTATGCTTCGCCTATTTCAGGGTCACATTTTATAGCAGTTTTAAAAGACTCCCTTGCTTCATCAAATGATCCTCTTTGCATCGCGACTGTGCCAATTATTTCATATGCTTTTCCACATTTCTTGTTTTTTGAAAGGGCAGAGATCGCTTTTTCTTCCGCTTCCCGCAGATCGCTCTTTTCCATGGCTGATTCTGCTTCATATAAGAATTCTGCTACTTCCGGATCATCTTCTTTAAATTTTATCTGAGCGGTTTCTGTTTCGGACGGCGCAATTATTTCTTCTTTGGCATCGTCTATTGCTTTTTGGATTGCTACAGCATTATTCCTTTTTTTCTTATAAGAAATTTTATTCCAGATGCTTGGTTTTTTCTCTCTTGTCTGCACTCCAATTTCTCCTTCCTCTTTAGTTCCCGGAAAGTTATGCAAAATTAGGAACAACACGATCGCTAAACAAATTATGATTCCAACTTCTAACAATCGACCTCCACTATGCGATTATCCTTATTGAGAATTACTAAAATAGTATTTTTTATTACATTTTGTGACTTGACGATACCAGTGCCCTCTGGGGTTTTAATTTCACTTCCGATTGCTGGCATTTTCTTCCTGGTTTTTTGATAATTGTCGAGTTCGTATTTTAAGCAGCACATTAGTTTTCCGCAAGCTCCGGTTACTCTAGTCGAACCCATTTGGCCCAAATTTTGCTCGGTTGCCATATCAATCGTGACGCTTTCGAGGTCACCTTTCAAGAATCTTTTACAACAAACTCCCTGCCCGCATCTTCCAACGGCTCCTATGCATTTTGCTTTGTCCCTAGCCCCAACTTGTTGCAAGCGGATCAGTTTTTTAAAAGTGGACGCTAAATCTGGTACAAGTGAGCGGAAGTCCACTCTTCCGGGTGAGGTGAAATAGAAGGTTAATTTTTTCCCGTCATAGGATAAATCGGCGCCTAGGAGATTCATTTCAAGTCCGTGTTTGCTGATTTTTTCTTTACATTGAGCAAGAGTCCCCAGCGCTTCCTTTTCCATTTCGGCAGTCTTTTCGAGATCCTTTTCGGTTAACTTCCGTATAATAGTTATTTTTCCATCGCCGCTTTCAATCCCACACTGATCTTTTGTGTTGTTCTCATCAATAACGATTCCGGTATCTTGGCTTGATTCCAATTCAAATAAAACTTGGTCGCCTGGCATAACTTCTAAATTAGAAGCATCAGACTTATAAATTTTATTGTCACTTTTAACTTTTATGTATATTTCTTTTTTCATTGATTTATTGATTTTAGCATCAAATACAAGTTTTCTAAAGCTAGCCGGGGATTGGCGTTTCCTGCGATCTCTTTTCTCACTTCCTCGATCCTATAAATCACTTTTCCGTAATTACTTTTTTTCCCAGAAAGCATCTTTTTGCGGCAATAATCTAAAATATCGTCTAGAAATTCATTTATTTGATTATTTTTAACAATATTTTCAAGATCAAACGATGCTTTAACAAAGTTTTTCTCAACTATCTTTGCATATTCCTGATCGCCATCTTCTTCTGTGTTGTCATGAACGAATATGGTACGGCAACGCGACTTTATTGTTGGCAGAACGGAGTTGTTTTCCGCACTTAAGATGAACAGAACATCACCGGCCGGTTCTTCTAAAGTTTTAAGTAGTATGTTGCCCGAGGACTGATTCAGCCGTTCTGCGTTGTAAATTACTGCTATACGGCACTTACCGAGAGGGGAGAGTGAAATTTGATGAAGAAGCTCCTTGATCTGCTCAATTTTGATCTCACCCCGTTTTCCGCTCGATTCTTCCGGAGTAACAGTTGAAATGTCAGCGGGAAGGCAGTTCTTGCCTTCTATAATATAATTAATTAATTCTTGTTTACTGTCCTTGTTTTTTCCTACCAAAAGATATGCATGAAACCACTTGTTTTGTTTTCTCTCTAATTCGAAATAATTTCTCTCCTGCATCACTTTTAATCTAGCAAACAGGAGCTCAATTGACAAGGGTAGTATAATAGTAGGGTGGATGGATGGCTGGGTGGCAGGATTGAAAAAGAATTGATATAATAAATATTGTTTAATCATCTACTAAATACTAACAAACTAACTTACCAACCAACTAAATACGGAGTATTTCGTGGCTAAAGTAAAAGAATCAGATTTAGAGGACAGAACACTCATCTGCAAAGACTGCGGAAACAAGTTTATTTGGACTGCAGGAGAGCAGAAATTTTTTATTGACAAAGGGCTTACAAATATTCCGAAGCGATGCAAGGTCTGCACGGCAGTTTACAAAAATCAGCTCAGAGAAAAGCATCCGGCTTGGTGGGTAAAGTGTACTGGTTGCGGTAAAAAAGCAGAAGTATCTTTTGAGCCAAAAACCGAGGATATTTTATGCGAAAGCTGCTTCAATAAAGAGGTGGAGAAGCGTAATGCCGCCATTAAAGAGCTTGGAGAAGAAGTTCCGGCATAATAACTTAAAATTTATAAAAATAAAAAAATAATCTTCTTAAAGATTATTTTTTATATATCGGTACTATTTAGCTTCTTTATTCAGAGTTCGAAGACAACGCGTACAGACAACAACACCGTTAACTTTTTGTAGGTTTGGCTTGAATGTTCTTTTTGTGTGAATTTGCGAGTGAGAGACGGCATTTCCCGAAACTGATCTCTTTCCGCATAGTGTGCAATTGGCCATGATTGATTGGATTTAATTAAAATGTTAGTATTACAAAGTAATGTTAACAGAAAACGGCAAAAAATTCAAGCATCATAACCAAAATTAAGTACAAAATTCTATGCTATTGATTAATTTATTTAAAAATCCAATCTACTTCCTGGCCTTTATTGTTGCTCTGTTGATTGGTATTACGATCCATGAGTTTGCCCATGCTTGGATGGCGGATAAGTCAGGCGATCCGACTCCTCGATTGGAGGGCAGATTATCACTAAACCCACTGGTTCATCTTGACCTTTTGGGATCAATATTTCTTTTGTTGGTCGGATTTGGTTGGGGTAAGCCGGTAGTAATTAATCCGCGTAATTTTCATGAGAGAAGAGATGAATTAAAGGTGGCTATTGCCGGTATTGTGGCGAACATTATTTTTGCTCTTATCATTGCGATTCCGATCAGAGTGGCTTTGATGCAGGGGCATACAATCGAGTCGTCGAGCTTATTATTATTTTTAAACATTATAGTCGATATTAATTTAATGCTCGCTGCCTTCAATATATTACCGATTTTTCCGTTGGACGGATCGCATTTTGTTGAATATTATTTGGGCTACGAGGCAAGAGCAACTTATCAGCAAATGGGTCCGTATCTTCTGCTTGGTTTAATCATTTTCGGTCAAATTAGTGGAAATTCAATTTTATTTACTATTATGGAGCCGATTTTGCGGGTGCTTTCTTTTCTTGTCAAAGGTGTTTTCACCTTCTCGGTATAAATTAAGGGAGATCTATGGAAAAAGTCATTGAGGTAAGAGACCTCGTCAAAAATTATGGAAAATTAATGGCCGTAAACAGCATCAGCTTTTCTGTTAATAGGGGAGAAGTTTTTGGATTGCTCGGTGAAAATGGAGCAGGCAAGTCTACCACACTGGAAATGATTGAAGGGCTCAGAAAACCGACATCGGGGAAGATTTTGGTTCTTGGACACGAAAGCAAAGAGGGGGCACGGGAGATAAAAGAGAAGATAGGGGTTCAGCTTCAATCATCCGCCTACTATCATTTTTTAACATTAAAAGAGATATTGGATCTTTTTGCCAGTTTTTACAATAAAGAAGCTAATTCGGAAGAACTGTTAAAAGCGGTCAACCTTTCGGAAAAGAAGAATGCTTTTGTTGGGTCGCTTTCCGGAGGCCAGCGCCAGAGATTCTCAATTATTGCGAGCTTAATAAATGATCCCGAGATTGTATTTTTGGATGAGCCGACGACCGGACTTGACCCATTGGCACGCAGACACTTATGGGAAATTATTACCAGCATAAAAGAGAGGGGCAAAACCATAATTTTGACAACCCACTATATGGAAGAGGCAGAAGTTCTATGCGACAGAATAGCTATTATGGACAAAGGCAAGATTGTTGCAATGGATCTGACACATAAATTAATCGAGAAAGCCAAAAATCCTTTCAAAATCAATTTTGTTGACACAAAAATCAGTGCTAAGAATTTGGATAAGGTTAAAAAATTGGGTCAATTAAAAACGGTGGCGGGTAAAAAATATAATTTTGAATTGCGCCTGCAAACACAGGCAAATTTGAACAAAGCTTTGGGTATTATTCATGAAGCGCAGCCGGAGTCACTTACTGTTGGACGGGCTTCATTGGAAGATGTGTTTATAGAACTCACCGGAAAAAATATACAGGAGGAAAATAATGCTTAAATTATTTCTTGCAGACTTGAAAATGTTACTTAGAAATAAACAGGCCTTGTTCTGGGCTTTGATGTTTCCGCTTATATTTACCATAATTTTTGGTCTTTTCTTTGGCAAGAGCAATAATATGGCCGGTAGTGTTGCTATTGTTAATAAATCCGGCACTGAATTGTCGAAAAATTTAGACAAAGGTTTGATTGACGCCAACATTTTAAATGTGGTGGAAATGGATAATATTGACGAGGCAAAGGATCAAGTCAGCAAAAGCAAACTTTCTGCTGCCGTGTTGATTCCTGAAGGATTTGGAAATCTAGCCGATCCGAATTCTCCAAAAAGTATTACAATGTATTACGATCCAAGCAGTAGTCAGGCGACATCAATTCTTTCTGCTTTTTTTGATAAATATTTGATAGGTACAAGTTTTGCCTTGCAGAACGCCAAGCCGATTTTTTCAATAACACAAGAAAAAATTGGATCAAACCGTCCGTTTTCCTATTTTGACTTCATTATGGCTGGAATTCTAGGATTGGCGCTCATGAACGGTTCAATTATGGGAATGGCGGTTGGTATTAGTAAGTATAAAGAGGACAAGATCTTAAAGCGAATTACCACCACTCCGCTTTCGACCTGGAAGTTTTTGGTTGCCGAGGTTACTTCTCGGCTGGTGCTGAATATTGTGCAGATTACATTAATTTTAACGATGGGAGTGTTTGTTTTCCATGGACATGTGTATGGAAACCTTTGGGTTTTAATTGGGATCGCACTTCTCGGGGCAATATTATTTCAATTAATCGGCTTTGTAATGGCCGGTTTTGCAAAAACAGCCGACGCCGCTCAGGGAATGGCGCAGGCGATTGCTATTCCGATGATGTTTTTAGGTGGAGTCTTTTTCCCAATCGATGCTCTTCCGAAGTGGCTTTTCAGTGTAGTTCAATTCTTGCCGATAGCACCGCTTCTTAGAATGCTACGCGGTATCTCGATTGATGCGGTTTCACCGTTTTCTAATCCTGTTAACTTTGAAATTATTATTGGTTGGATCGTGGCCATGTCACTTCTCGCTCTCTGGAAATTCCGTCTTTCGGACGAATAAGCAAATATACAACAGTATCGTATATTATAAAAATAACCTCCCGCAATTGCGGGAGGTTATTTTTATGTTATAGTCCCAGCTCATTTTCTGGCAATGTTGTGCTTGTGCCGTCATTTGGGTCAATTATCATTTCGCCGTTTTCATCAATCATATAACCTCCATTGTCGGTGGGGTCTTGCTCGAATAAGTCCTGTTCGTCCATTTGAGTATCTTTTTTACTATCTAGCGGTTGCTCTGTTGTTTGCTCATTAGTATTTTCATTTGTGTCGTTCTTTGCATTCAATTTGCTTATTGTTATATAAGCGATTCCGATCACTATAATAACAACTAGCACGATTAATGTGCCCACAAACCAAGAAGATGCCTTTTTGTAAAACCCTTTATAGAAGTCAAACACGGGGTCGTCCATACACTCCTTCCAAGAGCAGCTTTTAGACATGCTCTGATAAAAATAATACGCCTTTAAGTTAAGCGTTTTATTGAGGAAGAATCATTGGCAGAATGGACAATAACTTCATAATTTGTTGCCCAGTAGATAATAATTAATTGGACTAGATTCTACTTCATCAAACTAGTTTGATGAAGTAGGGAAGTGGGCAAAGAAGAAGATTGTAGATCGGACTTTATTGTGATTGTTATATTTTTGGTCGCCATAAATATAACTTAAGGTCTAGTCTGTTATTTTGAAATATAATTCCTTCGTTTTCCAGTTTTATTTTTTGAGCGTCCCCTCCTCCAAAAGCGTAAGTTTTTGCCGTCTCTCCTTTACTATTTACAACGCGATGGCAGGGGATGCTTTGCGGGTCGGGGTTTTTGTGCAAAATAGATCCAACCAGCCGAGGATTTTTTATTCCGGCTACTTTAGCGAGAGAGCCATAGGTCAAAACTTTGCCTTTCGGAATTCCTTTGACAATTTTATAAACCTCTTCACTTTTACCAATATTTTTCATAGGCAGTTACAATATTATAGATATAAACAAGATCAAACAAGTTTATAGTTTAAGGAAATATTTTTCCCCAGTTGTAACAGTACTATTATTTTAGGTATACTAAATTTGTACACAAAACACGCATTTTTTTGTATGAAAATGCCAAGGAGTTCTGAAGGATAATCCTAGTTACTGGCTAACTTCGGAGGGGTATTGGAACGATCGTTATCGCAAAAACTTAATTCTCGTAGACGATTCAGATACTCAACATTAATGTCTCTGATTCTTTTGGCATTTATGTTCGGCAGTTTAATGATTGTGAATAATCCTCGAAGCACAGATGCTGCAACATTGTTGCCTCAGACTTTACCTATTCCGGTCACAAATCCAATGACAATTTATGATGGGGCAATTACTTATTTGATTGGAGGATATTTCCATTCTTGGTATATTCTTCTTCAAAAAGTAGATATGTCTAACATGTCTACGACAAGCTTGACTCTCACCCCTGGCGGCACTCATGATAGCTGCTGGCAGAGGCAGAATTCTGCTGCTGTGTTTAATCCGACCACCAAAAAAGCGTATTTAATAGGAGGTAAAATGGGCTGGGGAAACGTTCAAGTAGGTAACCCCACTGCCAGTATCACAGAGATAGATTTTAACGGCGGGCGGGATATTCAAGGTCTATTCCCTGCTAAATGCTCTCTTTATGGGAACGGGGTTGCGCCAACAGTGGCAAGCGGAGATCAATTAAATATAACTGGACCCGGTTATGCCGACTTCATAGCTCATCCTAGGGACGGTGCTTCCGCTTTTTATTATGACAATAAAATTTACATAATGGGTGGGGAATATTCAACGATTTCTGGACGACGAAGCACCTATCATCATCTCAAGGAAGTATTTGTACTAGATACTACTACGCTCACGATGACGAAAATAACCCCTGTCGGGTTGGATTCTTTTGGCTACCGAGCTCATGCTTCTGTGGTTTTTGATCCAGTGACTACAAGGGCGTATGTTTTTGGCGGTGACATTTGTTCGACCATAACGAGCGGTGATATTGGTGATTGCGCTGTAAATGCTTCCCCCAATACGAGCAACGGCATTTTCATATTTGACCCCACATCTGGCGCCGAGACATTTACTGCAGTCGCCAACCCCGGAACTATTTTTGCTACTTCTTCTGTGCCACAAGGGATTGCGTTAGACTCTGCAAACTCAAAAATTACGCTATTAGTCAAAAGGACTCCCCTTGGTGTTACTTATTATGAAGTGGTCGAATTTGACATACAGGCACAGACGCTTACCATAACCAGTAAGACCCCCCCGTCCTTAATTGGGTATGGCTCGGTCTTTTATAATGATAAAATATACACATTTGGAGGAAGCGCCACATCTTCCATTTATCAAATTACTCTGAGCAATATCTCACCAACCTCTGCCACGGCCTCCGGAGTTAAGATAAGCAAGAGGTTGCTTGCCGAAAAGAGAAATGGCACAACCGGAAATAGCGAGGTTAATACAAATTACAACGCTTACGCACTACAAAAAGGAGATGTAATCAGGATTAACCTCGTAATTTCACTTCTTCCTTCATCTGACGATGGATATGTTACAGTGACGGATACGGCTCTGGCGATTCAACAGGGTAGTTTGACGGGACTCAAGTGTAATCCGGACAATTACGGGACATTCTCCCCCCCCTCTAGTGGCGGAGTCATAACTAGCAGTACTGTTGGTGGAATTACAACAAAAAAGGTGGTTTGGACAAATCTTTCAGTAACTTCTGCGGGACCTGCCACGGTGAACTATTATTGTACGGTGGAGTAAAAAATGAAAATATCGATTACAAATTTGTTGAATCGCAGAAAAAAGTTTAATGCCATGCTTTTAGTTGCAGTGCTGTTTTTGTCGGCCTTTCTGCTTTCGATCGCGGCAACCAAAAATCCAAACGGAACGAAAGCAGCAGCGCCAATTCCTCCAGCTGGTGCGACTTGCGATCCAACACCTGATGGGGATGGCATTTATAGTTGCGAAATTACCGGAGGCACACCGAGTGTCCCATTTGTCTTACCGGCTAACACTCTAGATAATACAAATTTGACTATCAGCGGTATTCCGGGCACCAGTGCTTATGTAGTGAGCACGGGTCTTCATCATTTTAATAACGTAACAATGAAACAAGGTGCTCGGGTAACAACAGCTTTTCTGTCGGCAACAACTAATTCCATGGCCCAAGAAACTGAAA
Source organism: uncultured Candidatus Saccharibacteria bacterium (assembly GCA_964419835.1). GTDB lineage: Bacteria > Patescibacteriota > UBA1384 > XYA2-FULL-43-10 > 1-14-0-10-43-13 > CAYQPT01. Next base: position 26,812 of record CAYQPT010000002.1, on the reverse strand, counting down.
AACAGGTTAATTGGATAATAGAAAAAAAGCTTACTATGTCTGATTGGTCAAGTTTTTATGTAGATAGGGATGGGTATTGGGGTGGCGCGGTCGATTTAGTTACTCCCGCCAGAGGACCGGCACCTGGCAGCTTGATGTCAGTAGTAGCTACTGACTGTGCTGGTGGTGGAGGAGGCCTTGGGGGTAATGGGCAAAACGGATTAGCCCGGCTTTCTCCCGTTGTCGCTTTGGGTGGTATCTTTGCCGGGTCAAATATTGACACTATCGATCGAGGGAGTGGGGGAGGTGCAGCAAGCTGTAATGGTACTACAAGAGTTGGGCAGGCAGGCGCAGGGATAATTGATATCTGGGCAAAGGAGGAAATCATTAAGATGGAAACTAGTGGTTTTTATGCCAGAGGGTCTGCTACTGGTGCCACTGTAACAACTGGAGGGGGTGGAGCCGGCGGAACTATTCGCCTGACGACAAATGTTTTTTCTTCAGATAATTTAAATTCGGCCAATATTGGACCAAATGTTTCAGGCGGAAAATCTGGAGCAGATGTTGCTCCTTCGGGAATTACAAATGTCGCTCCTCCGAGTCCGGCATTTTATAACATTTCCGCGAATGGGGGGAGTTCGAGTGTTAACGGGTATGGCGGTGGAGGAGGGGGAGGTATAGTGAAGATAACTTATAATTCTCTAAACTTTTTTTGCTATTTGAAATCAGGCACTGCCATTCCGGCAATTTGCGAAAACAGAGATGTGGTTATTGATGGTGATACGAATGATGATGGGATAGCTGAGGGGATAACGATTGATATGGGAGAAGAAAAAGTCTTTCAAACCGGTGCCAATGCAGGGCAGCAATGCAATGCTCAAAACGATAGCAATTGTGATTCTAAACGCCATTTTAAAAGCTTAAAGCTTATAAATAAAGCAGTTTTAACTCATAGTGGATTGCTTGCTTCTGAAATACTTGGTCCTGCCGGTGATGGTGTTAATAAGCAAGATTTGAATAATAACGGCTCTTTGGCGGATGAGACTGTTGGTTCCGCCAGATGGAAAAAGGTTGATATTGCCGTCGACAATAAAATTACTTTTGAATCGAGAGCAAAAATTGATGTAACAGGAAAAGGATACCCTGGAGCATATTATTCATGGTATACGGTTTATGCTGGCTATGTCTTGGATGATAGAAGAGGGTGTAATGGTAATACAATGGGACGATTGATAGGATCCTTAGGTGCAAGCACGAAAAGCGATACAGCTTATCGGAAGAATTATGGATTTGGCCCAAAGATAAGCGCCACAGAATGGAGTGGGGGAGCCGCATATAATGAGTATGATTATTCATCCGGCGGTGGCGGTGGGGCCGGAGGCAACGGAAAGGTGGGCACAGGCGACACTAACGGCAGTAAAAAATATGACTATATGAACGGTGCCGGCCAAGAATGGGGAGCGGGCGGAGGCGCCTCGGGCTATGATGGTGGGGGTGATGATACTTCTTGTTCAGAAGGTGGAAATGGTGGTGGCAGGGTTACATTGTCAGCTGATTCAATTGACTTTAATCTGACATTCAGCGGTGCAGACACAGGCGGAATATATGCCGACGGAGAAATTGGTTATTTGTTTATGAATGATGGCTGTAGTGTGGGGGCTGGTGGCGGAGCAGGAGGAAGCATTGTAATCCGGACAAACGCCATTTCATATGGTGGCATGACCAGTTTTTATGGAATAAATGTAGAGGGGGGGACATTTGATGGAGAACAAGGAGTATATGAGGTCAATGGTATTGCAAATAATACTTTATATCAGATGTCTGCCAGAGGAGGGGACAGAAGTCTTTTGTATCGACCGACCGACGGCCGAGGCGGTGGCGGCGGATGGATCGTTGTCAACCCGACATCACCGACTAGTTCAAGTGTAAGAAAGGTATTAATCCCAATAAGCAGGAGCGGGCTTAGCCCGGCAAACAACTTTAACCCGTATTCCCTGCAGTTAAATGACACAATACAGGTTTGGGTTATGGTGAGTAATTTAGTTCCAAACAGTTCAAATTTAATCACTGATGAATTGTATAAATCAACTGATAATAGACAATTTTGTGAGCCGATTGCATTAACATCCACTGTTCCATATGTTGATCCTACTTTTTCTGACGGGACAGTTAAGTTTAACGCAACTGCCGATGCGCTGGGTGATATTAGTAACCTGCATTACAATTGTTTGGTTAAGAGTTACTAGATGCCATGATTATAATTTAGAATTTAAACCTGAATGAGTAAAAAATACACAAAAATTATTGCTTTCATACTGGTCTTTCTAATGTGGACTTCTTTTGCTATGGCAGAAAACGATTTTCCTGAGATAATGGTTGGCCAGACAGAAGCTACATTTAGCTCCACTCCTGCCAGTGGAGGAAATCCGGGAAGCAGTATTATGCTTGCTAAAAACGGTTCCATAAGAGTAGATAATACAGTTACGGAGGAGAATCCGGATACATTAATCTCCACACTTGGAGGAGAGGACGAGAATGGAGATTTAAAACCATTTACTGTGATGGCTTGGATAAAGCCAACCAATCAAACTGATCCAGACCAAACCATTATCAGTATGGGTAATCGCATGACTACAGACGCCAATGTCGCAGGTAAGCAAGGTTGGGCGATCGGGATTCATTTATCCGATGCAACTCATTATTCGGTTCAGGTTTCCGTTGGATCCTCCACAAAGGGATATCTTCTAAGAAGCGATCTTATTGATAGAAATACATTATTTGATGGAAACTGGCATCATATCATGTTCTCTATTGATCTTCTGGCAGTTAATCAACCTGTGGCTATCGGCTTTGATACAACTTATAAGTCACCAGCAGTTACTAATATAGCAGGGGGAACAGCAAATCCGGATACTGCAACACCCGATCCTATCTTCATCGGCAACGCGGCCGGCAACTATTCGGGCCAGATTGATGAAGTTAGAATTTATGACAGAGTTGCTTTGAGTGATGTTGAGTTCGCACAATGCGGTACACTGGACCCTCTCTATGTTTTTGAAAACGGCCAACTTCATCCGGAGAACTTGGTGGCTCGTTGGATGTTTGATGAGGGAACAGGTGGCGTTGGTGACATAACGCATGGCATGAGTAATGATACTGACGGGTTGATAATAGCCGGAGTGACTTGGGGTACGAATATTTTGCCTCTTAATGTCAATGCGGGTCCAACGGTTCAAATGTCTTTTTATGGAGGGTTTACCGGAAATGAAACGGTTTACAATTCTCTGAAAAGTGCAGGACAGAATAATGGCAGCAGCACAGATGAATTATTTGGATTTAGAAATACCGAATTGGTTAATTGTATAAATAACGCATTGGTTGGGGTCGTTCGTCCCTACACATCCTGTTTTCAGTCGAATAGCTCAAACTCCAGTATCAGAGTTGTCTCCAGTAGAACTTCCGTAGCCAATAAGCCAGTGATTGAAACAGCCGTGTTATTCTATCCCGCTAAAATGGTCACTGGTGACGTATATGGTAGTGGTCTGAATAATTTTGCCTTTTGGGGTAGAAATTTACATCAACAATCTGGTGCAGGAGACCCCGGTTCAGATGCAACTTGGAGAGCGGGTGGCTATACTTTGAACCCGAATGCTCAATCCACTTTGAGTGGAGCTGAATTTGACAAAAATTCCAACAAGATAAATGCACTTAAAGGTGAGGCGCCAGTAGCAAATGCCGATACCGGGACTCGATCTGATTGGTATCTGCAAACGCCGACTGAACCGGCTCCGACGACTACTACTATGATGGATGATATCACAAACGCTGATGCGTCTAAATTTCCGGAAGGCAAAGTATGGAACACGCTCCCCGGTACATTAACAGTCAGGAGTGTAGATAAAAAATATCATGGCAGAGGCACTATTATCGTAAATGGTGATTTGATCATAAACAATGGAATAGATATTCTTCCGGCAACTTCTGCAGATCGACTGGGTTTTATTGTGACTGGGTCGGTTAGAATTTTAGGTAACAATAAAATTCAAGCATCAATTTATTGTCCAAATAGTAGTATCACAGCATCAAGTGGTAATGTGGAGTTAATCGGTTCATTTGTGGCGAACGCCTTTACGATAAGCGCTGCAAACGCAAGATTCTATTATGATTATGCTCTGGACAGTGCTTGGCCTCCAGGATTTAGGTTTCTCAATATGCCGCATCCGGTAGAAACAAAACAGTAACGACTAACGGTTAGGGTAACGATGCCCGTATCGGTTAGGTTGTTCGGTAACGTAACCGTAACCCAATAACAATACTGGCCTCGTAAACCAAAAACGAAAACGAAATATTTGCATAAATATTTGAATTAAATTAAAATAAAATAAAGACAGGTTTTATCTTGGTGATCGGATAATTGGAGGGAATATGGATCCTGAAACAAGTCAGGGGGCAGGACCACAAGTTGCACCACAGAGTGTTGCTGAAACACCGGCTGCACAAGCAGCAAATGCAGCGTCAAAGCATGCCTTTGATGATAGCTTTTCTGGTTTTGGAGAACACTCAAGCTTTAATACAGCCCTTGCTTTGACTTGGATGGTTGCTCTCTTTTCAGTGTTGGCAACATTATTTTTCTGGTGGATGAACAAAAGTGAATCAGACGCCCTCGCTGATAAAAAAACCGAGAAAGACTCTCTTGCGCAGCAAATTTCTTCACCAGGTTCAGTTGAGATTGAAAATAAAGCTCAGGATTTTAAGCTATCCGTTAAGCAGTTAAAGACCGCCTATAATGAAAAATACTCCTTTACCTCATTTTTGACCGATTTAAACAGTAAATTGACAAAAGATGTTCAATTAAGCACTATTGCGGTCACTGCCGACGGTTCACTGAACATTAATGGCACTACTAAGGGTTATCGTGCCGTTGCGGATTTAATGATGTCGCTTAAAAGCTGGAGCACTTTGTCCAATGTTGATTTATTATCGGTCGCAAACACAACTACCGACGATAAGATGGAAACAGTATTTGCTATAAGCGCTAAAGTTGACAAGCAGAAGCAAAAAGCAGCAGAAGCAAAAAGCACCGGAAGTACAAGCGGAATAGGGACCACTGAAGGAGGAAACAATGAAGCGATCCAATAGTGGATTTTATGGGCTTTTGGCAGTGCTAATTGCAGTGGCTTCTTTTGTATATTGCTGGAAGCAAATTATTCCAGCTTATCAAAAAAATCAAGAGCAGGTTGCTAAAGTTAACAAGGAAATAGAATTGTCTAAAGTAAAATTGGAATCATTGCAAACTACGAAAAATTCTCTTGATCAGTTAGGAGATATTGTGAACCGTTTGTTTATCGCCATCCCTTCTGACAAGGATACGCCAAATCTAATTACTGAATTGGAAGCTATCGCCGCTAAGAGCGAAACTATTATCCCTAGTATTCAAATCGCCAGTGCTGCTGCTCAAGCTCCAGCCAGTGGCGCAGCTGCTGCAACACCTAAGAATGCTGTCTCAGTATCTTTTTCGGTTAATGGAACGTTTGAAAATCTAAATAAAATGATAACCGCCCTTGAAAAAGACATTCGTTTCACAAATATTAAAAGCTTGACCTACTCCGTATCATCCGATGGGAAAACAACTTCTCTGGCACTTCAGTTCGAGGTTTATAAGAGAGAATCTTCAGCAGTAACTGCAAGCTCAACCGCAAGTGCGGCAACGGGGGTGCAAAAATGAAAATGAAAACTTTGAGTATAGTGGGCAGCTTAATCCTGGTAGTTGCAGTCGTCGGTGGTTTTTTCTGGCTCTGGCAAATGTCAAAGGACTATAACGCTAATCCTGCCGTTGAGGATAATCTTAAGCCGGTTGAAATCGAAAGCGTAAAAAAAGATGCTGAAAATGTTTTATCCGGTCTTGATAAAAGCAGTGATATTCCAATTTCTACCCCTGTGGATAAAATGGGCAAAACGAATCCGTTTACGGCAGAGTAAGGACCAGCAATTAATAATTTCAAAATCCTAATTTCTAATTTCAAACAAAATATCTAATGATTTAATGCCAAATAATTTGAAAATTTAGAATTTGGATTTTTATTTGTCATTTGTTATTTGGGCTTTGAAGTTTTTTTGGTTGAATTTAACAAACGTTGTCTATGTTTTCCAAGCAGAAATACAATTCGTCTTTAGGCATACCATCCGCAATGCTTTTTAACCAGTCGATACTGGATGTTTTTGTTTTGCAGGGAATTTTGGAATTGGAAGATGCCGTGAAACTGAAAAATAATTTTAGAACAAATCGAGAGATCGAAACTTTCCTACTTAAGAACCATCTGGTAACTAAAGATACAATTAATAAAGCTTATAGTATAATTTTAAAATTGCCTTTTATTGAACTTTCCAATATAAAAATTGACCGGGAAACACTGGACATTATTCCTGAAAAAATATCTTCCAAGCTTGGAATAATTCCTTTTGATTCAGAGGGAACACTTCTTAAAATCGCCATAACCGAGCCGGCTGATTTACCATTGGGTTTTCTTTCGGCTCTTAAAAAATTATTTAAAAACAAAAAAGCAAATTTAGAATTGTTTATAACCGGCATCGAAGATTTCAAAGAAGCGTTTAAACAATATAAAAACAAGCAGGATAAATCTTTACTGATGAAAAAGGGGAGTTTGCCGGTGGTTTATTTGCGCAACCGAAATATTCCACGTGAATGTCTTAATAAAATTCCGAAAAATTTTATTGAAAAATATCGAGTTTTGGTTTTCGGAGAAAATATCACAGGCCACTATCTCGTGGCTTCTGAGAAACCGGATTCTCCGTTAACAAAAAAAATTCTGGACTACATTGAAAAAGAAAACAAAGTTAAGCTTGAGCTGTTTGCCACCTCGGCAAATGATATTGACTTCGTTTTAAATAATTATGATAGCAACGCCTCTTTTCAGATCGAACAACCTGTCACAAAAACTTCAAAATTGAATAGGAAAGAGAAAGCTGAGGAGTTTAAAACTATATTACAGGACAACTTAAAGTTTTCTTTTTCCAACATTAAGAAAACTATCATTAAGGCGAAATCTCCAACTCTGACGGTCGACTCGATTTTTGTCCAAAAAGAAAGCAGGGAAAAGTTTCAAAACACAGCTAAAGAGAATATAATAAAAACTGAAGGATATGAAAAGACAATAAGCTTGATTGGAAAGATTCCCAAAACTTATCTAACTAAGCTACCAAAAAATTTTATAACCAAATACAGAGTGGTTGTTTTTGGAGAAAATGACGAGGGTAATTTGATGTTGGCAACCGATGACCCTAAGTCGGAGATGACAAAAAAGGCCCTTTTATTTATAAAAAATCAACATCCTTCTGAGGTTTTTATCACCAAGCCGGCCGATATAGAATATGCGCTTAGTATTTATGATTGAGAAGCAATAAAGCGTAATTAGTTTTAGTCAATTATATTATGGATCAGAACCAAACAGCATTAAAAAATGCAGCACCATCTGGAGGAAAAACCATCTCATTGAGCGGTTTTTTTGATCCTGAGTTTGCAAAAGATGATAGTCAGACGCAAACACCATCACAACCCTCTTCAGCACAAAACACTACAGTCGCGCCTTCTAAGGATCAGCCAAATAAAGCTCCGCTGCCCATCGCAAATCAGAAGCAGCAAACAAGAGCATTGCCTTCAAGCGAAGAATTAAGCACTCCCATGCCGAGCAATGGTTTGGAGAATGATAATTTAGGATCTTTAATCCAAACTGACATCACTGATACAAAAATACTAGATGAAATAGTCAAAGAGGGGTATGTTCCAAAAATTGTTGCAGCAGTTATTAATTTTGGTTTGAATAAAGGGGTTTCCGACATTCACATAGAGCCACAATCAAAAACTCTCCGAGTTAGGTGTAGAATTGATGGAGTGCTCGTAGACATTGTAAAAATTTCAATAAATATGCATCCTCCAATTATTTCCAGAGTAAAAATTTTGGCAAAGTTAAAAATTGATGAAACGAGAATCCCTCAGGATGGTCGTTTTGAGGTCGCTTTTAAAAACCGTGAAGTTGATGTCAGAGTTTCTTCTCTTCCAACTGTTCACGGTGAGAAGATAGTTCTCAGAATTCTCGATAAAAGCCAAAAGGTTCTTTCCTTGGAGGACCTTGGAATGCAGGGAAGCGCTATTGACAAAACAATGGCCTCAATTGTTAAGCCATGGGGTTTAATTTTATCCACAGGTCCGACCGGTTCCGGAAAATCAACTACGCTAAACGCAATTATTAATCGGCTAAACTTACCTGGAAAAAATATTGTTACACTTGAAGATCCGGTGGAGTACGAGACTCCGGGAGTAAACCAGTGCCAAGTCAAACCAGACATCGGCTTTACCTTCGCGTCGGGATTGCGTTCCGTACTAAGGCAGGATCCTAACATTATAATGGTAGGTGAGGTTCGTGATGCTGAAACTGCCGGCATGGCAACACATGCCGCTTTAACCGGACATTTGGTTTTGACCACACTTCATACGAATGATACCGCTGGAGCACTGCCTCGGCTTATAAATATGGGCGTTGAACCATTTCTTATTACTTCTGCCGTGGATTTAATTATTGCGCAGAGATTAATTCGTCTAATTTGTCCGAAGTGCAGAGAGGAAGTTAAAATTCCCCCAAAATTGCTAGAACAGATCAAAGTTGAATTAGAAAAAATATCACCTAATAATGTTAAAGATAGAGCACTTATTCCCAAGGAACTCAAATTTTACTATGGAAAGGGTTGTTCAGAATGCTCACAAGGTTTTAAAGGCAGAATCGGTATTTTTGAGGTGATGAGCATGAATCCGGCTATTGAAGACTTGGCTATTGCGAGAAGATCTGCCAATGAGATTAAAGATGCGGTGTTGAAGCAGGGCATGATTACAATGAAGCAAGATGGAATTATTAAAGCACTTCAAGGGCTGACAACGATCGATGAAGTTTACCAGGCAACGATGCAAGGATAGACCAATTAGAGATTAGCAAATTACAAAATCAAAATTTCAAATGACAAATAAAAAACTAAAATATAAATTCCGAATCTTTTTAGACATTTAAGCATTTGGATTTTCATTTGATATTAGAAATTAGGGCTTTAGACTTAAATTGGTTGCTTCTTCTTTCTACTTAACATATAATAATATTGTAAACTCGCAGAGCTTCTAGGAGGGAATTGTGGAAAACAAATTAAACGATGAGATGGTTTCGTATCTCGATTTTGCGATTGGAAAGAAAGCATCCGACCTTCATTTTACAGTTGGTATTGCTCCAACTGTAAGAATCGACGGACGCCTTCTTGTGATTCCTGAAGCTCCTGTTTGTACCAATGAAAAATTAACAGAATTTATTTCCAGTTTTACTCCTCCGGCCATGATAGAAAAGTTCAAGAGGACAAAAGAACTTGATTTTTCTTTTGGATATAAGGACATGCGTTTTAGGGTGAACATATACTATCAAAAAGGATGTGAAGCAGTCTCTCTTCGATTAATTCCAAAGCAAATCAAATCAATTAAAGAGCTCGGTCTTCCTCCGATCTTGGAAAAATTCACTCAGCATAGCCAAGGTTTTGTGGTGTTGTCTGGCCCAACCGGGTCGGGTAAATCCACGACGCTAGCAGCGCTTATAAACGGGATTAATGAAAACCAAAGAAAACATATCATTACTATTGAAGATCCGATTGAGTATGTTTTTGAACACAATAAAAGTATAGTTTCTCAGCGGGAAATTGGTCCGGATACCGACTCATTTGCCACCGCGCTAAGATCGGCTTTGCGGGAAGACCCTGATGTAGTGCTTGTGGGTGAGATGCGAGACTTGGAAACGATTGAAGCGGCATTAACAATCGCAGAAACAGGTCACTTGGTTTTTGCCACTTTGCATACAAACTCAGCTGCGCAGACCGCAGATCGTATAATCAGCGTTTTTCCCTCATATATGCGTCAACAGGTTTCAAGCCAGCTTGCATCGGTTCTGCTTGGTGTTGTGTCACAGCGTTTAATTCCTAAAGTTAATGGTGGACGGGTGATGGCTGCTGAGATTATGATTGCAAATTCAGCTATTAAGAGTTTAATTCGCGAGGGAAAATCTTATCAAATACCAAATGTAATTCAAACTTCTGCCTCTGAAGGCATGATTAGTTTAGACAAGGTTTTGGCCGAATATGTTTCCCGTGGTGACATCACACTTGAAGATGCCCTTACTTGGGTGCAGGATCCAAAGAGCTTCAAGATGATGGTCTATTAACTAAGCAGTAATTCAGTAAGCATTAAGCTAAATGAAAACTTTTCTATACAGAGCAAAAAATAGTAGGAACGAAATTATTACCGGTACTGTCAAAGCTGCAAGTCAGAGTGAGGCGGAGGGTATTTTAGTTAAACACAATTTAATTACTTTAGATATTACTTCTGAAAAAGGCAGTTCCAATAGCAGGGTGATAGGATTTGGCAAAAAGGTAAATGCTAAAGACCGCTCCATCTTTGCAAGGCAAATTTCAACAATGATCTCGGCCGGACTTCCCCTTCCTAAGGCAATTAAGATTACTAGCACCCAAGCCCGAACTGACTATTTACGAAGCATATATACTGAAATATTCAAGGATCTAGAAGAAGGAATGAGTTTTTCTAACGCCTTAGCAAAGCATCCGGAAGCTTTTGATAAAGTATTTATTTCTATTGTGACGGCGGGGGAGAGTACGGGCAAACTTGATGTTGTATTAAAGCAACAGGCGGATCAATTGGAAAATGACAACAATTTTAACGGCAAGGTAAAAGGGGCAATGTACTACCCCGGTTTCATTTTGGTTGCATTGTTGGGGATTGGAACATATATGCTTTTAGTAGTTATCCCACAGTTAAAAACTGTTTTTGATAGCGCCGGTGCAAATTTGCCCCTAGCCACAAGAATGTTGCTTGCCCTTTCGGGGTTTGTTCAAACAAAGTGGTGGCTCGTTCTTTTGATAGCCATTGCCTTAGTGGTTTTTTTGAAATTCTGGCTAAGTTCAAATACCGGAGCGAGAACGAAAGATGAGCTTCAGCTTAAAATTCCTGTGATTAAAAAAGTTTTTGAAGGCATCTACATGTATCGCTTTTCCAAAGTTATGGCCATGTTGATTGGAGCAGGAGTGCCACTTTTGGATGCATTAAAAATTGGCGGAAGTGTGATGAATAACATTGTTTTTGAAGAGAGTATTTCGCACGCAGCTAGTCAGGTTGAAAAAGGCGTGCCATTGTCAGTCCAGTTGTCAAAAGACCCGACCTTTCCGGCTTTTGTGGGGCAGATGGCGGCAGTTGGAGAAGAAACGGGACAGTTAGATGGAGTGCTAAACAAGGTGGCTGATTATTACGAGGAAGCAACTGACCAAATGATTAAAACTATTTCCACTTTAGTTGAGCCGGTTGTTTTGGTCATAATGGGAGTAGGCGTTGCCTTTTTGGTTTTTGCCGTTTTGGTGCCAATTTATAATATTGCACAGTTGAAATAGAAGTTAGAGTTATTTATAAAAATCGCCTGTCAGGTCGATCGGGCAGTAATAATTTACCCTGCTTAAGTGTATCCTCGAGGATGCTTAACAGGGAGGAGGAAAAAAATGAAAAAAATGTTTAAAAAAGGTTTTACCTTAATCGAGTTGTTGGTTGTTATTGCTATCATTGGTATTTTGGCAACCATCATTATCATCAATGTTGCCGGCGCAAGAACAAAAGCAATTGATACCAAGGCATTTGCCGATTTACAACAAGCTGCAAAGACGGCTTCAATCTGCACAACAAATAGCGAAGCAGTTGTCAAGCCTGCAAACGGAGCCACAATCTGCACAGGAAGCACTGTGGCGACCGGCAGCTGGCCGACTTTATCGGGTGCAAACGGCTATGGATCTTGGGCTTATTCAGCTTCAGGCAACACTGCTGCATCTGCTGCAGGGGCTGCAGACTGGACATTGGCTGCAAACGATGGATCTACTCCCGCAAAAACAATTGCTGGTGGTTTTTCTGGCTCTACCAAATCTGGATTTTAGTTTTCTATGCTAGAGAAACCCTGCCCTGAGCAAAGTCGAACGGGTAATTTCTCTAGCAACTGAAGGGCTAAAAAGAAATATTTTTCGAAAGAAGAAGGACGAGAAGTTTAACAAGTATTTTTAGTTCTCACTTTGTTCGAATGATAAACAAGATATTCCAGATGAGAAGAAAAGGATTTACCTTAATTGAATTGCTTGCAGTGAGTAAGCGTGGCTTTACGCTTATCGAACTGTTAGTAGTGATCGCCATCATCGGGATTTTGGCGTCAATGATTTTAGTTGCAATATCCAATGCAAAAATGAAAACCCGCGATGCACAAAGAAAAAGTGATCTTACCCAAATAAAAAAAACGCTCAGTATTTATTATGCTGACAAGAATCCAAATACCTTCAAATATCAAAAATCTGCCGTTGTAGTAACCGCCGAAAATACAGGGCTTGATAGCACATACATGAAAACGGTTCCTTCTGATCCAACGGGACAAAACAATTACTTGTATCAGACGGATGGGGTGGAAGGTAATGCTCAGAATTTTGCTTTATTTTGTGCATTAGAAAATAAATCCGATGGAGAGATAAATAAAACGAACCCGCTCGGAGGAGACATGCCGGGCTCCGCATATAATTTTTCAGAGCAGAATGATTAGGAAATTTAAATCTCAAAACTCAAAATGCAAAATGACAGTTCAAAATTCAAAAATGATTTTGAGAAAAGATTAATTAAGTTTTCAATTAGAATAATTAGATTAGTTTAATTCCAAAATCCTAATTACAAATTTCAAATAAAAGTCCGAAGCCAAAATGTCAAACGAGGGACCTGAGAATAAAAAATATGATCTTGAAGAGAGAACGGCCAAATTTGCAGAAGCGATCATAGAATTTTGCAACAAGCTACCCAGACATGAAATTACACGACCCTTAATAACACAGTTGATTAGATCAGGTACAAGTATAGGAGCGAATTATTGTGAAGCAGATTGTGCGGAAACCAAGAAGGATTTTGAACACAAACTGGGAATATGTAAAAAAGAATCAAAAGAGACAAAATATTGGTTTAGAATAATCACTAAGGCAGTACCTGAAACAAAAGACGATTCCAGAAAACTCTGGAAAGAAGCTAACGAATTAAATTTAATTTTTTCATCAATCGTGAATAAGTCAAGAAAAAAGTAACTTTGACATTTATTAATTTAAAATTTTATTAGTCATTAGAAATTTGGATTTAGGATTTAAATATGAACATTTCACTTTCCCTTTTGTTTCTCGTCATTGGTCTTGTGATAGGCAGTTTTTTAAATGTTATCATTTTTAGAATGGACGACCTAAAGTCTATTCTAAATTCTCGTTCGCATTGTCCTCATTGCAAGCAAATTCTGGGGTGGTACGACTTAATTCCTTTTATTTCTTTTGTTTTACTTCGTGCGAAATGCCGTTACTGCGGTAAGAGCATTTCATGGCAGTATCCATTGGTAGAGATTGGAACAGGACTTTCCTTTTTGCTCCTGTATTTGAGTTTTGGCCTTTCGTTGGCGGCAATATTTTATATGATAATCTTCTCCCTTTTAGTGGTGGTTTTTGTTTACGACCTTAAAACAGAATTAACTCCGGAGATATTTGTCTGGATTGCTCTCATATTAACTTTTTTGGGGAGCTGGTATTTTGGCAATTTGGGATTTATGAATATGATTTACGGCGGGTTGATTGGCGGTGGAAGTTTGGCTTTACTGGTCTATGTATCTAAGGAAAAATGGATGGGTGCGGGTGATATTAAAATAGGGATAATTTTAGGGCTTTTAGTCGGTCTACATTTAGCCGTTTTTGGCTTGTTTTTAGCTTTTTTGCTTGGCTCAATTGCAGGACTGATTTATATAAAAATTGCAAATAAAACAATAAAGGATTCTCTACCTTTTGCTCCGTTTTTAATTTTGGCCTCATTTCTAACTTTACTTTTTGGGAATATTATAACAAGTTGGTATTTTGGTTCATTTTTAAGGTGAAATATCATTTTCCATTTATCATTTCACATTGTTCATTTGTTTATCATTTATCATTTAGCCAATTAATACATGTTAGAAATGGTTCATATATGAAATATAAAGCTTTTACTCTGATAGAGCTTCTAATAGTTTGCGCAATTATTGGTTTGATGACGGTTTTAACTATCCCGTTCTTCTCGAGATACGGAGCAAGAAGCGAGTTTAATTTGCGTTCAATCGAAGTCAAGTCCTTGATTGAACAAATGGGCAATATGGCAAAAAATCCGAAGCAGGGTATATCTAGATATGTTATTAAAGCTGACACCATTGCCAAAACCATCGAGTTGCATGAAAATGATGGTACGGGCGAGTTAATAAAAAAAATTACTTTGCCAAGCAGCTATGCGATTGCGATTAATGGTGTAGCAGCCAATAATTTTCTTGTTTGTGATACTCCTGCCGATTTTTGCTGCAAGATGCCAGCAACGCCTACCATAGGGGTGTGCCCCAATCCTCCGACAATTAATAAATTTAAGGATGACTACATTACAATAACTGGTGGTAATGCAGGTGACGATGGCACGGCAAGCTTTAAAATTGATTACGAACCTTTTCGTGTGACCGTTCATTAAAATATGAAATATTTTAAAAAAGAAAAATTTAAAAAAGGATTTGGGATACTGGAAGTTTTGGTATCGGCGGTAATTATCATTACGATTCTGATGGCCTTGGTTTTTGTCGGAAAGACTGCTTTGGCAAATAGTGTTTATATTCAGCAGAGGGCGCAAGCAACATTTTTGGCACAAGAGGGGATAGAGCATGTTCGCCAGATTCGCGATACAAACTGGATTGATGGAGCCAATACAACACAATGGAATTCTTTAGCATGGAATGGTACTCCATCTGTCTTAACTCCGATAACTTCAAACGGGAATTATATCTTGTCTATAAATGGAGGCCGGTATGGTCTGACCGCTTCTGGGGTAGGAGAAACCATCTCAATAAACAACACAAGCTACTCTAGAATTATTAATGTCGCCCCAATAGTCGCAGACACCATACTTCCTGATGGTCCCAATGCTGCAATTGATGCGGTAAACAATGCGTTAAAAATTACGGTTACGGTCAGCTTTGACAACGTAACAGGCAATAAATCAATATCTGCAAGCGAGGTTATAACAAATTGGCGACCAAATTATTAAAATTATGATCCGCCAGCTGGCGGAATGAATTAAGAATCATGGGATCAACAAATAAAATAAAAAAATTCAAACAGGGTTTCACGCTCCTTGAGGTTTTAGTGGCCACCTCTATTTTTACTATTATTATGATAATGACGACCGCTACTGTAGCTCAAAGCAGCAGTTACAGAACCAAATTAAAGATAATGCGTGAAGTAAATGAAGAAACTAGGAGATTAGCAGATATGGTCACTCGTGATGTAAGGTCGGCAAATCAAGAGATTAAAATTGAGGCGCATGATGATGATGTAACGATCTCTACCCGTCAGTTTAAAAATGGGATTGCGATGTTGAACGCAAATCAGAATTATATTATCAATCAGACTTGCTTGTTTGCCCTCAATCGGGATCCATCAACCGAATTACCCGGTGAGGTTCTTAGCGGCAATGGTGCTCAGATATTAATTCTAGGGACAACCGACAAATATAAAATTTATTTTACTTCAACAGCTGTCGCTAACCCTTTCGGAGTTTTTTACGGTGAACATGGCAGATTAAATCCGGACGGATCAGTTTATATTCTCACGGAAGCGGATATATCCGAAGTGTTAGTTTTGGGCGCTGGAGCTAACGATAATAACAGGATATCCTCCACACAGCTCAGTGTTGTATTGGCAATGGCAGGATATGCGCCCGATGATACCAGTGCAACCGCAAGTCAGCCCTATGTTCAATTTATGATAACAGCAAAAAGTCCTGATTATAATACGGATCAAGTTCGTGGCGCCAAGGCAATGATTCGTTCGTCAGTAACATCAAGGAGCTATAATAATTAAATATTGCTCTGGTCAGATATTTCCGATATGCTTAGTTTAAAATTATTGAGTAAAATATTATGAAAAGAATTTTTTCAGGTATTCAGCCAAGCGGAGTTATCCACATAGGCAATTATCTTGGGGCGATTAAACAATGGGTTTCCCATCAAGATAAGGTGGATGAGGCCATTTTCTGTGTTGTAGATTTGCATGCAATTACTGTTCCACAGGACCCGGCGGAACTTAAGAAAAACGTTTTATCCACAGCCGCACTTTATATTGCTTCTGGAATTAATCCGGAAAAATCAATTATTTTTGTGCAGTCTTCCCGTCCGGAGCATGCTGAATTGGCTTGGATTTTGAATTGCATTACAAATGTGGGCGAACTTTCTCGAATGACACAATTCAAGGACAAGTCAACCAAGTTTTCCGAGCAGAATATTCCCGTAGGACTGTTTGATTATCCTGTTCTAATGGCGGCTGATATTCTACTTTACCAAACAACGGATGTACCGGTTGGTGAAGATCAGAAACAGCATGTCGAATTGACAAGGGACATAGCACAGAGGTTCAATAACAAATTCGGTCAAACTTTTATTGTGCCAGAGCCGGTTATAAAGGAAACTTCTGCTCGTATAATGGGGCTCGATGATCCGACTAAGAAAATGAGCAAGTCGGCCAGTTCAATTTA
This sequence comes from uncultured Candidatus Saccharibacteria bacterium, assembly GCA_964419835.1. Classification (GTDB taxonomy): domain Bacteria; phylum Patescibacteriota; class UBA1384; order XYA2-FULL-43-10; family 1-14-0-10-43-13; genus CAYQPT01. The sequence continues at coordinate 10,140 of CAYQPT010000002.1, read as the reverse complement.
TAATTACATAGCGCTTACTGACAGTGCAGATTTAATTAGACAAAAAATTAAACGGGCCGTTACGGACTCAGGCAGCGAAATTAAAGCAAGCAAAGACAAGCCGGCAATTACAAATCTTTTAAATATATACAGCGAAATTTCAGGTAAATCTGTCTCAGGGTTGGAAAAAGAATTTGACGGTAAGAGTTACGGAGAGTTTAAGGAGCAATTGGCGGATCAGATTATTAAACATTTAACGCCTATACAGGAAAAATATGATAAACTAATAGGAGATGAGGAAGGGCTGATTGGAATTCTTGGTAAGGGAAATGAGAGAGCCGCCAAAACTGCCAGCCAGACAATAAAGACGGTAAAAGAAAAAATTGGCTTAGGGCTTAATGTTAATTAATTTGTTTTGATACTATTAACGTGTTTTTAAAAGGGAGGAAAATGTTGAGCCAAAATCAAGGTCCCAGAGGAAAGCTAAAAGATTTTTTTAGATTTCTAAAAAAAAGAAAAGGATTCACGCTAATTGAGCTTTTAGTTGTAATAGCAATTATTGGAATCCTGGCTACGATTGTTATCTATAATGTGCTCAAGGCAAGAGCCCAAGCAGATGATGCGAAAGTATTAGCCGACACATCCCAGCTTTCCCGAATGGCTGAAATGGCATATTCAGAAGGGAACCCGGCGGTCATACCACCCAGCTCTCTGGTTCCGGGTGATCCGGATAATAGCAATCCTGATTTAGGATTTGTACAGCGGGCGCTTGCAGGTTCTGGATATGTCGATCCTACCGTGGCTCAGTATTCAAGTTATAACAATTCTATCGCATTGATATCAAATGTCGGCGGGCAACAAATGCTGACTGCCAACCCTAGACATCCCAGATATAAGAGCGATAGGTCATTTTATATTTTTCAATATAATGGAACGGCATCAATTCCAACTGAAAGGTATTATGTTTCAGGCCGTAAAAGCGATGGAGTTAATTCTATCAATTATGAAAGCAGTCTAAAGGGACCGAGGTATTTTGAGGGAGCGAGCAAGTATATTTTACCGGAGATGAGTACTTATCATGATGATGACTGAGATACCGATCCCCTCCCCCCTGATAATTCAAATGGGTGACCTTGGTAATATGCGGTGTCTGATCAATTTTTGAGATGAAAATATGGGTGAGATTTTTATAAACACAGATGGCGGTTCAAGGGGCAATCCTGGTCCAGCAGGGATCGGGATTGTCTTTTTTGACGATCATGAAAAAGTTATTCACACCTATAAAGAATTTATTGGCACAGCCACAAATAACGAAGCTGAGTACAGTGCTATAGTAAAAGCATTACAAATCATTGCTAAAAGTGACTGGTTTAGGGAAAACAATGGTGACGGAGGGAAGATCACTTGTCGGCTTGATAGCAAACTGGTTGTGGAACAGATAAATGGTAATTATAAAATTAAACAGCCGCATATTCAGGAATTTATCTCTCAAATTAGAGAAATATTAGGCGAATTTAACTTAAAAATCATCTTTGTTCATATTCCCCGTGAGGAAAATAAAGCGGCAGATAAGCTCGTAAACGAGGCGTTGGACTCTGAGCTAAAAAAATAATGGAAAAGTCAATCATAGTAAAAGTCGTACCCGGATCGAAGGTTGAACAAATCCAAAAAAGCATTGATGGCAGTATAAAAGTTTGGGTGAAAGGTCAACCAAAAGAAGGGGAGGCGAATAGGGCTCTTGTAAAACTGCTATCGAAATATTTTTGTGTTCCACAAAGTTGCATACAAGTTGCCAAAGGATTAACAAGCAGAAAAAAAGTAATTAAAATAATTGATAAATCTTAACTCTATGAAAAACCTTAAAATATTAAGTAATTTTTTGACTAGCCAAAAAATATATGTTTCTTTTCTTGTTATTTTTTCTGCTTTTTCAAGATTTCAGTTTAATTTAAGAATGCCGAATCTCTCCGGAGAAGATAGCTTTTATCATGTAGGAATGGCCAAGTTTATACTTGCAAACGGTATACCGCATCATTTCCCCTATTTGTTCTACACCATACTTAATAATAATTTTGTTGACCATCAGCTTCTTTTTCACTTAATCCTAATTCCTTTTATCAAGGTTTTCGGTGATTTCAATGGCGCCAAAATTATGACAATTGTTTTTGTCGCCCTTTCTTTTTCCTTTTTATTTCTGATTTTTAAAGAAAAAAAATTGAAATTATCTTTATTCTACGCAATTGCCGCTTTTTTTATAATGCCGGCAGATTTTTATTTCCGGATGTCTTTTGTTCGAGTACAGGCGCCGGCCTTGTTTCTGATGACACTGGCGGTTTATTTAATTTTTCGGAAAAAACTTTGGGGATTGTTGGTTTTATCATTTCTTTTTGTCTGGCTGTATGGTGGATTTGTATTTATGCCAGTGCTAGCATTCTTGTATTTTATCGCACTTATTTTTACAGATGAAAAGATTGATTATAAATTACCGGCAGCGATATTAATTGGGACAGTATTAGGGCTTGTGATTAATCCGTATTTCCCGCACAACATTAGTTTTTTGATTGTTCAAATATTTCAAACAGGACTTGGAGCAAAATCTTATTCAGGTGGAGAATGGCGGCCCTATGACACATGGTTTTGGCTGACTTCTTCCTTGGTGCCAGTGATAATATTTTTTGGAAGCTTAATGATCGGATTTATTAGAAAGCAAAAAAGTAATTCTCAAGAATTATTGCTTGTCTTATTTAGTTTTATTTTACTTGCATTGGAATGGAAAGCAAAAAGATATGTTGAGTATTGGCCCTTTTGGGCTGTGGCGTCAGGGATTTTCCTAGCCGGACCTTGCTTTGAGGAAAAGATTTTAAGGGGGAAAGTGTCTGGAATCAATTTAAAGACAACCACCACCATATTATTATTTATTGTTCTAGCGGTTGTTTCAATAAAGTTTAGTTTCACTCAAATGCACAAGGGATTATCTGATACTCGTGCATTTTTTAATGTGAGTGCAGCTGAAAAAGCTAATAATTTTCTAATTGAAAATTCTGAAAAAGGCGATATTGTTTTTACAGATGATTGGGATGTTTTTCCACTATATTTTTATTTAAATCAAAAAAACTATTATATAGTAGGGCTTGATCCTGAATTTATGAATAGATATGACGGGTCGTTATATAAAGAGTTTTCGGGAATATCTTCCGGCAGGGATTCATCCGCATTGGAAAGAATAAAGAGGGACTTTAATGCAAAATGGGTGATTGTTGCATCTGATCATCCAGTGTTTAAAACCAATCTGGAGCATAATCCGGATTTATTTAATGAGGTTTATTCGATAGAGGGTTATACAATATTTAAAGTCCTATAATATTTCTTGGAGGATCCAGAACTACAAGATTTTGCCCACAATAATACCATTTAACGGGTCGTCTTTTATTAATTCAATTTTGTCTGGATTGTTTCGCAAGAATCTCCATAATGATCCATTAATACCGTCTAATTCAGGTGAGTTTATAAAGTTATTAATCGAAAAATAATCATAGACGATTAATTCAAAACCATTTTTTTTAAGGTTTTTTATTGCCTTTTCAGCACCTTGGTTCTCTGAAAGATAATTAAATATAATTAAATACTGGTCGGTGTAGCATCGCCGGTCATTTTCTTTGATGTAATATTTTAGGAACGGATCGATTAAGTAAACTTTACTTTTTGCAAATTTTTCACTATTAACAACTTTTGCCTCTTCACTTTTTCCTTTGTGGTAATACTCTAAAAATGTTTCTCTATCAGCGGTTCCTTTCAAATATTCAATGTTGGGTGGAATAACCGTTAGATTATTTTGAGTATCCTCTCCCAATGAGAGCGTTCGTGTTTTAGAAAACACCAAAATTAACCAGCAAATTATCAGTAAACTTACCATAAATTTTAGTATTCTCATTTTATTTATGTAATTTTTAACCTCAAGAATCAAAAGCAGCATTAAGGGGAAAATGGCCATCCCATACCAAATTATTGCCAGACCTTTCCAAAGCCAGAGCAAATAGGTTACAAAAAAAATGATTAAAAGTTGATTTAGTAAGAAAAAGTTTTCAGGAAAATTTTTCCTTATCGTAGAATAAAAAAGTATAAGTAACGGTACAAGCGCAAGGAATATGAAACCAATGTCCACATAATTCCCCTGAACATTGGAGTTATTTGTGGCTATGAATGGCATTAAAAGTTTGGATTTTAAATCTCCACTTCCGACAAATCTGCCAACATCCATTCCGGCATTATCAAGCAGCATTGATATAGTAATATTTTCCTCGGTCTTCTCCCTCTGTTTCTCTAGGTATTTATTAAATTCGGAAAAATTATTGTTTTGACTGAATAGCGAAAAGGTATTACTTTCAAAAGAGCTTTTTAATACAAATGGAGTGATTGTTGAGATAAAGCAGAAAAAAATGAGCAGAGAAATTAATATTTTTTTACTCAATGTTTGCATCTCTTTAATGTAGAAGAAATAGGCAAACGATATAAAAATACCTGTGCAGAAAAACAAAGTAGTATATTTGGCGGCAAAGCCAAATCCAAGGAAGAAAAATGAGAGCAAAAGTAGATAAATGTCTTTTTTGAAACGATTTGAGAAAATCCACTTCCAAAAAAGACAAAGAGCAGTTACGGAAAACAATAAAGAGGGAATATCGACCTTTGCATCTCTGGAGGAATGGAACATTACCATGGGCAGCGAATAAAAAATCAAGGTAACTAAAAGAGAATAGTATTTTTCATGTCCTTTAAGAAGCTGCCGTTTCTCCAAATAAAACTTTGATAATGAAAAAATGGCTAGAAGTAGGAAAATCCCAGAAGCAAATGTTACATATCTAGCAAATGAAATTGACTTAAATAGTATCGCCGCGGTGGATACATATAATTCCCACGGGAAAGCGGGAATTCCTGATACCAAGCGTCCATTTTCTGTAATTAAATTGACTGTATTCATGTACTGTGTGGATTCGTCAAAGCCAATTGGAACAGGGCTTGATAGCTGAAGGAAATTTCTTGCAATAAAAATTAACAGAAGGATAAAGGATAAAAATTTTAAATCGAAAAAGCTGGTCGGGGGAATAAGGGAAATGCTTTTGCTGAAGAAAATTTTAAACCAAAAAATAAATTGTTTATGAAATAATAATAGGGAAATAGTTAAAAATAAAAAGACGCTCTTAAAGTTAAGGATCCCAAATAGAGCAAGTAAATATGCGATAAAATAGATTGACGACACTCCAAGACAAAAGGAAATTAGCAGTAAGAAAGGTCTTGATAATTTTGGATAGTACTTTGCATTCCTGCATAGAAACACACCCACTCCATTGCCGATCGTGACTGTAGTAAGGACGAAAATTAAGATTTTAAATATTGTTTCAAAGAAATGGAGCAAGATTTGCGGTAAACTTGAAGTAATCTCTACCCCCAAATATCCAGACCAACCAAAGAGTACAACCAATTCAATGCACAGGAAAAATAATACGATATGAAAATAGCTAATTGAGATTTTTTGATTATCAGCCCAAAATCTTTTTATAGATAAGACGGCAAGTGACCAGATGCTGGAGATAATCAATAGGATTGATAAAAAAGGGCTTATCTTAAAAATTTTATTACCAGCAGTGCTATAAGTTGGTTCGATGATAGAATAAAGGGAGCGCCAATATTGAGCATGATATTCTATTATTGAAAAATTTATACAAAAAGGAAAAATACTATTGCAATGAGCGGAAATTTTTAATGAGAAAAAATACTCAATGACAACAATAACGATCCAGATGATTCCAAGAACAGTAATTATCCGCTTTTTGCTGGTCAATCTATTTCCTCTTCAATTAATACTCTTCTTGACTGAATATATATAAAAGCGAACTTAATATCAAATTACTCAATACTTTGGTTTAAATTTTTCAAGTTTTAAGTTATAATAAGATAAACCTTTGTTGGTTATTTTAATGTTAGGATGATAATAATGTTTAAGCAAGTTGACTCAAAAATGGATTTTCCAAACATGGAAGAAGAAATTCTTCGATTTTGGGATCAGAAGAAGATTTTTGAAAAATCGATAAAAAACCGCAAGAATGCTTCTGATTATAGTTTTTATGATGGTCCTCCTTTTGCGACTGGCACACCTCATTATGGGCATATTGTTGCAAGCACAATGAAAGATGTTGTTCCTCGCTATTGGACAATGAAGGGCTTTAGGGTGGAGCGGAAGTGGGGGTGGGATTGTCATGGACTCCCAATCGAAAACATTGCCGAGAAGGAACTGGGTGTCACGCACAAAAAAGAAATTGAACGGATTGGTGTGGAAAAGTTTAACGAGGTTTGTCGTTCAAAAGTTTTAGAATATGTGAATGAGTGGAAAGTTGTTATGCGTCGGCTCGGGCGATGGGCAGATATGGAAAATAGTTATAAGACGATGGATCTTTCTTATATGGAATCGGTTTGGTGGGTTTTTAAGGAGCTATGGAATAAAGGTTTGATATATGAAGGATATCGCTCGATGCATATTTGCCCGAGATGCGAAACAACACTTTCACAGTCGGAAGTGGCAGAGGGCTATCGAACGGTTAAAGATTTGTCTGTTGTCGCTAAGTTTCGCTTAAAACCTGGTCAAAAATGGGGCAACGGAAAATACGAAACCAAAGACACTGCCTACATCTTGGCTTGGACCACAACCCCTTGGACTTTGATTGGGAATGTGGCCTTAGCGGTTGGAAAAAATATCTCATATACAGCACTTCGCGTCGAGGGGGTGCCGGAATTATTAATTTTAGCAAGTGACCGCATAAAGGATATTTTGAAAGACCAATCTGTGGAGGTGGTTCATGATGGCATCAAGGGATCAGATTTGGTTGGACTGGAATATGATCCACTCTTTGATTATTATTCAAAAAAAGAGAATTTAGAAAACCATAAAAACGGATGGAAGGTTTATTCTGCGGATTTTGTGACGACGGAAGAGGGGACTGGCGTGGTCCATATTGCGCCTGCTTTTGGTGAAGATGATATGAAATTAGGCAAAGAAAAAAAACTGCCTTTTATCCAACATATCGGGATGGATGGAATTATAAAAAAGGAAGCGAAGAGCTTTTCTGGGCTGAGTGTTAAGCCGAAAGATGACACACAAAAAACAGATGTTCTTATCATTAAATATTTGGCTGAAAAAAATATTTTGTTCTCAAAAGAGAAGTACGAGCACTCATACCCACATTGCTGGAGATGTGATACTCCCCTGCTCAATTACGCAACATCATCTTGGTTTGTAAATATATTGAAAATCAAGGATGAAGCAATAAAATTATCAGAGAATATAAATTGGTCACCGAAACATATTAAGCAAGGCCGTTTTGGCAAGTGGCTCGAAGGTGCTCGCGATTGGTCTATTTCACGCCAGCGGTTTTGGGCGTCCTGCATACCCATTTGGAAATGCAATAAATGTGGTGATTTGAAAGTTGTCGGTTCTGCTGCTGAATTGAAGAAGTTATCCGGTCAAGAGGTAACTGATTTACATAAACATATTATTGATAAGATTAAATTTCCATGCACAAAAGCCTGCCTGCCGACAGGCAGGTGTGAGGGCGAGATGATTCGAATTCCGGATGTATTAGACACATGGTTTGATTCTGGATCAATGCCGTATGCGCAGGTTCACTATCCTTTTAAGAACAAGAAAAGGTTTGAAGCCAGTTTTCCCGCCCAGTTTATTGCGGAAGGCGTTGATCAAACGAGGGCATGGTTTTATTATCTTCATGTTTTGTCCACTGCAGTTAAACAGAGTTCGGCATTTAAAAATGTTGTGGTCAACGGAATAGTATTGGCAGAAGATGGTAAGAAAATGTCGAAACGTTTGCAGAACTATCCCGACCCAACACTTATGTTTAATAAGTATGGTGCAGATGCAATGCGTTTTTATTTGCTTTCCTCACCTGTTATGTATGCGGAGAATTTAAATTTTAAAGAATCGGAAATGTCGGAAGTTTATAGGGGAATGTTCCGGATGCTTTGGAATTCTTATTCTTTCTTTGTTCTTTACGCCAATATAGATAAGTGGCAGAAAAGAAAAACAGTTCATAATGCGGAGAATTTGTTAGATAAATGGATAATTTCTGAACTCAATACTCTGATAAAAGATGTAAATTCTTCAATGGATCATTACGAGCTGTCAAAATCGGCAAGATTTTTCCCTCCGTTTATTGACAATCTCTCAAATTGGTATATTCGTCGTTCGCGTAAGAGGTTTTGGAAGTCAGAGAACGACGCAGACAAGGAACAGGCATATCATACTTTATATGAGGTGTTTGTTGCTCTCTCAAAATTAATGGCACCGTTCACTCCATTTATTGCAGAAGAAATATACAAAAATTTGACCGGAAATGAATCGGTTCATCTTGCTGACTATCCGGTTTTTAACAAGAAATTAATAAATTTATCTTTGAATAAGGAGATGAATCAGGTTCGTCAAATAGTTGAAAAGGGATTAAGTGAGCGTGCTAAGGCAGGGATAAAAGTGCGTCAGCCACTTGGGCTTTTAAATTATGGAGAGATGAAGTTGCATCCTCAGTTGGAACAAATTATCGCCGATGAAGTAAATGTTCGAGAGGTTAAGTGGTTTAGTGATAAGTCTCCGGATCCCTCAAGGCCATCTCTCGATTTAAAAATTACTCCAGATTTGAAGTTAGAGGGAAACGCTAGGGAAATAATTAGAAATATCCAGTCTCTTCGTAAAAAGTCAGGTTTTAATGTCGATGATAGAATAATTGTTCATTACAGGACTGACTCATCTGAATTACAGGAAACAATGAGAAAAATGCAAGATCTAATTTCCAGAGAAGTGTTAGCGGTGGAGATAGTAAATGAAAAAACAGTAATCGACAGTGAAGAAATATTCAGCGTACTTGATCAGAATATATGGATTGGTTTAAATAAGGTGCTAAATTAGACATGTCGTCGAAGATCAAAACATTCGACATTGTTTTGCCAATAATTCCGCTGCTGGTTTTGGCGTCCAGTATAACTGTCATTTATAGCTTAGTTCTAAATACTTCTGATGCAGGGCTTGCTTTCAAGCAAGGAGTCTCAGCAATCATCGGGTTATTTTTAATGGCCGGGATTTCTTTTGTTGATTACAGACTATTTCGTGGTATAAGCTGGATGCTATATATAGTGGGCATTCTCTTGTTGCTTTATGTGGATTTTTTCGGCATGGCTGCCGGTGGAGCAATGCGATGGATAAATCTTGGATTCTTTCAGCTTCAACCATCAGAGCTTGCTAAGGTTTTTTTGATTTTTTCTTTATCTTCATTATTTTCCGATAAAATTTCTAAGTTGAGATGGCGGGATATTTTTGCCTCAATACTTGTTCTGACGCCTCCATTGCTATTGGTTTTAAAGGAGCCCGATCTGGGAACTGCTTTAGTTTTGTGCTTTATTTATTTGGCCCTATTGATTGTTTCTAAGCCGTCAAAAACTCAGACTTTAGTAATTGGGATGGGCTTGATTTTTTTTATTACTGTGTTTTCATTATCCGTATTAAATATAAGGCCTTTCAATATCATTATGAAGGATTATCAGAGAAATCGAATTTTAACTTTTATGGATCCCAATCTTGATTTATATGGTAAGGGATACAATGTAAGGCAAGCTGGGATAGCAGTTGGTTCGGGTGGTCTTCTGGGCAGGGGGCTCGGTCGGGGATCGCAGAGTCAGCTTAGGTTTTTACCAAAGCCACAGACTGATTTTATATTTTCTGGGATTGCAGAGTCATTTGGCTTTGTTGGTTGTACTATTTTAATTGGATTATATGCATTTTTGATAGTAAGGATTATAAATATAGGTAACCTTGCAAGAGACAATTTTGGTATGCTTATCTGTTTTGGAACAGCGTCTTTATTGGTGTTTCAGGTATTAATTAATGTTGGGATGAACCTTGGGCTCGCGCCAGTAACTGGGATTCCACTGCCGTTTTCGAGTTACGGGGGATCTTCTTTGGTTGCTTATTTATTTTTAATCGGCTTAGTACAGAGCGTATTTATTAGACACAAGAAAATATCTTTCTGATTATATGGGAATAGCAAGATTATTGCTGTTTTAGGCACGGACATTTTGCACTTTTGAGTAGAGGACTTGATTGGGCGTTAA
>CAYQPT010000001.1:67997-88499 GCA_964419835.1 uncultured Candidatus Saccharibacteria bacterium | reverse complement strand
CAGAGTAATTCTTGGTTATCAGATCATGAGTATTTAGGTTTTTAGATTCACGGTTACATAGATTGACAAATCAGTCCTAATATTGTAAAATAGATATGCTATCTATTATATATAGTGAGTAGACCAGAACGCACATTGACAAACAAATTGGAGGTAACTTATGTTTCGCCCAACGATGAGAGAAGAGTCATTTGGGATTGTTGCTGCTTTGCCCGATGGATCAATTGACTTGTTTCATGAGAGCGCAAAATCGCTTTTTGACGAAAAGCGATTTGACGAAATGAAAAGGATTGTCCTGGGCAACTCAAAAACAATCATCCAGCGAAAAACGAAAGGGGAACCCGCAAAGGGAGAATTCAATATCCCGGCAAGTGTTTACGCGCGATCCAGCATACTAAAATCGCCACTTGCTATACAGTTGGAATTAACCACATACTGCAATCTAAACTGCAGGTTTTGCTTCAGTAAAGCCGGCAAGCCACGAGAAACTGAATTGGCTACTGTCGAAATCAAGCGCGTCGTTCGCCAACTAGCAGACGAGGAGGTCATGTCGTTTTTTCTGACTGGAGGCGAACCAATGATGCACCCCGACTTTATCGAAATTGTTCGATATATATCTGAACTTGGGCTCGACTGCTTCGTCTTAACAAACGGTACGCAGCTAAATGAGCAAGTTTTGCGACAAATTCCCAAGAACGTCTACTTTGTAATGAGTTTTGATGGTATCAACTCTCACTCCAAATCACATGGCGGTCTTGACTTCACATCAGTGAAAGGAAAATTTGCACTTCTGAAGAAATCCGGGTTTCCTTTCAGCGCCCAATATGTTCTACACAGAGAGAACATTGCTGATCTTGAAGGCACCTATCGATGGTGTGGAAACAATGAGATCGATTTTGCTGCCATCGATTTGTATCCAACTGGCCGAGCCATGGCGAATCCAGAGATATTCCTTACGGAAGACAACCTGGACAGCATGCTCCGTTTAGCTAGAGCCAAGTTTGAATATGAACAAGTCCAATCAACTTGGGTTGATAATAGAACGGATGTGCCAAACCCATTCTATTTCAGCTTCATTGCTAGATTGGAGGAGATTTTCGAACGAAGCTTTTCAGGAACATTCTTTGCCTCTATCGCCTCCGACGGAATCGTTTTTCCTGACAATTTCCACGCTGGGGAAAGGATGTTCCCCGCTGGAAACATCCAAGAGCAGGACTTCGCTGAAATATGGGAAAACGGCTTCACCGAGGTGCGTGAGTTGTGTAACTGGGATAACTTTGCCTGCTGCAGGAGCTGCCCTCTAAGCAAATACTACTGCGACTTTCGACTTCCTGTTTTTTCCCACAATCTGCATGGAAATTACAATTCATGCGGAACACCCGAAGCGCAAAAATACTTGATGCTTGAGCGTGTACGGCTGCGAGAAAAAACATCCAATGTCTTATCTCCTGATGATGCCAGGGAACGAGATAATTGGTAATCACAAAGGGTATTCGTTCCCATGAGGACGGATACCCTTTTTATACTTCCAAGGAAACCACCAGCTGTAAGCTGGTGTGTGCGTATTTACAAGCGAGCAACCCTGAGCGGAAGCTCGGGGTGGTAGCCTGTTCCACTGTCCTGCTACAATAATGCTATGAAGTTAAGCCGACAGTCACATTGTGTTTACCATGCAAGATATCATTTAATATTTGCCACAAGATACCGCCGGAAAATACTGAAGCGCGGTGCAGGAGACTATCTTTGTATTATCATGCGCGCTATCGAAAGGCGCCATCCGGAAATTCAAATCTTTGAGACAAATACTGATGAAGATCATATTCATCTTTTAGTATCGGTAGCGCCTAAGATGGCGATATCAGAAGCAGTACGGATACTAAAATGCAATACCGCGAGAGCAATGATAATGAAGTTCAAATACTTAGAAAATGTTTATGAAGATGGAGATAGTGGTATCTGGTCAGTCGGTTACTTTATGTCGACTGTCGGCGTTAATGAAAAAATCATCAAGAAATACATTGAAATGCAAGGCCAAGAGGACAGTGGGCAAGCTCAGCTTGAATTAAAATGAAGCCACGGGCGGAAGCCCGTGGAGATTCACTTTTTACCATCTCTCAAAATACCATGAGAGTGATTTTCTTTTTTTCAGTAACTATGATAAATTAATCATAAAGCTTATAATACTTATTTATGAAAACAGAAGTTTACCAACAAGCAGAATATTATGAAATTGCCTTTGATTTCGTTGATGTAAAAGAGCAAGTTACCTTGTTCGAGAATTTTATTTCCAAATACAGCAAAATCTCTGTTAAATCAGTAATGGACATTGCTTGCGGTCCAGCGCTGCAACTAAGAGAGTTTGCAAAACGCGGCTACAAATCTACTGGTTTGGATTTAAGCAAGGACATGCTTGATTATCTAAGGCAGAAGTCTTTGCAAGAAAAATCGGATATCAAAACAATCAAAGCCAATATGACCGATTTTATGCTAGACCAAAAAGTGGACTTTGCCTACATCCTAATGGGTTCAATTATATATCTTAAAAACAACAAGGAGCTTATTAGCCACTTGAAATCAGTTGCCAATAATTTAAATTCAGGCGGGCTATATATTATAGAGAACATGGTTATGACTTGGGCCGACCAAAAAACCTGGGAATCTCAAAAATGGGACATGAAAAGGGGCGAAATTAAAGTTGGTATTTTTTATCAAATTTCCTTAAAAAACGAATTAACCCAAACCATTGAACAGGTAATCAAATTAGATATAAATGATAATGGCAAATTAACTACCCTTGAAGACAGAGATGAATTGAAGCTTGCTATGCCACAAGAGTTTAAAACGATTGTAGAACTTCAGGATGATTTTGAGTTTATTGGTTTCTTTGAAAGACGGAAACTAAAGAAGCTAGCTAAATCTTCCTCTTATAATTTAATTGTTTTGAGGAAAAAATAATGATTATTGATGCACATTTGCACCTATCAAAAGAAGAAACAGAAGAAAATTTTGATGACGCCAAAAACCGATTATTTAACAATTTAGCTGAAAATAAAATTTCTTCCGCTTTTGTTATTGCCGATAATCTTATTGGTAGCAACTGTGCCGACACGCAAACATTGATTGAAGTATTTAAAAAAGATCAAAATATCTTCATTATTGGGTCTCCTAATATTTTGAATCCCAGGGATAATGAGATTGAATATTTTGATAGACTGTTAGAGAATAAAGCTATTGTAGGTTTAAAACTTTTCCCAGGGCATGATCCGATTTATCCGACAGATCCTCGATGCGATGATGTTTATCAGTTATGCTTGAAATATAACGTTCCAGTAACCATTCATACTGGTATTAATTCTGGCGATACCGAATGCGCAAAATACAACGACCCCAAATATATCATAGAGATTGCAAAAAAATATCCAGATTTAAATATAATCATCTCTCATTATTTTTGGCCAAATATGCAATATTGTTATAATATTACCAAGCCATTTAAAAACATTTATTTCGATACCTCTGCAATGGCGGACGATGAAGTTGTAGAATTGAGTGGCGGAATTGATAAAGTTTTGCATATTTTAGAAAAAACTATCGCCGGCAAACCAGAGAATGTCATATTGGGAACAGATTATCCAATGTGTGATACTAAGAAACACATTGAGATGATTGAGAATTTAAAGATCTCCTCTAGATTAAAGGAAATGATTTTTCATTTAAACACAAAAAAGATCTTTAAAGTCCTATAAAAAGAGAAGGAGGCCAGTTGTTCACTGGCCTCCGGGTTTGGGGCTAACCCCACTACTTCTTCGGGGCGGGCTTCTGCTTGACGGTGATCTTGGTCACCTTCTTGCTGTCGAGGACAGCTTTACACTTCGACATGACAAGCATCTCCTTTCTTTAGAATTTCATCGACAGTTGCGATGATCTCGATTGAGTTCTGTCCATCAGGAAAAGCTGATATTTCATCAATCTTCAGATAGGTATTAGCAATCTCCGCAATCGTTTCTTGTGAAACCGATTGAAGGATAGAAATAACTGTTCTGAAAAAAGACGTTCTTCCTTCTCCTGATAGCTCTCTTGAGAATTGGCAGTCCTGGTGCATAACAAGCAACAATTGACTGCCATGGTTGGCTAATCCTACAGGATACATCCTGCATACCAACGGTCGTATCTGGTAGATTGTGCACTGTCCGTTTTTTCGCCAACTGCATGGGGGTTTTGGTATATCCACCATGATGCGTCCATCTCTCTCCTGGAAAGAGTGAATGAAACACAAACCATCGTTGATCTCAACGATAGATATATCATGGTTATACAACATTTCTGCTTCTTCTGCAAGCAACCAAACATAGCCCTCGCAGTCGTGATCTTTGCAGCTTGCACAAATCATTCCTATATCTCGGTAGAGATGATCAAACTCTGCGTACAGCTTTTCCAGATGGTCGTTCAAATCCATCCTCCTTTCACAACGAGACATAGTTCAGAGCAGTTCAAACAGATGTTGATACCCGAAGTGCTGTAAAATGAATACCGGCACTTATTAGGTATCTTGACACCTGAGTGATATTTCTGAAACTTCTCAGTAAAGTTGTTATCGAGCAGAGCGGCTATAGCAGTTTCTGGATTGGCAATAGCAAGCTCCGCACAGGAATACACGTTCCCGTTGAAATCCACATACGCGATTTTTGATGAAATTGCGCATGAGTAATCAACGGACAAATCACTGATTTCGATCAGTGGATCTAGCTGAGAAGATATTACATCAATCTTCTCTTTTTCACATAGACCATTGATTTCAAGGTGGTGATTTGCTTTGGCTCTTCCTGCGTGATTTATCTCGTTTAAGTGAAAGCTACTAACTCCCAGTTCAATTAGCTCAGAAATTATTTCTCTGAGGCAATTAATACTGAATGAGTTAATAGTCACATAAACCGTAACAGCCGATCCTGTCGCGACGATCGCTTTTAGGGTCGACGTTGTTTTGAGGTATGAACCATGACCTCGGATGAGGTCATGGGCAGTTTCGTTGCCATCAATGCTTACACTAACCTGGTCAATCAGACCATCCTTTACAAATGGTACTATTACATCTTGTAATATCCCATTTGTAATAATGTTAACAGAGAGACCGATCGTTTTGGCTTGGTTTACGAGAAGATGCAGATCTTTTCGGACGAACGGTTCTCCTCCGGTGATATGCAATCTTCTGCCTCCCAGTGATGCAATCTTGGTTATCACGCACAGTGCCATTTCTGTACTCATCTCACCGATTTCCATATTTCCGATGAGGCAATGAGCACAGCGTTGGTTACAATTGCGAGTGATTTCCCAGTGCCAATCTTCGATTTGTAGTTGATTAACCATCAGTCATTCCTCCTCGATATCGATGGCACCAACTTTGGCGAGCAATGAGACAAATCTTCTTATCTCTCCGATCTCGATCCGTTCTGCATTCAAGTCGATGAGAAGCTCTTCAGAAACGACGCCATCGAAGATCTGATCCAACATATGAAGGCTCAGTTCATCAATTTCAATCGTTTGGTATCTCGTAATGAGGTACGCCTCCTGATGGGCAGTATTGACTCTCGTGTAGAAATTTAATCGGAAAAATCTCAGTTGAGGTGGTATGAAAATGTCAGTCTCTTCCGAATGATCATTTTCACTCTCCAGAACTGTTGGGGTGTTATCTCCTCGAACGGCGTAATCGACGCTGTAGGTTTGAGCTGAGTTAGCGTCAACCTTGCAGCCGCAGAGACATTCGGCAAGCACTTTGCAGCCGACACAGGGTTTTTCGATCCATGACAAACTCCTGAATTCCGAGAGTTCAGGCTTATGCCAGATATCTCCCAGATGTTCGGTCAGTACGTTGCCGTAGATACGCTCGGATTGGTTGCAGGTTCTGACTTCGCCTTTGGGGTTTATTGCAGCAAACGTAATTCCGGCGCCACAATCAGCAGTCATATTCTGCTCAATCATTCGATGATCGAGACAGAACGGAATTGCTGTGCCCCAGCCGACTGGAATCTGGAAGTCATCACGGCCTTCGATCATTTGTCCGAGTGCCGTTCGAAATTGGTCAAGCGATGGCTTTAACTGCTCGGATTTTTGACTTCCGAGCCCGCCATCTTCATACCGATCCACAAATACGCTCTCCATCCCCATTCTCTTGGCCAGACCGATAACTTCATACATCTGGTCAAAGTTCAGACATGTAAGGACAGGGATACATCGCACATCGAACCCGCGTGCGACATATTTGGAGATTGAACTCATGGCCTGACTAAAACTTCCATGCTTATTAGTCAGATAGTCGTGGGTTGTTTCCATACCATGCACTGGAACACCAATACAAGCCAACTTGGTGGACAGACCATCAAGATAAACTTGTCCGTTGGTAACGATGGTGACAGAAGATCGCTCTGACAGCATTTCGATATACTGGTTGAGCTTCTCTGTTCCCAAAAGACTCGGCTCGCCACCGATTAGGTAGACGTGAGGTATCCATGCCTCATGTACCCGAGTAATAATTTGGTCAATCACAGATGGATCGATCTTGCTGTTACGATTCGGGTTGTAGCAGAATACACAATGCTGATTGCAAGCGTAAGTTGTCTCAATGTGCACCAGATGTGGAACGCTCGGCGCAGTAATCTTGGTCGTCATCGTTTTACCTCCCAGTGCCCTTGCGAGCTATTTCCAAAATCTTCTCAAAATCATCACCTTCAGCGGATTTGTTTCGCTTGATAGCGCCGCATTTGGTACAACGGAAGGTGATAGTGTAACCTTTACTGTTTGATTCAACAGCAACAGGTTCCATCATCCCTTCGCAGCTTGACTGCCGATCGCCAGGATTAATGTCAACGTGTTTGCTGTGGAGGCAGTGTGGGCAATGATTAGTATATCCGTTGCCCTTAACCTTGCTCCCACATTTCGCACAGACAAAATCCTCGATGTTACGAGCAAAGCGTTTGCCCATCGACGATACCTCCCTTGTAGATTGTCAAAGTGCGTTAAACTGTATCCTTTTTTGGAAAGAGCCAGTTAACTCTTTTCTATATCATATATTCAGAGTTTTGTCAAACTAAAGATTGACAAGTAAACATTAATATGGTAAAGTATAACAACTTTTCGCTATGGTATAGTAAACATAGAGGATTGGAGCACATTGAAAACTGAAAGGAGTTGCCTATGGCAGCAGAAAAACTTGAGCAAAATGATGTTCAAGTAACTCAGGCTGTCTCGATAATAAGGCAACTTGAGTTACTGGGAACGACATCCCACCAATGCGGTGGAGACAGAGGTGTAAAATGAACATGAAAGTAAGACCCGCAGTGGTGACCGATGTTGATGATGTCATTCGAGTTTGTGACCAAGCATGGAAGAGCATTTGGCAAGGAAATGAGCAAATGTTTATTGATCGCATTACAACGTTCCCTGAATGTGGAATAGTTGTTGGTGAGATCGATGGCAATATTGAGGGCTATGTTTCCGTGCAACTTGCAAATGACAATCTCATACTCTGCCCCACATGGAACGAGGCGACTGATTCTGGCCACATCACAAGGACACATAACCCATACGGTGAATGGCTTCATGGAGTTGGCCTCGCGGTAACACCTAAGGGTTGCCGAGCCGGCATGACCGAAAGTTTGATTAGCTTTCTATATGGATACGCCGTGGCAGAAAAAAAGCGAGGATGCAGGTTTGTAACTCGCATGCCTGGATACTATCGCTTCAAGGACAAGATTGGTCCCGAGAAGTATGCATGTAGCCAGCGAAACGGCCGAGCTATTGACCCCGAACTTCGTGTTTTGGGAAACTATGGCTTTAAAGTTGTTGAACCCCCAATAATCTTCCCGGATTATGTGGAGGGAGGTGGCGATCCTGGATCTTGTGGCTTCAGTGTGCTAATTGAGCAACTTAACCCATTTTGGGCAAAGAGCTTGATTCCAATCAACCCTCAAAGGCTGACTGCTTAACGCGGTCAGCCTCTTTTTTTGTAAAATTGTTTGATTCTTGTATACTAATAATGGAGATATAATATCCCAATTATTTTATAGGCAAAGTTATGAATTTTGATTTAGTAGTAACCATATTGATCGCAATTACCAGCCTCTCATTGGGCTTTTTAGTTTTATTAAGCGATTACAAAAATATCAGCAATAAACTATTTTTTGCTTTTAATTTTTTTACATCTATATGGATATCTTCAAGTCTAATGGCTAAATTTTCTAGCATTGACACAGTTCAGCCTTATATAAATATTGGTTTTGCGTCTACGTCTTTGCTTATTTATTTTTTCTTGATGTTTTGTATAACATTCCCTAATAGTTCTAATGCTTTTTTTCGCTGGTGGCATTTTATATTGATACCCCCAGTAATATTTTCTTTTCTTTCACTAATAAATTTAGTTGCAATAGCGGTTCCTAATGGTGGAACAAATTTCAAAGTATCTTCAGGGGTTTTTTATATTCCATATTCTATATTTCTATTCATTTATGTCGTAGCCAGTATAATAATATTGATAATCAAATATAGAAGAAATAAAGGCATCTCACGAGATCAAATTTTTTATGTCCTACTAGGCTCTTCAATTTATGCCTTTTTAGCATTACTTTTTAGTTTAATTATGCCATTGGTTACACGAGATGAAAATATTTACAGATGGGGCATATATAGCGTAATTATTTTTCTAGTTTTTACTGCCTATGCTATTATCCAACGAGGATTTTTAAATATCAAAGTTGTATTAACGGAAACAGCCGTAATAATCGTACTTCTGGCGCTCCTAGTTCAAACATTATTATCAGAAAGTGTTAATAGAGGATTGATAAATGGCTCTATATTGATGGCTGTGGCTTATGGGGGTTATCTTATTGCCAAATCAGTTAAAAGAGAAATTACACAAAACAAACAATTGCAGAATTTGACTCGACAGCTTGAAAAAGATAAGAAAGAACTCGTCGAACTGGATCGTATGAAAGATGAATTCCTTCAGATGGCAACCCACGAACTTAATACTCCAATCACTGCTATTCAAGGTAAACTTGATATGGCGGTCAGAGAGGATCTTTGCAAGCTTAACTCTGAGCAGAAAGCTTTTCTCGAGCCAATCCTCAATGAAACTACCAGATTGGGCCATCTCTCAAGAGATGTCTTAAATACCGCTCGGATTGATCAGCACAGGATGGCGATCAACAGATCGGAGACCGATCTCGACGCTTTGATATCGGACACAATCAAGAATTTTGAGATTAAAGCCAAGGAACAAGGTGACTCCATCGCATATATTCCAATGAGCAAATCTCTGCCAAAATTAAACATAGATCAAAGCAAAATCGGAGAAGTCATTACCAATCTTGTCGGCAATGCTATTAAATTTACGGAAAAAGGCAAAATCGCTGTCACCTCAAGGGTAAAAGATAGAGAGGTAATTATATCCGTTTCCGATACTGGAGTGGGTATTGATAAGGAAGGGCAAAAACATCTTTTTGAAAAGTTCTATCAAGCAGGTAGATTTGATCCCGAAAATCCCCAAGAACAACAGGGCACAGGACTGGGTTTATACATCTCCCAAAATATTATCAATCTCCATGGCGGCAAAATGTGGCTTGAATCGATTAAGGACAAAGGATCAAGTTTTTACTTTTCATTGCCTTTGGAGTATAAAGAAGACAAAGCGAAAGAAAATACTATCGCTCATAAACCTTTAGAGGTGGAGCTCACCAGCGGGAAAGCCCCGCTTAATGCAGAAACAGCAGAAACGAAAGATGCTATCTTTGCAAAACCAGAAATGGCCGATACTAGCCAAGCGTCTAAACCGACAGTTGATAATCCAAATAAATCTGCAGAGAAACCAGTAAAAACAAGTTAAAAAAAATATTTAGCTATATTCTCCTGTATAGGAGGCATCATGTCAAAAAAAATTCTTATTGTGGAAGATGACAAATCTTGTTCCGATATGTACAAGATGAGGTTTGAGATGAATAAGTGGGAGGTGACTGTCGCTTATTCTCCTGAGCATGCTCTTACTATTCTAAAAAGTGATTACGCCCCAGATGCTATACTTCTCGATATAATGTTTCGAGGAATGAAAGGTGATGAGTTTTTGCATCTTATACGAAAAGAGCCAAAAACCAAAGATACCGTTGTTGTCGTTCTCACTGCCATGAACTTTATTGAGCCAACAAAACAGGCAGAAATAAACAAAGAGGCAGACGACTATATCTTCAAAATCAGTATCATGCCGAAAGAACTAGTTGAAAGAGTCACCAAATTGGTTGAGGGAAAGGTACTCGACAAAGCATAGGTAGTTCGCATTTTGTTCGGTTAGTTTAACTAAGAATAATACGCTCTTTTTTATACTGTATCATTGTGTATCATTTTTTCGTTGAAAAACACTCTCAAAAAGAGTAAAGTATAGTCAACGGTACTGGACCGGAGTGGGGTACCAAAAAAACACCAGAAAATTCTGGTGTTTTTTTGTTTGTTCGGAGGTCATTTTAAGCTCAAGTATTTGACAATAACTGTTAAAACATTATATAATATAATGTTTGCTCAATCTGAGACCGGAGGAGGTGAAAGGATGGAAGAGCAAACTTATGATCTTGGGCTTCTGCTCGTTTCTGGAGTAGAAAAGGGACCGGATGGCTCCCTAATACCCAAAGCAGAGGGAAGGGCCAGGTGTGCAAAAGCTGCGGAGGTGTATAGGAATGGTCGGGTTCGGAAAATCGGGGTAATTGGAGGCGTTGGTAGCGGTACGCTTTCCTTCGCCAAGGTCTACTACGATTGGATGAGCAATGAATATCCCGATGTCCCCATCGCCTTCGTTGATGCTTCCGAGAATTGCACTGCCAAAGACTTAAGCTCTGCTTCATTTCTTAGTGTGATGAGCCAGTGTTTTCCGGAGCTTAAAAGAGAGGAGATCGGGATCGGGATAATCACGTACCGTCTCCATGCTTTCAGAGCAGGAATCACTCTCAGATGCTCTGGGTTTAGTCGCATAGGGTGGATCGACTCTGGCGAGGAGCCCGTCTACAAGCTCTTCATGGAGCTTTTCCTGATTGGCTTTACCTTCTATGATCCTTTCTGGCAAGGGTTCTTCGGAAAGAGGTTGACAAGAGTTGCAGAAGCCAGAGTCTGCAAAGAGCTGCGTGAGTGAGTCGGAGACGGCTCACTCACAACCCCCCTCACATTTAGTGAGATTTTTTGTGCCAAAAATTACTTTTTAGTACTTTTTTTCTTCTTAATTTTAACTTCCTCAAATTGATGAGCAAAGACGGGCTCCAGCTTAACAGCTTTTTGCTTGGAAATAGTTGTTTCATACTCTTTCATACTTTTTTCCGTCCCTATTGCATATTCAATTAATGCAAGAAAAGAGAGGGAACCTACTATTCCAAAGAAAATATTCATTATTGAAACTGTGCCGAACGAGACGATCGGGTCAATTTGCAAGATATCAGTAAAGAACCACAATCCCAAAAGTCCTCCGGCGACCCCATTAATAATTGCCATAAATTGGTTTTGTCTCGTTGGCGCAGTATCGTTGGCGATGTATCCTATCGCCCCGCCGATGATGATTGCTAAAATGAAACTCATAAATAAAATCTCAGTGATTTACAGACATCTTAGAGGAGCTACAGAGCTAAATCATTAAAATATCTCCCATAGAGATCAAAAAATATTGCGCCCTATCTCATCAATATGATTTATTTTATTTTTTTAGTCTGACATTGATTATTGCAAAGAAATTTAAGGTGGAGCTTGGTTTGAGTTCATAATTTTGTTATAAATTTAGACAATGATGTCGCGAACTGGCATTAAATTATGACAATTATTACAAAAGGGAGATCTTGATGAGAGATAACTTTTTTTTAAAAAAGCGTCTAAATCACCTGTGGAGTGAATACTTCAATGATATTCCGAGATCAAATCGGGTTGATATTTGTTTTGGACGCAAAGCTGAAAAAAGGCTCGGAAGTATCAGGCAGAGAGTTGACCACACCGACACATTGGTCATGTTGAACGGCCATTTTCGCGATCGGAAAATTCCAAGCTATGTGCTCGATGCTACAATTGTTCATGAACTTTCTCACTACGCGCACGGTTTTTCTTCCCCTCTGCCACAACTGTCCCGCTTTCCTCATCGCGGTGGCATGGTTGACAGAGAACTATTTAAGAGGGGATTGGGAGATCTTTTAAAAAAAGAAACAAGCTGGCTCAATAAAAATTGGACTAAATACCTAAAGGAAAAGAAGATTATCGAATCTCAGTAATTCATACTTTGTTTTTGTGCTCGGCTTTTCCCACCCTTTTTACCGGCGCGTTTCGCTTCTTCCGAAGTGAACTCATGCGCCGTTCCTTTTGCATGAGAAGCCCTGCCGCCTTTACGGGCTATCTCTATCCGCTTTGATTCCGGCATTGAAGCGAAACCTTTGTTTTTTGACATATCCGCCATTAATTATTCACCGCCTATCGAAAGACATGAAGTAGCTTTAAGATGGCGATCAAGATTGCAGCCCCAATTATGCCCCAGATTATCCCCCAAATGCTGAATGTCCCGGCTGCTGCCGCTCCACCTATGCCAAGCAGATCCGCAAAGACCCACTTGCCCAAAAGGGAGCCGACAATACCAATTAGGATATTGGCAAACAGGTTTTGCTCTTCGTCAGTCTTCATAACAATACTGGCAAGCCAGCCAATTATGCCCCCGACAATTATTGTGATTATCCAACCCATTTTTTCGATTTCTCCTTTCTAATGATTAATTCAGTTTTTAGTTTAGTTCATCAGCGGATAATTTCATTAACAAATGTTCTAAATGAACATAGTCTTGAGGCCAGTTGGCGATAATATTACAGTGGCTGAATGAAAAGTATTTAATTAATAATAGAGGTAGGGATCGCCAAGATCGGCTTGTTTTTACCTCTAATTTCTGGTATAAATATTAAGTGTTTCGGGTTGCTAGCTCAATTGGTAGAGCAGTGCCCTCTTAAGGCATTGGTTCTGGGTTCGAGTCCCAGGCAGCCCACCAGGGAATGACTGGGACGAGAAGGGAACAAAGAAGATACAAGCTAAATAGTGGCGCTATCGTCTAGGGGTTAGGACACCACGCTTTCAATGTGGTAACCCGGGTTCGAGTCCCGGTAGCGCTACCAAACGGGATACTACTCAATTGAATATCTAAAATACAGGTGTAGAACTTGCTAATTTCGGTGTTCGAATAGCCATTTTCGCCCCAGTGCATTCCAGAGGGGTATATCGAACACAAGAGAGTTCTTTTCTGTTCCAGCGATGAATCAATGTAAGTTTGAGTAAGATTACCAAGTTTGTTTTTAACAAATTTAGTGATCGCCTCAAGATTATATTTATCTAATAAGTCATCATTCTTTGCTACTTGCAGAGCTTTTATTTTGTCCTCAATCAACTTATTTTGTTCTTTGAACATTTCATCGGAATATGTGCCGGTGATGTTCTTTTCTATGAGCCCTTGCCTAAAATCGTAGAGCTTATTTAGCTCCACATCGGCTTCATCTCGCCTTTTTTGTAATGTTGCGATTCTTTCATAGTACTTCTTTCTCAAGTAAGCGTTAAATAGATCTACGGTTTGATCCTTAAGTGCCACTTCGCATAATTTATTTAAAGTTGCTGATTCTAATACATCAACTGGAATATTTGATTTAGAACCGTTGCAACGATTGCGACAAAAATAATAGCCGTATTTTTTAAGTTTGCCCTTGCTCCAAGCTCCAGTAATTGATGCGCCACATTTTTGACATTTGACGATACGTCTTAATGGAAAATCAGGGTTGTCTTTATTTCTTTTAGCAAGCGGTGTTGATATGTTTGTATTTCGGCCATCAATAATAGCTTGGACTTTATAATATTGCTCTTCTGTAATCATTGGCGGATGCTGACCATCAACTTCTTGGTTATATTTTTTAGAGGTAATTTTTCCGGCATAAAATTTATTTTTGAAAATCCTACTTACAACCTGTGGTCTTATTGGATATGCTTTGTCTTTGTTGCGAGTAATTTTAATTCCTTTCTTGTTAAGCATATCTGCCATGTCATTTAGTGTTTTAGTGCCTGTTGCCATTAAATCCCAAGCTTCTTTTATTACAGGAAAGAGTTCTGGGTCTTTGATTGCATACCCATTTTGATTAACATATCCTATTGGTACATATCCATGATTTAGTCCGGACATAAATCTAGCCTTTAAACCATTTCTACTTCGCTCACTCCGAACATCATTATCCATTTGAGCAAAGCCTGCCAGCATTGTCTCGACAAATTTTTCTGTTGGGCTATTGCCGGTTGGCTCTGAGGCCGAAATTAAGCCAACTTCACAATCAGCTAATTTTTTGCGAATGACGAGATAATCGGCAGTTTGGCGAGAAATTCTATCAAGCCGATAAACAATAACAGCTCCGATTTCTTTCTTATGCTTTCGGCAGTATTCAAGCATTTGTAAAAGCACCGGACGACCGGCGATAGTTTTTGCCGATTTTCCTTCTTCGCGAAAAATTTGATCAATAGCAAGTTTTCTACGAGCAGCTTCTTTTTTGCAAATGTCTTCTTGCGTCGCCAAAGAATAGTTTTCGATTTGCTCTTCGCTAGAAACCCGAATATATATTACCGCCCGATCTGCCTTGTTTTGTTTTTTGGCAAATAAAGATTGATCCATTTTTACCTCCCCTCCCTCAATAATTGCTTGAGAGTTAGATTATTAAATATTTGCTTCTCAAATTCATCAAGCCAGCTGTCCAACAAATACTGAAATTGAGTGATATAAACCGCTAATTCCTCATCCGGTATTTCTTGAGCTAGTTCGCCCAATACTGCACGAGCTTTTTGGACTTTGTTTTCTTCCGGAGATTCAGGAAAAATGTAAAAAGAGTTCTCTAAAGTTTTTTGCTGGTTAAGAATCGAATAATCTACCCCTTGTTTTCTGGTTATTTCTTCGCCATTTT
Organism: uncultured Candidatus Saccharibacteria bacterium; assembly: GCA_964419835.1. Lineage (GTDB taxonomy): Bacteria > Patescibacteriota > UBA1384 > XYA2-FULL-43-10 > 1-14-0-10-43-13 > CAYQPT01. The sequence continues at coordinate 73,527 of CAYQPT010000001.1, read as the reverse complement.
TGACTAACGTGACTGGTTGTTGAATGTAGTCCATACGCCCTCCTAACTAGTACTATATTACTAGTGTACTAGTATTATATACCTAGTGTCAAGAGGTTGTTTGAATCTGTAATTTGCAATTATTTGAACACCCGATTTACTTTTCCACAGGTTAGGTTTGAGGATTAGTGATTTGCTCGATTGGCTCCGAAGGTGGATCGCCTGTTAAGAATACTCTCGGATTTACAGGTATTCCATAAACTTTAATCTCAAAATGGAGATGAGGGCCGGTTGACCAGCCGGTACTGCCTCTAGCGCCTAATATAGTGCCGATACTGACCTCGTCTCCCTCTTTGACTGAAATACTATCCAAATGAGCATATATAGAAGTAATGTGATGTCCGTTGTCTATCTCTACATGCTTACCAAAGCCCCAGGATGTCTCGCCGGCATAAATAACTTGGCCTGCCATAAAAGCACCTACCGGATCACCGACTTCGTGGGTTGGACTGGCAATATCTATGCCTGTATGAAACGGGTCATAAGGCAGAAAGACTTGCGCAAACTCCAAAGTTACCGGCCCATACACAGGCCACATTACAGAGGTTTCCACATGGTCGACTATTGCTCCAGTTGATGGGTCGTGAATATCCACTTGAGTGGTTTGAGCGTCATTAGATACCAAGAGGCAAAGAATAAATAGGCTGGCTGGGTCAAGGTGGAGCACATAACGATCTGAACGACCTTGAGGCAGACAGACTATTTATTCTATAAGATGGGAAGACTGGGCGGGAGAAATAAAAATTTATTGTATAGCACAAAAAAATGCCTATACCATATAAGCGAAAGAGAGCTCATGAGTAATGATAGTTATAACTCTTCTTTTTTGGGATAGAAAACGCCAATAATCATGAAGGGGTTTCGGGATTTTAAATGGAATGCTTGAGTGGTGCCTAAAAAGAAATATAAATCCTTGTTGTTGACAAAATCGGTAAAAAACTTGTTTTTAACATGTCTAATGGCTTCTTCCTCGGAGCATTTTTTCAAAAATCGCATATTCCAATATAAGGCTCAACTTCCCAATCCTCAATCTGAAGTTTGCTTTCTGTTCCATTAACATCCTTAAATTTATAGGAAAACTTATAAGGCAGTTTCCTGACGGGCTTCAATCGCTCTTCAAATAAATTCATTTGATTAAGCTGTGCAAGCTTTTTGGGATCCCATTCCCTTTCGGTCGGCTCGGCGATAAAATCTAAAATTTCGGTCGGCTTAAACACTGCCAACGAAGTTCTTTTTTCTGATTTCGCCTCAGCTATCAATTGGGTCAGATCGGTGTACACATTTTTCAAAACAATTTCCTTGCGCTTGGCCCAGTTGTTATTAGTATTCACATGGTCGAGGATATTAATTTCCGAAACAGGTTTAAAACTTTCCGGACGAAAATCTTTTTTATTCTTCTCTAAGTCGACTTCTATCCAATGGTACTTTTTATACTGATTACCAAATGGAAGCTTTCTAAATGGAACGGGATAGATTCTCACCCAGGAACCATCTTCTCGAAAGCCAGCAGTGCAAACCAATTCATCATATTTACCAGAAACAGCAGGATAGGTTTTTACTGAAATTAATACTTTAGTCTTCATAAATCCTCATAAGATTCAATCGTGTTACTCGAGACTAATTTTTTTAAAATTCGTGTTCGATGGCACATATTTGGGTCTGCTTCAAAGCACATCAGAGCTATCCTATTATAGCTGTTCAGGAGTTGTCTGATTTGCCATAAATATTTGCCAGAGTTTTGCAAAGTCGCACTCTCGTATTCATCAAACAGTTCAAGATAATCATCGATAGTTTTGAGTTCTTTTCTTTTTTCTGACTCGATTCCAAGCTGGGGAATATGTATGTAGGAAATATTAAAATGTTTCAAAAAATTCATAATTTGGCTTTTGGAAAAACCATATTTCATACTTAACGGGTTTTTTCTCACATCCACCAGGATTTTGACATTATTCTTAATTAGTTCATTAATAAAAGCTTCAACACTTTTTCCTTCATAGCCGATGGAAAAGACAGCTTTTGATTTTTGAGAGTACTTTTCCTTGTTTTTTTCTTATCTCTTCTTCATCTAGGAACTGATCTGCTATCTCACTTTTAATAGTGTAGTAAGGAAACTTTTTATAAACAAATCGGATCAATTCGTCGCCAGCCAGTTTTCCATAGTTGTCTTTCACGTATGACAAAATTCTCCTGTCTTCCTGGCTTAACATCGGCAAAAAATCGCCGGCTGCACTATCAACCTCCCATCTGTCATCAAGAGGTTTTATAAGCTTGTCTCGAACCATGGCGCGTCTGTCGCAATAGCTAGTAAATGAAAAACAGCCATATTTATATGGCGTAAATTCATAAAGCGGTTTTTCTTGCATACTAGTGGCTAGCAACAGGTATTTTTGCAAATCAATATTAGCAAGTTTTCCGCCAAATATCTGTAAAATCCCTCCTATGAACTTCCTACGATATAACATTAGCTATATTATAGCATATTTTCGGTAATATTATCGACTACAAAAATTTCTTTCCACACAAGTCGACTTATTGCAAAAAATCAGGCAGTTGCTTATACTTAAAATAAGATGCCAAATAACATAGGTTAAAAGTCCGTGGATTGTTGAAATTGTATTTTGCAATTGCTATACTATAAATAGTTCAATAAATTAGCACTTCTCTGGAGGGAAATCGTGCAACAGATAAAACAACAAAGTAGAAATTCGGCGAAGCCATTCCTCTCTCTCTCTCTCTCTCGAGTAGGACCCAGGCAACCAGCAAAGAAGCCATTAAGCAATTTTTGGGTTGTGGAAAATATTTAACCGATGAAAATCGGTTCTTTTGATATAAACAGACAAATAGCCCCAGTCGGATAGCCGCTTTACGGCATCAAACGGGGCAAGGAGGATAAAATGAAAGACAATAAAAAAGGATTCAGGAAACGCTTCGCTGACTTAGCAGGCAAAAAGCGATTTAAAATGTTCTCGGCCATATTAGTTGTTTTAATTTTGGCCGGAAGTATTATTACTTTTAAAACTATTGCCGAAGCGGAACAATCGGGCGGTTCTCCTAACAACAATCCGACCGTTTCATATATTAAACAACTTTATGACCATCTGAAAAATGATCTCTCCTTCGGATCCGATTCTTCCGGCGCTTGGGGTGATTGGGGCGCCATGTGGAATCGGATTTATTCTGCGGCAACTTGGCCTACTGCTGCTGACCAAGGTAACGCTACGGTGACTGATGTGAAAAACGGAGCGACATTTTATTCCACAAATAGGACAAAGCAGACCGGCACCTATCCAGCATCAGGACCATGCCCGACCCAGCAATGGTATGATGATTATGGCAGCCAAAGCGATGCGGTAAAAATGGTCAATAATTGTATTTTGTCTTGGGAAATGGCAAGTCCAGCTGTCCCGGGCGATGATCCGAGCAGTGCAGCGCACAACGCAACGCCGGGCAATAAAGATCCAAGGACTGGCCTGGTGTGGAGCCAGTATTTAAAGAATACCAGCGGTACCAACGGTTTTGCCACTTCAGGCGGATCAACTTACAGCTGGGACGCTTCCGCCGCCAACAACGCCAGCAGAACAGCTGCACAGCTTTGTTCCGACCAAGGCAATGGTTGGCGGCTGCCAACCCAAAAGGAGTTAATGCAGGCATATATTGACGGTTCGTGCTTTAATTTGACAAACCCCTCCAATAACTTTTGGTCAGTGACGGAGTACAGTGCTACGGATGCGTGGCGCGTGAACTTGATCGGTGGCGGCACGAACTACAGTACCAAGACGAATGCCAGCTATGTTCGATGCGTCAGGTAACATGAATTATTTAATCATTCGGTTATTTCCGCCGAAGGCGGTCGACGCAAAAAAATTAAAACAAAAAGATAGAATTTAGGAAAAATTGATGGCCCAATATGAACACTTGCCCCTGTTTAAAAATGCATATGACTTCAAGCTTTACTTCGTCAAACTGTCCCGCGGATTTCCCAAAGATTTCAAATACGGCTTGGCGGTCGAAATCAGAAAATTGTGCTTGGAGGTGATAGACAATATAGTATTGGCCAATAACCATATAGATAAAGCCGAGTATCTGAAAAACATCTTGGCGATCATCGAGCGCATAAAAATTAAAGTTAGGTTATTGAAAGATTTGGAAGTAATCAAAATGTCCAGTTACAAATATATATCCGAGTCACTGGTGGAAATATCCAAACAAACAACCGCCTGGAAAAACTGGGCAGGAAAAGCACATTAAAATATTCGGTCAGAGAAAGGCATAAGTCGGAGCTAATTGTCTTGTAGCGATACTGACAATTAGGCGCACAATTGCCCCGTTACGGCTGCCGCCCCGAAAGGGATAGAGCCAAATCTTTTTACTCTGCTTACCAGAGATAAAAGATTGCGTAATGAAAGTTGGCAGCAAGTAGTGTAGCCCCCTCCAATAACTTTTGGTCAGTGACGGAGAACAGTGCTACGAATGCGTGGAACGTGAACTTGAACAATGGCAACACGAACAACAATACCAAGACGAATACCAACAATGTTCGATGCGTCAGGAAACGGGGATGCCTTTCTTTGCCCGAATAACAAGAAGAAGAAATGAAAACATATTTTACTTTTGAAAACTTGCACCGCGCTTACATTGACTGCCGAAAAAGAAAAGCCAACACTTTTTATCATCTTCAATTTGCCGAAAACTTGGAGGAAAATCTGCTTAAGTTGGAAAAAGAGCTGCAAAACCGAACATATCATCCCGGCCGGTCAATCGCTTTTGTAGTACAAAAACCGAAAATCCGAGAGATATTTGCCGCTGAATTCAAAGATCGGGTTGTCCATCATCTGCTGTTCAATTATCTTGCCCCGATTTACGAACGCATATTCATTCATGATTCATGGGCTTGCCGAAAAGACAAAGGCACGCATAAAGCCATGCTGCGCTTGAAAAATTTTGCGGCACAAATCGAGAGAGAGAGAGAGAGAGAGAGAGAGAGAGAGAGAGACGGCGCTGCCGCGCCCTTTTACCTCAAGATGGATATTAAAAGCTTTTTCACCAGCATTGACCAAGAGATACTTTACAATTTAATAGCCAAAAAAGTAAAAAACGAGGAAATACTTTGGCTAACCAGAACAATAATATTTCATGATTGCGCCCGTGACATTCCACCTAAGATTCAAAGCCAGCCAAGTTTATTCGATAAACTGCCTATGGATAAGTCGTTATTTACCGCATCGAAAGACAAGGGCTTGCCGATCGGAAACCTAACCAGCCAGTTTTTCGCCAACGTCTATATGAATGAGCTGGATAAATTTGTAAAACATGTCCTGAAAGCCAGATATTATATCCGATATGTAGATGATTTCTTAATTCTGGAACTGGATAAGGAAAAACTGGAAGCATATCGGGAAACGATCGGAAAATTCACAAAAGAAAAGTTAGCGTTAACGGTTCACCCGAAGAAACAGTTTATTAGGCCGATAGCTTCGGGGATTGATTTTGT
>CAYQPT010000001.1:10366-67897 GCA_964419835.1 uncultured Candidatus Saccharibacteria bacterium | reverse complement strand
CGGTTCACCCGAAGAAACAGTTTATTAGGCCGATAGCTTCGGGGATTGATTTTGTGGGGTATATCGTCAGGCCTGATTATGTATTGATTAGGAAACGGGTTGCAGGCGAGTGGAAAAGGAAAATGGAAATTCTTTCCAAAACTAATCGCAAACAAGGCAAACAGGTGGCAGCGTCTTATCTTGCTCATTGCAGGTGGGCGAATTGTTATTGGCTAACAAGGAAGATGTACGCAAAGTTTGGAGGCGTTATGGGGGAGGATAAAGAATACTATATAGACGACTTAATGCTGATTAAATTTCTAAATTCACTTGAGAAAGAACGCGCGTCAACTAGCTAGTAACATGCGAGGTAATCGATGGAAATGGTGAAAATAAAAGAAGGTAAATGATGTCAAGCGATATTGAAAAAGAATTAGGGAAAATCCACAAAAGCACCCGGACATTGTCTCGGCATTTTTCACCTTTGCACAATAAGCTTAGAATGAAATTTAAGTGGTACTATAGGTGGCACTTGCATCCGTATCATCGGCATGTGCATTTTTCGGTTCTTGGTATTTTTGCGGGAGCAATGATTGCGCTTCTATCTACGGCTTCTCCGACACAAACACACGCAACCGGCAGCACGGTACCAATTTTGGCTTCAAGCACCGCGACTGTGGTGAACACCGGCCATAATATCTACTTCGATTCAGTCACTAACCATACCAATGTAACGATTGACAACTACACCAGACAAATGTCGGGTTATGCCTGGAGTGATGACTTGGGCTGGATAGATTTTGGAAGCAATGCAGACAATCCACAAGGGCCGGTAGTAGCCGATGTCAACGGACACCTTTCCGGTAAAGCAAAGTTTTTAAACGGAACATATGTCGATTTTAACGCTAGTCCTAATGGTTCTAATGTTGTTATCGCTTCCGGCAACTTTTCCGGTTATGCCTGGAGTAATGATTTGGGCTGGATTAATTTTTCCGGCGTATCGGCACCAGGATACAATCCTGATCTTTTGCCACCGGACAATCCAAGCAGCGTAACGGTCAGAAATGTCTCCGGCGGAACAATCCTCTCAACAGATACTTGGTATAATTTCCATGCTCCGTATTTTTCATGGTCAACGCCAAGCGATAACGCCAACGGCATTACTCCATCAGGTGTGGCAGGATATTATGTTTATTTCGGCCAGAACAATTCAGCCGATCCGTCAAATTATCAGACGAACCTTGATTTTACTTCAACCGATCTCGGAACCAGCTATGGTACATATTATCTTAGAATAAAAACAAAAGATACATCTGGAAACATTTCGGATCCCGTTACTTTATTTACTTATAAATATGAGAGCGCCGCTCCAACCGCGCCGACTTATGTTTCGGTTTCTCCTTCCGGTTACAGCCGAACGAACACCTTTACTTTTTCCTGGCCGATTAGCGGGGCTTCTGCCGCTTCGGATACCGGCGGATCGGGCTTGGCTAAATACCAATACAAGATAAATGGTGAAGCTAGCTGGCATAATGTCACAGGGGATGCCACAACGCCGGATATATCACTATCTGATATCGCCACTCAAAGCATTAACACTTTTGATCTGCAAGCAATCGATAATGCCGGCAATACCAGTTCATCAGTTAGAACGAATTTCTATTTCAACAATTCAGCTCCGTCGGCGCCAAGAGACCTGACAGTTACTCCGACCAGTTCAACATCAAATGCTTTTGCCTTTTCCTGGACTGCGCCTCCGGGTGAAATCGCCGGTTATTATTATTCAATAAACGCTATTCCGACAGCCGGAAACTCCAGCTACACAACCGACACTTCACTTGCTTCCGGCCCATATGCCACACAACAAGAAAATACCTTTTATATCGTCGCCAAAGATAACGCCGGCAATTACGATTTCGGCAGCTGCAATAACATCTCCGGCAATCCGGTAGTGGATGGATGCGCTAAAGTCAACTTTACCGCCAACGTTGTAGCACCAGGGATTCCTGGCGGAATTCAGGCCTATGATATCTCTGATCGTGATACTAAAGATTACGCTGTTGCAGTCAAATGGACGGAGCCAACTGATAAAGGCACCGGTTTTGCCGGCTATGATGTATATCGCTCTCTTGATGGGTCAAGTTTTTCAAAAATCGGCTCAACTACCAGCACAATTTATGCTGACGGCGGTTTGGAATCCAAAGCATATTATTACTACACCAAAGCAAAGGATAGTATAGGCAATTCCTCGGCAAACTCAAGCACAGTTTCAGTCACACCAACCGGAAGATTTACCACAGCACCAAAATTGGTAAGCGGGCCGACAATTGAAGTTAAGCCGACTTCTTTGGTCGTGCGCTGGGCAACTGATCGCGCTTGCAGTTCTTTTGTGCAAATCAAAGAAGGCAATACCTTTGTTTCCGAACAGGGGCAAACAGAGCAAACGACCGACCATGAAGTTACAGTAGTAGGATTGCGCTCGCAACGCGACTATGTTTACAGTATTCGCTCCACCGATATTGACGGTAACACTTTAACCGGCGACGAGATCAAATTTACTACCGCCAATACACCAAGCGTATATGACTTAAATATTTCCAATATCACGCAGCAATCGGCAATTGTGAATTTCAAGAGTACAGCGATTGCCAACTTTACCCTGTATTATGGCGAGACAGCTGATTTTGGAAGCGTTATTAGCGAAGATTCAACCAGCGCCACCACAAATCACAGCATCGCTCTTTCCAGCTTAAAACCGGGACAGATGTATTACTTTAGAGTTGTCGGCGATGACGCTGATGGCAATGAACTGCGATCTGAAAATTCTTTCAGCACCTTGCCAATGCCGGCGATCTCGAAATTTGGTATCCAGCCAGACAAAGAAGCGCCCTCAACAACCTTAAAAATCACCTGGCAGACGAATGTGCCGACTAGTTCGATCGTTAAATTCTCAACCGATGGGGTAAATTTCCACGAGCAATCGACATCTGATTTAATAACCGATCACGAAATTACTATCTCCGATCTTGCCGATCAGAGCAAATACACGGTTTATGCCTCAGGCAGAGATCAATTCGGTAATATTGCCGAATCAGATAAGGTAACGTTCGACACTCCGGTTGATACAAGGCCTCCTAGGATTTCCGATATTATTATCGAAGCATCCAATATAGGAAATTCAACCGATAAGGCGCAAGTGGCGATTTCATGGAAAACCGATGAGCCAGCTAATTCTCAGATTGAATACGATACCGGACTTTCCGGCGAAGAGTATACTAGAAAAACCACTCTCGATGAAACATTCACGAATCGCCATTTGGTCATCATTTCAGACCTGGACCCGGGAAAACCTTATCACCTTAGAATTTTAACGTCAGACAGGGCAGGCAATATGTCCAGAAGCGGAGACAATACGGTGATTTCAGGCGAAGTGTCTAAATCGGCTTTACAGATCATCCTAAACACTATGCAGAATATCTTCGGGTGGATGGGCAAATGGATAAAGTAAAGGAACAAAATGGAACCTGATAATATTATTAACATACCGCATCATCAAAGTGTGATTACTACGGAAAATGTAAGTAAGGTTTTTGATTTGGGTAAAAGAAAAATTCAAGCGTTATCCAATATTAATTTGGATATTAAAAGCCAGGATTTTCTGGTCATATTTGGACCATCCGGCTGCGGCAAATCAACACTATTAAATATCATTGCCGGAGCAGATGAACCGACTAGTGGTACTGTGATTGTGAGAGACAGAAATATTTTTAATATGACTGAAGATGAAAGAGGGATTTTCAGATCGAAGAAAATGGGCATTATCTACCAAATGGCATACTGGATAAAGTCACTAAATGTAGTTGAAAATGTAGCCATGCCTTTGATTATCGAGGGGGCAAGAGCTAAAAAAGCAGTAGAAAAGGCAATGGACCTGCTTAGAGAGTTAAAGATTGATAAATTGGCGACCCAAAATCCTTCTCAGCTGTCAGGAGGAGAACAGCAGAAAATCGGTTTCGCCCGAGCTTTAATTTCCAATCCACATATAATAATTGCTGATGAACCGACCGGCAATCTTGATAGCACCTCGTCCGATGAGATAATGTCTCTATTTCACACGTTAAATATTCAGTATAAAAAGACGATTCTTTTGGTTACTCACAATCAGGCGTATTGGGATATGGGAACAAAACGAATTGAAATGAAGGACGGAAACATCATAAAAGAGGTAAGCCATGGATAGAATGTTTGTTTTGAAATTTGCTTTTAGAAATCTCAAACTCCATCGTTTGAGAGCGATATTGACTTTGCTCGGTGTAATAATTGGTGTCTCCGCTATTGTCTTTCTGGTTTCTTTTGCCTTTGGAATCGAACGGCTAGTTACAAATGAAGTTACCAATGGCGATGCCTTTTCGTTGATCGATGTCGGCACCGGCAATTCAGAAATCATAACTTTGACCGACTCAACCGCTTCAAGTATAAAAGAGTTGGGAAACGTAAAAGAAATTTACAGCATGGCTTCAATAGGAGCTAAGGCAAAGATTAACGATAAATCAATGGATGTCTCATTTTATGGTGTCAGCAATGGCTTTTTGGATAAGTCAGGTATAAAAATATACAAAGGAAACAATCTTTCCGGAAAAGCCGGCGAAGTCCTTGTCAATTCCGCCTTTTTAAATTTCTGGAACTCGAATAACAAAACAGATATTTTAGATCAAAACGCAAACTTTGATCTCGTGGTTCCGAAGGACTTAATCGGCAATACAGATAATTTAGAGGTACCAGATCAGGAGTTTAAAGTGGTCGGGATAATCAATGATGACTCGTCTCCAAAAGTATATGCTGATTACGACAATCTTCGTAAGCTTGGAGTTAGCAGTTACAGCCAATTCAAAATAGAGGTTGCTAATAAAAACGTCGTTCCTGAAATCAGAAAGCAAATTGAAAATATGGGCCTAAAGACCCAATATGTCGGTGATACCGTTTCTCAGATAAATTCGGTCTTCGGTATTTTTAGAGCCATTTTGGCCGCATTTGGATTAGTAACTTTGATCGTAGCGATTTTGGGGATGTTCAACACTTTAACGATTTCGCTTCTTGAGAGAATCAAAGAGATAGCCCTAATGAAAATGCTCGGCATGAGAAAAAAGGACATAAACAAAGTTTTTCTCACCGAATCGATAATGCTGGGATTTGCCGGCGGCATGTTGGGACTGCTGTTGGGAATCGGAGTCGGCGAAGTTGTTAATCTTGTCTTAAATCATTACGCCAGAAGCATGGGCGGCGAGGCAGTTACAGTTTTCTATTCTCCAACGAGTTTTATAATTGCCATCGTTATCATATCCCTGCTAATAGGGTTCTTAACCGGACTATATCCAGCCAAGCGAGCGGCCAAGGTAAATTCGCTTGATGTTTTACGATTTGAGTAAAAGCTTTTTTGACCATTACGCCGAGACTTCGGTATACTGAACTATTAATTTGATTGACTATTCTTTGCGGCTCAGCACTTCACAAATAAGCATATTTTTTAAATTATACGCATTGCAATGATCTAGTAGTCCTGTGTATGAGGTGATATTTATTGAGTTAGCTTTTCTAAACATTCTTCTTTTTGTTTTGGTTCTCAAAACCGTGTGATATGGTAATACAACATAGCCAAGGAGATCTATTCCTTGTTTAAGTTTTCGAATACTGACCTTGTGTTCATGTAATTTCAGCTTTAGTCGGGATCCTAAAAAATCCTCTATTTGGCCAATTAAACCTTCAAGATATTCCTTTGAGTCAGATAAAATTATAAAGTCATCACAATAGCGCAGGTAGTATTTAATTTTTAACTTCTGCTTAATGAACTGGTCAAACTCATTCATATAAACATTGGCGAATAATTGGCTTGTAAGGTTGCCGATAGGGATTCCTCTACCAGACAGCCGAAGGCTGTCGTCTCTCTCTCTCTCTCTCTCTCTCTCTCTCTCTCTCTCTCTCTCTCGATTTGCGTTCCGCAAATCGTCCAGTCCTTCGAAGAGAGATAATTGATTATCTGTTGACCGATTAAAACTTCCAATAATTTCCTGAAGTAACCATAGCACATTTTCATCGGATATTTTTCTTTTCAGAATTTCCAGCAGAATATGATGATCAACCGAATCAAAAAACTTTTTCACATCGCATTTCAAAGCATAACAGGATTTGGTGTAATTTTGGCTTACTTTACGGGTAAAACTTTCTAATCTTCTGACGGCTTTATGCGTACCCTTTTCAAACCGGCAAGAATACGAATCAAAGATGAAGGATCGGTCAAATATGGGATACAAAATCCGATAAACCGCATGATGAAGCAATCTATCCCGGACCATAGCTTTGTGAATGACTCTGGATTTCGGGTCGTTAATATTGAACCGTTGATAAGACGAGTGCTTGTATGATAAGTTAATAAGGTCGTCGTGGAGCGACAAAATGTTTGATAAGAGATCTTTAGAAAAGACCCGCATGTCGGCTCTTTTCTTCTTGTTCACGATAAATTCTTGCCAAGCTATCAATAAATTATCAATTGATATGATTTCTTCATACATATGAGCAATATTCCTAACCAACAAACTAAATCAAATTTCCCACCTGTTATTGAGCATCTAAAAAGCGCGTACAAGCGCTGGATTATTATAGAACGAAATTTGCCAAAAAGCGAACGCTTTGGGTTGGGCCAGAAAGTCGATTTTCTATTCACTGATCTATTAGATATTTTGCAAAAGGCCTCATTTTCACCGATTGAGGTAAAGATATCTCTACTTGGACAATCTTTATTAACTGTCGATTCACTGAGATTTTTTATTCAGCTTAGTTGGGAGTTAAAGCTTATCCCATCCAAGCAATTTATTGTCATGGGCCAGGAAATAGAAGAGATCGACAGAATGATCGGCGGCTGGCGGAAAGGCCTCATAACAAAAACTTCCGTAAAAACGGAAGAAAAGAAATGAGTCGCAGGAGACGACCTGGTTGTCAGCGTTCCACTTGTTCAGATTCGTAACCGGATTGGCTTCGACGTTCCACTTGCCGTTCGAGGAATTCCAGTTGCAGTTGACCGCCCAGTAATGTACTGCCCGCCATCCATAATCACTGCCCCTTGATCTCTCTTAGAGCTGTATTTTATTTGAGACCTCAAAGTCTCTTAACGGTCAGCACCGATTCATTTCATTGTTTTTAATCTTTATAACCACTCTTACTTAAGGCGTACCCGAAGCAACTCAGGGAATATAAAGACAAAGGATCGCGGGCAAAAGCCGTAGCCGTTGCACTTCGCGATACCTTTGCTATTTTAACATAAAGAAAAGGACTTCCCAACACTCTTTTTGAGAGTATCGAGAAGCCCCGGGATATATCGACCGCCCTTCGGGCGGAAGAGACAAAGGTTCAAAGTTCTCAGGTCAAAGACCAGAGTAACTAAGAACCAGAATCGCAGGAGACGACCTGGCGGCCAGCGCGCCACTTGTCCAGATACGTAACCGGATCGGCTCCGACGTACCACCGGCCGTACGAGGAATTCCAGCTGCAGCTGACCGCCCAGTAAGTCTCGGGATCGTTGGGGTCAGGGATGTAGAAGATGTTCGCATACCCGTTGGTAAGCAAGACGCCTTCCTGACCCTGTCCCTGGCGGCAGCAGAGCGAGAAGATGTAGGCGACGAAAGCCTTGATCTGCTTTGCGCCACCGAGATCTTCCAGGATCGGACCGTCAACCGAGCCATTCTTGAGCCGATGGAACTTCAGCGTCGTGGCGGGAATGTCCGTCTCTTCCAGCGAGCCGAAAACGCGCTGGAAGTTGCTGCCGAACCAGAACTTAACGTCGCCAATCTTGCCGTTCTTGATGACTTCTGCCACCGAGAAGCGATCGATAGGGTCGAGCGTCGCTGTCGCGACGAACTCAAGCAGATCTGAAGACAGAAGCTGTCTGGCGTCGTCCTTGATCTTGCCCTTGAATGCACCGCCCTTGCTGAGCAGGACCTTGCCTTGCTCGAAGGTCAGTCCCAACTCATCGACTGCTTCACACAATTGCTTCTTCAGTTCTCTGAGTTGTCCTCTTGTTGCGCTACGAGGTGTAGTCTGTTCCACAGCTATCACCCTCCTTTGCGTATAATGCTCGCCAGCTCGCCCATTCTTGTTTTCACAGAATGGGTCGTCCTTGAAACCTCTTTAATTATCTTAAGAAAAGATAACCAAGGAGGCTCCAAGGAAGCAAGTTGTCAAAGTATCGTTTAATATAATATCATATTATAGCTCAAAAGTCAATGGGCAGTGAGGTTAATTTGCAATCTCAAGGCTAGTAATCTCGACCTATAATCAGCTGGCTGCACTTCTCGGTTTCTTCTTCGTATAGCTTTTCGTCTATATATCCCTCGTCTTGCAGATAAGATAGAATCTTAGGCCACATTGCCTTCATCTCATTAGAGGTCTTAGCTGGAGGCATTTTTCTAATTAGCCCTTCGATTCTTTCGGATAGCATACTGGCTTTGGATAAGACCGAACGCTCGTCGAATAACTGTTCCAAGAAAAAAGCGTCAGGAAACTTATTGCTTCTTTCTCCTAATATCTTTTCCTTCCATTGTGTTAGTTCCAATTTGTTTAGTTGAGGTAGCTCTTTCATTATAAATATTTTATCATAGTCTTAAAAAAATTAAGCCTTCAGCTTCTTATAATCCTTATCGGATATTGACAGACCTGTCGCATTCGACCGAAACCAAGCCCTGCTTCCGAATTGACGCATTTTATTGAGCTTATTGCGGAAATCGCATTTGCCGAGCCTGTGTCCGCATTTACAAGGGCAGGGTTCCTTATTGGCGACTCTATCGCGCATCCCGAGCTGTTTGATGGCCATTAAGACTTGATCGGGGCTTGATAGGCCCAGAAGAACCTGGTATTCATCAATGACCCCCTTCGGCCCGTGTCTTAGTTCACCGAAAGGAAATTCTCCGTGCAACTTTTTGTAAGACACTCCATATAAATACGGAAGCAAACAATTTTCAATAAATCCTTGAAAGGTAGGATCTTCGGATATTATCATCTTCAGTTTCAAAGGAGACCCTAAGCATAAGACGAGTACTTCATTTAGGTGATTGTTGCCCCCATCTTTTACTTTATCATCGAGGCCTCTGACAATTGGAATATCGGATGGGAAATTGTGTGGTATTTCAATCTCTATATTATAATGATCCTCGATTCTGGAAAATCCTTCGGGTGAAGCGGAAAAAGAGAACTTGCCATTTAATGTTATCGCCTGATTACGAGAGGGAGCGATAGACATTCCTGGCTGTTCTCTTAAGAACTCTTCCATCTCTTGCAACCTATCGTCCAACACTTACTCCTCCGTTCTCCAAGGGCTTGTCTGCTGAGTAATATTATATTCTTTGGGTGAAGACGCAGATGTAGAATAGTTTGATGTTCCCAGTTTCCTACTAAGAGTATCGATGCCAATGTTAAAGGCAAATGATTTGCCCAGACAGTTGGTGATAGAGGGAAGACTTTCCGATTTCAGTAAAGTATCGAAATCTCTTCGGGCCTGATTTACCCAAAGCTTAAAATTTCTTTCGAGGTTCAGATCTCTGCATTCAGACCTCTCCCATCTGTCAGCGAAATCTTCTTCCGGATTTACCGGATTGGGAATTCTCGGTTTATCGTCATTAACCAGATTCTCAATACCGGTGAGTATTGTATTCAGTGCCGAAACCAGATCCGTTTCTCCTTGGTAAGCTTTGGCGGCAAGTGTAGTAATAATTATCGAGATCGGTTTTACGTCTGAATTATCCTCGAACATCTGATCTCTATGGCGTTTTAACAATTGAACAGCCAGCTGCAAAGGGCTTTTCCAACGATAAGAAGGAATTTCGTCAATCGTTGCCGCTTTTAGAGTCGCTTCTCTCCCCCGGATGAACTTTTCGGATAATTTCATTCGCGATTCGAACCATTTAGCGTACCCTTCGGGGTTACTCACTTCCCAATCGTCAGATATACGGTTGTAATCACGATGACGATTATCGGTAATTGCCACTGTAAGATCCGAAAGAGCAGTAGCGAAGTCGGCATTTTCTCCCGCCTTTACCATAGCCTCATACATCGCAAGTCGCTTCGATTTAATTTCGGGGACACAAGGCACAATATCCATATGAAAACTAATACTGTCGGCGTATTCAAGTCGCCAACACCGATGTTTTTCTTCTTTATCTGCTTTTATCGCCCTTGCTTTACGGTATGCCTCGACTTCATCACCGATCAGTTTTTTTACAGATTGTTGAGTATGAGAACTTTTAGTAATATGCTTGGATAACTCGCAAGCCAAATCCAGATCATAAGGCTCTTTTTCGTTTAGTGGCATTATAGCCGTTCCTAATCTAAAAGATCCTTGGGGAAATACATGCGGGTCGTTAGAGTTACAAGAAGACTCATCTCGACATAACCATTTACCCAGGTCGTCATACCGAGATTTTGCTTGTTCATACGCAGATTCGGGAAGCTCCAGCTTCTCCAGTAGCACTTCCAATAGATTGTTTGCTGATGGATTAGTCATTTTTCACCACCGGGATATTAATTGCTTTTATAAATTTTTTTTCTTTATTATTTTGATCGTATATAATCCATGGCATTTCAGCTCTCGGCATTCTAATGCGACCCAATTCAATGGCACATGCAAGAGGCATCGCCGGAAAAATGCTCAGCGGCGTTGACTGGCCATGCCTGGTCTTTATTGATACCATCAATTTTCTCATTATTTTTCTGAACTCGGAAAGTTGGGCTTCTGATTTCAGAAAATCGTTATTGCAGTCATTTATCGATAACTCCCAAACGCAGATGTCAGCTCCCAGAACCGAAGTAATTCTTTCAAACCCGATTTTATCGCTCAAGGAAATTACCAGCACGGGAGGATGTTTAAAATCAGTCGGCTCAGTGATAATAAATTTATCGCAGTCTTGTTTATCTAACCACTCCCAGGTTTGTGGTTCTCGATGGAGTTGGTAAACGTCGACTCCCGCTATGTCTGTGAATAAAGTTCCGAATAATATTAGCAGAGGTTGAGGCGCAAGTCCGAACAAAGAAAAGTGCTTGCGGTCACGCCCATCATTAGTTATTCTTCCGATTAGTTTATCAAAAGATGCTCTCAAATGGTCTGCTTCGGTTTTCCAATAATTTACTTGGTTATCCTCATGTTCATACTTAGTTGAAAGAATAACGGGGCGATCATCTTCAGGGAACCGCTCCTTGCCGAACATTGCTGTCGCGCATGTATTGAAGTCTAAGGGTGAATCTTGTTCTCCAATCTTGGCCCCGTAAAAAATGACATTGGATTTTCTGTCAGGGCTAATGCCTGTGACGGCTCTTATTCTGATCTCGTGATCCGCTTTCCATTTTTGTAATAGTTCGGCAGGGTAATCGACCCCATTTGTCTTATCAATAGTTTTATGACAACCATGACATACCAGCATAAGATTTGAGGAATCATTAATTTTACGCAATGCGTATCGGAAAAATCCCCACCCCCGAGGACCTTTTTCGGAAAAAGAGTAGATATGAGCTTTATCCGCTATATTCACACTCTCTTGAGTAACAGGCGATTTATAAAGTAGCCGGTTGCAATTCTTGAATTCACAACGCCCAGATGCACGAGCCCATAACTCAATTTCAGTATCCTTTTTTATGTATCTTGTAACCTGGTTTAGCTTAGCCATTTTCCCATCCTTTTTTAGTGCTGTTTTAAAAAACCACGCCGGAAAGCAATACGATATGTGTTGCCAATTGGCGTAGTTTCTTACTAAACGAGCTTGTTCCTCTCCAAGTTGTTTAACTTCTAGCCTTTCGGCCAAACAAATATCGTTCCACCTCCTCTTTTATTGAATTGTCTTTCTTCCCCTTATTAAATAATAATACCATAAAATAGGGCATTTTGCAAATTGCCAAAACAATACTGTTGACATCTTTGACGTGACATGCCCTAATAAATTTCTTTGCGCTTACGATAGCCAGGTAAACTGTTTGATTATATTTATTATCAATCTAATCCATTTCAAACTTAGCATCACGACCTTAATATTGAGAATGAGCCACCAGCCAAATATTGGCACGATTATTCCGGTAAAGAAAAACTTGATTTTCAGTCTGCGATCTTCCTTTTGATTAGCTACCAAACTTCGGTACATTCTCTCGTATTTATCCTTGTAACCTTCGGCAAGCTTTCTATTTGTGCCAAGATAGGTCATTACCTCCTTAGCTTTCTTCTCGTCGAAAGTCCGTCTCATCATCTCCCGACTGGTTCTCTGTGAAAGGATATTCAAGCTCCCTTCCCAAAGGATTTTGCGGTCAATAATCGCTACTTTTTCATGTATCGACCCGGGAAGATAAAAGATTGTGGCTCCCATCTCTTCATAGTCACTTAAGGCACATTTTATTTCACTTTGCATAAAGTACTCATGCTCTTCGATTGGTCTAGTAAATATAAAGACATCAATGTTTCTCCGTCTTAGCTTTTTCATTGTCTTGTTGAAAAAGTCCGATCTGAATTTTGATATAAACGGCGAATAGATGATGACCTCTTTATCAGCATTAAGCATATCTTTGATAAATGAGCGATAAAAAGTCTTTTCATTATATAAGGAGGGGATAATTTTTACTTTTTTCGGCTCTTTCGATTTTTCGGCTTGAATAATTGCGTCTCGGCGCTTTAAGTAATCTTTGAACGATGGGTTTTTATACATAGTTCTCCTTTGGTTATAATCTATTATTTTTTGTGTTATACTCGACTTGTAACAAGTAGAAAGTGAGAACAATGACCGAAAAAGAAATGGAAGAAATGTTTGCCAATCCGTTTTATGCAATCAATATTTATTCGGGGCTCTGCATGGATCATAAGCCGGCAGTTTCAAAGGAAACTTGGATTAAAGCAAATTCCAGAATGATTGATGAAATCGGGAAAGAGAATTGGCTAAAACGGCTTTTGTCCACTCTTGAAACTGGCGGACCCAAAAACCCTGAATAACTATTGTAGATTAACCTTACACTGGTCTTTTAGGCTATTTTTTGATAGAATAATGCCATGACAGCCGATAATTCTACAAAACCGAATAAAAGTGTTGGGGAACAGCTAAGACAAGCCAGGGAAAAGCTGCACTTGACTCAACAGGAAGTTACTGAGGCGGCAGGCATCAGTACTAATTTCTATGCCCAGATGGAACGGGATGAAGTTAATCCGTCGATTGAAAAGGTACAAAAAGTCAAAAAGATACTAAAACTAAAAGAGATCAAGATTTAGTCTCTTGATCGGTTTGATACGCGAGCATTAACTGGTTTAGCCAGTCCACAAGGTGTTCGAAATAAGATTCATTCAGTCTACCAAAATATATCAAAGCATCGTGAAATAAAGTTTACTTTTATCTTTGAAAAAGTTATACTGGAATTGTTATTATTAATTTAAAAATATTTCCCATATATCAATCAAAATGACGATGAGCATCAGAAAATATACGCTCCAGACCTATAAAAACAGATAGAACCTGTTTATTTTGACTGATCGGGAAAATGAAAGGAACGCATGATTAACATTATTCTCGCGGTTTTCGCAGGGCTTTTGTCCGGCGGAATTTTGGCATTCATTCTGTTTAACATTACGACAAGCAGAAAAATTGCAAACGCCAAATCAAAGTCGGAAAAGATAATTTCTGAGGCAGAAACTGAAAAGAAAGAAATTTTACTGCAGGCCAAGGATGAAGCGATGAAAGAGAAGGATAGTGCTAAGAGATCCTATGACGAAAAATCAAGATACTTAGAAAGAACAGAACAGGATTTAAGAAGAAGAGAGCTAACTATTGATTCAAGGTTCGCTGAGATCGATAAATCACACAAGGAAATTACCTCCAAGGAAAAACAGATTGAAGAAACCAAACAGGTATTGCGCGATCTGCGAAAGAAGCAGGAAGACAGTTTGGAGCGAATTGCCAAAATGACCAAGGATGAGGCGAAAAAGGTATTGTTTGATTTGATTGAAAAAGAAGGCAAAGAAGAATTGGTTAAGAAGATCAAAGAAGTAGACGTTTATGTTAAGGAAAATGCCGATGTGGCGGCTAGAAAGGTGGTTGTTACGGCAATGCAGAGAGTGGCTGCTGAGACGGCTGCCGAATCAACTATCTGTACTGTCGACATTCCATCGGACGAGATGAAAGGTAGAATCATTGGTCGTGAAGGTAGAAATATCCAGTCATTTGAGAAGCTAACCGGTGTAGATTTAATTATTGACGATACTCCCGAAGCTGTAGTTATTTCCACATTTGACCCAATCCGAAAACAAGTTGCCAAGGTTACTTTGGCAGAGTTAGTTACAGATGGCCGAATTAACCCAGCCAGAATTGAAGACGCTTTTGAAAAAGCAAAGAAGATTGTTTCGGCCGATGTTAAGAAGTCGGGCGAAGAGGCGGCATATGAAGTTGGCGTAACGGGTTTGCCACCGGAGATATTGAAAGTCTTGGGACGGCTAAAGTTTAGAACTTCTTTTGGTCAAAACCAGCTACAGCATGCAATCGAAGTTGCTCGTTTAGGTGCTTTGATCTCCGAGGAAATTGGAGCAGATACAGCTTTGGTTAAGCGCGCAGGATTGCTTCATGACCTAGGAAAAGCTGTCGATCATGAGGTTCCTGGTTCTCACGCCGTAATCTCGGCTGACATTGCGCGAAAGTTCAAGCTTTCAAAGGAATTAATTCATGCCATTGAAGCTCACCATGAAGATGTTGAAATAGAAACGGTTGAGGCGGCGATCATTCAAGTCGCTGATGCAATCTCTTCTGCAAGACCGGGCGCAAGGCGCGAATCTTTAGATCTTCATATCAAACGGCTTCAAGAGCTCGAGCGGGTTTCTAACTCATTTACTGGCGTAGATAAGTCATATGCCATTCAGGCGGGACGGGAAGTCCGTATATTTGTAAAACCGGAAGAGATAGATGACTTGACTGCGGAAAAAATGTCCAAGGAAATCGCAAAGAAAATTGAGGAAGAGGTCCAATATCCGGGTCAGGTTAAGGTTCATGTAATAAGGGAAACAAGAGCAGTAGAGTACGCGAAATAAATTTTTTGCTAAAAATTTAAATTTATCAATTATCAGTTTCCATTTTTCATTTAATTTTCAATTATAAAATGATCAATGGCAAATAAATGAGAAATGATCAATGGCAAATGAAAAATCTATAAAAATCCTTTTTATCGGGGATATTGTAGGCAAGCCCGGCCGTCGAGCAGTGGCTCATTTTATTCCCCTTCTTAAGAAGAAAGAAGCCGTCGATTTTGTCATTGCAAACGGTGAAAATCTGGCGTCAGGCAAGGGCATGACATATGGAAAATATCAGGAAATGATTGATGCCGGTGTAGACTATTTCACATCGGGAAACCATATTTGGAATAATGCCGACTTTATTCCCTGTTTAAATGACAAGAGGGTAAAGGTTGTCCGCCCTGCTAATTTCCCCGAGTCACTGCCGGGCAGGGGATTTGCGGAATTGGAGATTTCTGGAGAGAAACTGGTAATAATCAATCTGCAGGGGCGTGTTTTTATGAAAGATGACATTGAAGATCCGTTCACAATAGGTAAAAATATAGTTGAGAATTTTAAAAACAGGATAATCGTAGTGGATTTTCATGCTGAGGCGACCAGTGAAAAGATGGCCCTTGGGTATTACCTCGAAGGGATGGTTTCTGCAGTACTTGGAACACATACCCATGTCCAGACTGCGGATGAGAGAATTCTGCCTCGTGGCACTGCATTTATTTCCGATGTCGGGATGAGTGGACCAGAAAATTCAGTCCTAGGTGTTAAAAAGGATATCATTATTGAAAAATTCTTGACACAGACACCCCTTTCGCATATAGTAGCAAGTGGGGATAGCATCTTTAACGCTGTGTTGATTGAAGTCCAAAAAAAGACTAAAAAGGCGATTAAAATAACCAGAATTAGTAAATTGTTAAAGGTTTAAAAAAACCTGCTCTTGAAAGGAGATGTAATGAATAAAAACGAACTTATTAATGAAGTAGCTAGAAAAACCGGTCTTTCCCGAAGAGAAGCCGAAGCCGGAGTTCAAACAATGCTTGACTTGGTTTCTATCGAAATAGCCAAGGGAAGCAAAGTTACCCTAACCGGTTTTGGCACATTTGATGTTGGTAAAAGAAAAGCCCGTGCTGGCGTCAATCCTCGAACCGGAGATCCAATTAAAATCTCTGCAACCAAAATGCCTAGATTTAAACCATCGAGAAATCTTCGTAGTAAAGTTAAATAATCAGATTTGAACATATAAAAAAAGTCCCGTGTATGAAGGGGCTTTTTTCTTTGGCGATCGCAATCTGAATATCAGTTGAGATCGAGAATTAGGTGGCTATGCCATCTGTAGCTCCAGAGGAGCGAAGGATGGTCGGGGTGCGCGCCTGCCCTCGTCAGGACTCATAGCCTGCCGGCAGGCAGGGATTTGTCTGCCTTTCGGGCGAGATCTCGCCTTTGACGGAAACCGCGGACCTTCCCTCACCTTTTGGTCGGGGACCCGGAACTCGAATCCGGAGTCTCACGAACCCGAATCGTGCGCCTTACCAATTAGGCCAGTCCCCGATGCAAAAGGTGAGGGACGCGCATTAATCTACACCCCGCTGTGATATTTAATATATCGTAAAATTGTGCTAAAATCTAGCGTAGGTGCGCCAACGTAGCTTCCGCCTTCGCAGAAGCTTCGGCTGACAGGCAGTGGATATTTTTGCCCCCATAGCTCAGTAGATAGAGCAGTCCCGTCCTAAGGGAAAGGTCGTAGGTGCAACTCCTACTGGGGGTACCATTCGACTCACTTTGTTCGCTCATGGCAAGCCAACAAATTTTTTAATACCAGTTCAGCGATAACATTATCAACTTAAACAAACAAATGAAACGACCAAATATTTCAAAAGAAAAAATTGAAAAAGGCAAAAATGTTGCACTTAGGTTAATCCTAACCTTATTTTCTATTGTATTTGGACTTTTGATCGCGGCTCAGTGGAAAACTCCTCCTACTCGTGTAACGGATCCAGCGGCCCCCTATGCCAGCTTGAAGGAAACCAGAGAGTCTCTTTATACCGATCAGAGTCAACTCAAGCAGGAGATAAAAAGTCTTCAGGCAGGCATAGAAAAAGTGCAAAATGAATCAGAAGATACGACTTTGTCAAAAAGTGAAATATCATCTTTGAGTATCAGCAAATCTAAAGCAGGACTAACAAAATTAAACGGTCGAGGCATTATTATTACTTTAGATGACAGTAAGAATATTACTCCTTCTGAGGACTCTATTGTCCATGCTGGAGATTTGAGGGATATCGTCAATCTGCTTTGGGGATCAGGAGCGGAAGCCATCTCAATTAACGGCCAGCGTGTCGTTATTAATACGGCGATTGATTGTATAGTTAATACCATTATGGTGAACGATGTCCGCATTTCCACTCCTTTCAGAATTGAAGCAATCGGACAGCAAGACACGCTATTTAGTAGAATCACTAATCCGACTAACTTAGAAAATCTCTACCAGAGAAGAGCATCTGGCCTCGTCTTCAATACTGAAAAAAATAATGACATTACCGTACCTGTTTTCGATGGAAGTTTTGATGTGAAAACGGAGGCAAACTAATGCTTAAGAAACTGGATTACATAATCCTTTCAATTATTTGTTTATTTTTGGGAATTTTTATTGTTTCCCAGCTTATTTCAGTGAAGGAATACAAAAAGGTAATTCAGCCGGAAAATAATGCTGTGCTTGCGCTGGAAGTTTCCCAGCTCACAAAAACAAATGCTGATTTGCGTAGAGAAGTTAAAGATTTAACGGCAAGCTTGGAATTATATAAAGATGGGGCACAATCGAATAAGACAAAATATGATCAATATTTGGCCGATTCAGATCGCTTTAACATCATCAACGCGGTTAAGTCAAAGACCGGACAGGGCGTCACAATTACCGTTGATGGAAAGTTAAACACAGCACAAGTGGTTGATTTAGTGAATGCGATAAAAAATATTGGTGCCGAAGTGATCTCGATTAATAACAGACGTCTTGTACTAAATACGGATATGGGCCAATTTAGTGGTATGAGCAAGTATGAAGTAAATGTTTTAGGTAACAGCAGTTTATTGAAGTCAGCAATTGAACGAAAAGGTGGAATCATTGATCAAATCTCTTCTAAAGATATTAAAATGACAGTACGAGGGATAGAATCTATTGAAATTCCCGCCGGAACACCTGTACAATTAAATTACTCGCGAATTGTAAAGGACTAAACAAAAAAGGAGAAAAATGAATCAGTCAATTAAATTAGATGTGCCTTTCTGGACCATTGTAAAAATAATAATGGTTGGTGTTATGTTCTACCTTTTGTTTATGGTCAGAGAAATCATTGCGCTTTTTTTCATTGTCTTGATTCTGACTGCTTCGTTTCGTCCAATTGTGAACAAGTGGAGCAAAAAAATTGGTCGCATTCCTTCAGTTCTGGCACTAATTCTAATCGCTGTCATAATTTTGGTAGGTGTAATTTCTCTTATCATTCCCCCAGTTGTCGAGCAAACAAAACAGTTGGTCCAGAACATTCCAGATCTCTTAACTAAATATCAAATTGTTAGAGAGCATTTGCCAAATCTCGAAGAGAGTTTGAATACGGTTTTAAAAAACATCGGTAGTATTACCGGCGGATTTGTCTCTGTTACGGCTGGAATTTTTGGCGGGGTAGTAGCATTTTTTGCAGCCATTGTGATGACCGTTTATCTTCTTTTGGCGAAGGATAGCATGTCTCTATTTGTTAAATCAGTAATTGCGCCAGACCAGCAAAACAGTGTCATGGCTTTAGTGAGAAAAATTTCGCAAAAAGTGGGCGATTGGTTTAGGGGACAGATGCTTCTGGGCTTGATTATTGGCATTATTGATTTAATCGGTTTATATATCATAGGAGCTCCTTATGCCCTAACGTTGGCTTTATTGTCCGGTGTTTTGGAAATCATTCCCACAATTGGTCCTCTAGTCTCGGGATTAATTGCAGTCCTGGTAACACTCGGCAGCTCCCCTATTCAAGCGCTTTTTGTGGCGATTCTTTATATTGTTGTTCAGCAGCTCGAAAATTCGTTCATTGTCCCCAAGGTGATGCAGAAAGCGGTTGGTCTTTCGCCAGTCGTAATAATTCTGGCGATCTTAACAGGGGGCAAACTTATGGGAATTGTCGGGGCTATAATTGCCGTCCCCATTGCCGCATCAATTTCAGTAATAATTAGAGAATGGCCCACCGTAAGAGAAACTTTTAGCAAGAATGAACAATAAAAAGCCATTAGTAAAAAAAGAGTTCTATAATAAAAAAGCCCGCTTTGATTACGAGATTGTTGATTCTGTAGAGACTGGCATTGTTTTAACCGGCGACGAGATCAAGACAATCCGGGCTAACAGGATTGATATGACGGGTTCTTATGCAAAAATCATCAATGGCGAGGTTTTTTGGTTGGGCGCAAATTTTAATGTTACATCGGGCGACAGACAGAGGACACGGAAACTACTTATGCACAAAGCTCAGATCGATAAGCTGATCGGTAAGACCGCTGAACAAGGGTTTTCGCTAATTCCGATAAAAATGTATTTAACGCGCGGCAAGGCAAAACTTGAACTAGGAATTGGAAAGGGTATGAAAAAGTATGAAAAAAGAGAAAAACTTAAAAAAAGAGATATTGAGAGGGAAATAGACCAGAAGATTAAAGAGCACTCAAAATAATCATTCAATTTATACTAAATTCACAGCCACAATAACTTTGTCTGTAGATATTAAACTTTTTACATATTTCAATAGAACGCTTATATCCGTCATTTTTTTTGAAATCTTTATCAAAAAAGGCAATATCCATTTTTGCCCCAATTTCTTTGCCAACCTCATTAATTGTTTTAGTATTTTTGTGCGGCGAAACTGTAAGAGTGGTGGCAAAATAGTCAAAACCATTTTCCTTGGCATATTTGGCTGTGTTTAAAAGGCGATATTTAATACATAGTTCACATCGTTTTCCGCCTTCTGGCTCATTTACATAGTTTTTGACTAGCTGATTCCATGAATAAGATTCATCTTTGTAGTTTTCGACATTAATTACTTTTGCGCTCACTATTTTAGCGTATCTTTCCACTTCAACTAATCTTTTGCCATATTCTGGCTGAGGATAGATGTTTGGGTTGAACCAAAAAATCGTCACTTCAAAATCTTCTTTTAACTGCTCGAAAACGGAAGTGGAACAAGGAGCACAACATGAGTGCAAGAGTAATGTCGGTTTTTTATTATTTATGCTCATTTATTTCATCACCTCGTCGCAAAATAATTTCTAATTTCTAAGTCCTAATTTCTAATAAAATGCCAAATTATTTTAATGTCAAAATTTGGATAATTTGGATTTTGGATTTTTATTTGAAATTAGACATTAGGATTTTGTCATTTACTAAAGTTTCTCAACCACTCTCAACTTTGCACTTCGAGACCGTGGGTTTTCTTTTAATTCTTCTTCGCTGGCAACAATCGGCTTTTTGGTAATTATTTTAACAAGTGGTTTTTTGCCACAGGCACAAACCGGTGCAAGTGGGGGACATACGCACGGTTTCTCGGCTTTTCTAAACGTTTCCTTTACAATGCGGTCCTCTGTTGAGTGAAAAGAAATGACCGCTAATCTTGCTCCGGTATCTAAAATATCAATAAAATCCATCAGCGCCTTATCAAGTCCAGTTAATTCTTGATTTACCTCAATCCGAAGTGCGCGGAAGACATTAGTTGCGAAATGTTTCTTGCTTGTAGCGATCACCTTTGGTGGAATAGATTTCTCTAGAATGGCCAGAAGCTCACTTACTTTTTCAATCGGCGCTTCTTTTCTGGCTCTGCAAATATTTCTTGTAATATATTTGTAAAATTTTTCTTCCCCATATTCTCTAAATATTTTTTCTAATTTTTCGGCTTGATAATAATTAACGACATCGAAAGCACCAAGTTCCTGAGTCCGGTCCATGCGCATATCCAGTTTTACTTCAAGGTCAGAAAAAGAGAACCCTCTTTCTTTGTCGTCGAGCTGCATAGAAGAAACACCTAAGTCGATAAGCGCGCCGTTAATTCGACAAGGTCGTCCCGAGCGGAATCGAGGGATCTTCTCTTCCAAAATGTGTTTGATGTTTTTAAAATCATCATGCACAAAAATAAAATTGTTTTTTAGGTCGGCTTTTTCTATTCTCTCTTTTGCAATATCGAGAGCCATTTCGTCTTTATCAATGCCTATGAGCTTAATTCTTAATTCCTGCCTGCCGGTAGGCATGGCTTTATTCTTAATTCTGCTTGCGATAGCAAGCGAGTGTCCTCCCGCTCCCAGCGTCCCGTCAACAAAATAACCACCTTTGTTTTTAAGGTATCCAAACTGCTCTATGATTTCTTTTTTTAATACAGGAATATGTTTCATTTATTTCAGTTATCAACAATTTAATCTACCATAAATTTACATAATTGGCTAGAAAGTGGTACAATAAACCTGTATTGGCAAATGTTTTTTGAGCGGAATCGTCTTGCCAAGTTTTTCTAGATCTAAAACGGAGGGAAGAAATGAAAAAGGGAGGCAGAAAGACCGTATTGTCGAATCCAAAATTTATATTTGGATCAATTGTTTTATTCATAATAATAGTTTTTATAATCGTCTGGGCTTTATTTGCGCGTTTGTCTGCAGATGATGCACTTGCCGGTCCAACCGAATGTACTCTCGGAACATACTCACAAGACACTAATCCTACGACTGGTTTGCATACTGGCCTTTCACAACGGGCTTATGAAATAGAAGTTTTAACAAGTGACGGCAAGCCATCAGTTGGTAAAAGTGTCTCTGTGAGTACAACCTATGTGAAGAATTTGAGCACAAGCCAAGCAAGTGGCAGTGGTGTTATTGCAGAAGGACTTACTGATTCAAGAGGAAAGATAGAACTCCGAGTCCCCTACTGTTTGGCGACTGTTAACAATTCAACCAAGTTTTTCCTTGGGAATGGCAGCGCTATTTTTGTTGGAGACCTAGTCATAAAGGTTGATGGATTCCCTGATAAGGTGATCAAAAATTCTCTTTTTTCTAAGGGATTCACACCTGACCAATACAAAAGTTTTATTAATGTGAGCGGTAAAAGCGGCTCTTTTACCTTTAAGGAGCCAAAATCACCGAGTGCTGCCTCTTCCAAACCAAACTCAACTGACAGTCCGCTGCTTAATCCATCACAGATAAGCAACATAGGCAACACTAGTTATAGTATAGATACTCAGTCGGCCGATTTGGGGATGACTGTGGTTGGCACAATAAAAGATCCAAAAAAGAACAAGGTTGTAAACACGGAATGGCGTCTTCCTTATTCGAAAATTGAAGTCAATTTCAGCAAAGCTCCTAGTGGAAATAAGAAAGTCCCCTACTATTACTATCTGAAATATACCAAAGATAGCTCTCCAATGTTTGTTAAAAAGATTTTTGTGTGGAAATATACGGATAGTACGAAAAAAAATCGTAAAATAATCGCTCATATATATCTGACCTATCCATTTAAAGGGAGCCAGGATTTTCAGGCCGAGAGTTACTTTAAGGGGCAGCTAAATTTACTAGATGATAATATCCGAAAATATCTAGCTAAAAATCCATCATTAAAGACTGGTAATAGTTCTGTTGCTCCGGCGTCTACTACCAACAGCGTAGATTCAAAAAAGACCACAAACACCCCTTCGAGCAATAGTTCAACGAGCATAAAGTCGACTTCAAATTCAAATGACTTAATGAAGAAGGTAAGTTCTTGGTTGGCCAAAGTATTAGGAAAATAACAAAAATAATATGATTGAGGGGAAAAATGAGTAAAAAAAGCCAAAGAGCAAAGAAAACAAAAAGTTCTCTTTTAAAGTTTCTTAATAACCGCAAATCACTAAGTGTTGCCTTGGGCATCTGCTTGGCAATTGCCGCCTCGACTTACATTGCTACAGCAAAATTTTCAGCTTCAAGCATTATTACCGCGCCGGGAGGTGCAGCCAACGCGACTATAACTAATACCGGCAAAAAAGCTGCGCTTAAAGTAACAATTAAATATAATAAAAGTTCGGTCGGAATAGCTGGGAAGGATGTCCATTTCTCTGCAAGTGGAGACGGATCAAAGTTGAACATAATTGGAAAGATGACAGCATCAACGAACTTATATGGTGATGTTTATTGGGAGATGGATGTATGTAAGGCCACGATTAAAAGTGTCGGTTCAGTTGTGACCATTGCCAGAAAAACTGATGTTTATTTTGTATGTGCCAACAATCAGCCCGTTAAGAAAGTTTATATTGATTATGCGAATGGAAAATTTTCCAGACAGAGATATCTTTTCCCAAAGATGCTAAAGAAGATACCTGAAGACGGCAGATATAACAAGTTCACAATAGGAATGTTAAACTCGGTTGTAATTACCGATACTTTAACCAATCTTCCCAACATGGCAGTAAAGGATCCACCCAAGCAAACAACTGCACAGAAAGCAAAGTCTGCTGTGAAAAAAGTAACCAGCATGGTCAAGAAAAAACCGGTGACGGTGAATACAAAACAAACAACAAAAGAAAAAATGACTTTTTCCGAAATCCTTCCGCCAGAAGTAATTAATATGACCAAAGTCCTGACACTTCAACTCAAAGATGCAGTTAGTGGTCAGAGCTCAAAAGGACCGGTCAAGCTTATGGTTCTGTATAAAGAGTGCACGAAGGGTGGCTGTGGGGGATCCAGTGGTAGTGATTTAAAAACAAGCGAAGTGGAGATTACGGCAAACTCTGAAGGTTCCGCGAAGTTTGTGTTTGGCGTGGTGAACATTCCTCAGGTTAAGACCAGCTCGCTTACTAAAAAGAAAACTACATTTAACCGCTACTTTTTAACTTTTAGTGCCATAAGTCCCAGTCCGATTAGAAGAGTTTATGTCGTTGATGCCAGTGGCAATAAAAAAGAGATTAATATTGGCGGATACCCATTCGCAACCAAATCCGAAGCAAATGCGCAAAAATTCCAAATATACGGCGGAAAACCTTTTCCTTTTAGTGTCAAAAACGGATCTTAGTTAATAAAAATTCGTGCTTAATGAAACCAATATTCTTTTCGTCGGTAAAAAGGCGCTTTAATTTATTTCCGATTTCTGGTACATTTCTCTAATGAAGAATTTTAAGTATCTCGATATTATTACCGTCTTTTTTGTGGCGGCATTGCTCATTTCAAACATTGCCTCAACAAAAATTGCCAAGGTAGGTTTCATGTCGTTGGATGGGGGTACGCTCCTTTTTCCACTTACCTATATCTTTGGTGATATTTTGACGGAGGTATATGGCTATAAAAGATCGCGCAAAGTAATCTGGCTAGGGTTTTTAAGCTGTATTTTAATGTCTTTGGTTTTCGGTCTAGTCGGCTTCCTGCCTTCTGCAACCGGCTGGGAAAACCAAGACGCCTATATGAAGATATTGGGCCAAACTCCAAGGATTGTTTTGGCGAGTTTGATTGCTTATTTTGTCGGTGAATTTTCCAATTCCTTTATCCTTGCAAAAATGAAAACTTTAACCAAAGGGAAATGGCTCTGGAGTAGAACAATTGGCTCAACTTTAGTTGGCGAGCTTTTAGACAGTTTAATATTTGTTACAATTGCCTTTGCGGGCATCGTTTCGGGAGAATTATTATTTGATCTTATAGTATTCAATTACATCTTCAAGACGGCCGTTGAAGTGCTATTCACTCCATTGACGTATTTGATTGTAAATAAGCTGAAGAAAAAAGAACAAGAGGACTACTTCGATACTAAAACAGACTTCAATCCTTTTCGGATAGGTGCATAATCAATAGTTGCTATTAGTAATAAAAATATTGGATCAGGACTCCTGCAAGTATACTGAAAAACAAAAGCAGACCAAGAATTGTCAGTGTATTTTTTAAATTTTTGTTCTCCTTAAACAGGACCAAAAGTCCGAGTCCGGCGCCGGCAGAGAGACCGGCAATAGCGGAGCCGTATCCAATTGCACCTTTTAGGTAAAGTTCTGTAATTGCGACGGAAGCAGCGCAATTTGGTATCAGGCCAACAAGCGCAGCGATGAACGGCTGAAGGATAGAATTACTTAAAAAAAGCTTTGATAGGTTTTCTTCTCCGAGTTTAAAAAAAGCGTAATTAATTAACAGTGAAACAGCAAAAATAAAAATAAAAACCTTGGCTGTATGAATAAAGGGATGTAGAAACATTTCTCTAATGTTTGGCTTGTTGGAGAGTTCGTGTCCGCAACAGGCAACTTCATCAACTTCATGACCATGGTGGCATTCATCGCGGTCAAATCTTTCAATGTGACTTAATATTTTTTTATTCGATTTACGAAAAATAAGATCAACTATATAACCGATGACCAACGCCAAAGCAACTTTTGTTATAATGAGCGGTAATATAATATTAATCTTGTCGGGTTGGGATAGGATTATGGGGATTGCTTCATCTGAGGTGGAGATGTAAACGGCAAGCAATGTGCCGATGGTTATCAGCTTCTGAGAGTAGAGAGCTGAGGAAATAACGGAAAAACCGCATTGAGGCACGGCTCCCACTAAAGAGCCGATTGCCGGACCGGCATTTCCTGCTTTTTTAACCTTTTCGTTCAACTTTTTACCGTAATTGTATTCAATAAACTCAATTGCAATATAAATTAAAAGTAAAAGGGGAACCATTTTGAGTGAATCAATCAATGCATCTGTGATAATATTGATCATTTTATTCCTTTTTTTAGAGCATAACATAAAACCAGAGGACAAAAAATGGGAATATTATCCTGTGGAAAACTTTCTGATTTTTCATCTCTCATATATAGCAAGTTGTTTTTAGATTTTGCTTTTTAATTTATCCCGTTATATACTATAAATAACAAAGATTAACTTAATGGAGGTCTCTATGTTCAAGCAAACCAAGATCCGTCTAATTGCGGCATCATCTCTTCTTGTACTCTTACTCGCCGGAGGTGCATTTTTAATGATTAAACACGGCTTTAAAGCCGACACGGTCAACAATCTGACCAACGCCGCTTCTGTCTCGTACAATGACAGTACAGGTACGGTTGTGAGTGTTGACAGTAACGCTATCACTCTAGACATTACTAACCCGGTCGATCCCAAAGTAGCTGTCAAAACCCAAATGGATCATGTTCTGTCAGTTGCCCAGGATTGCCGCACATCAGGCGGCTCAGTCTTTGTTACACCTGAAGACTACGATACTCCTGCCAATGCCGCCCGTATCACAGCCATGAACAACGGGACTCAACCTGTTTGTAACACAACCAATATTGCAGACCCGACTGCCAAAGCTCGCCTAAACGCAGAGAAATATCCAAGTCTCGCAGGCGGAGCGAACGGTTACAGCTACTACTATCCGGCTGTTGATGCCGACAGAAACACCGGCGCCAATGCAATCTTTGTTTCCGTCGATGGCGGAACAGACGGAGACAATCTGTCTTGCACCTACACCATCTGCAAATGGGCTTCCACAAATTAAATCGTAAATACTTTAACGGCTCAATCCCCCAAGAGTGAAATAGTCTTCACATTTCACGGGGTGAACATTGAGCCGTTCAGACTATTCAATAATTTAACTATCCAGCTATCCAACAATTTAGCAATTTGGCAATTTAACTATTATCTTGTCAAAGCCGGAGGGCACAATGAAATCAAAACAATCAAAATTCCTAACAATCCTGCTTGGACTGGCAATTAGTTTAAACATCTTCTCAGTTTCTCCAGTCAAAGCAGCCGGACCTGCTGCTCCGACAAATGTTCACTCGAATGCTTCAACTTCTTCTTGTTCGATTACAGTTTCGTGGATGGATAACTCGATGGATGAGTGGGGATTTAAGTTCTATCTCAAAAACCAAGATGGATCCTACACAGATACTTTTAAAACCTCCGGAATGTTTTTTAGTACCGGTATCAGAAACATCTCCATAGATTCTATTGGTTCACCTGCAGTTCCTCTTGTTTGTGATTCTAGCCACTCTTACCTATTTGCTGTTTCATCTTACAACTTGCAAGGAACGTCCAATAAAGTTGATGCCGACAATACTATTACTTTTGCCATGACTCCTCCCACCATTGCCTTAGCTGAGAATAACCAAACTATACGTATTACCAGCACCACTTTCCTAAATGATTATGTCTCGCTAGAAAAGAAAACCCAGTACTTAGACTGGCAAGAGTTGGCATATCTTCCCAAAGGAGCAAACGGCATTGTCTCCTTTCCTTCCACCTGCTATCCAGACGAAAATTGCCAATACCAAGCCCGATCCGTCATCAGCACCCCAACCAAGACTTACTCAGATTATTCAAACATTGTGGAGTACAATAATCCGGCGCTCCAAGTTCCTCTTAATCCGGCGTGGCTTGGGCATGTCTCACTGGATCAGTTTCCGAAGGATTCTAACAACGGCTTTCCTCAAATTTATGGAGTGTACGATGTTGCTGTGACAGACAACTATCTATATACTGCTTCAAGTGGTCGCCTAAGCATCTATTCTATTTCAAACACCCGCGGCCAGTTGCCACAATATGTGTCTAGTATTGTAGGGGTTACGCCCTATTCAGTGGCCGCCTCGGCAATCGGGGGGAAAGAGTACGCTTTCATAACCGATGGATCAACAGGGATACTAAAAGTCATTGACCCAATCCTGCCAGCCGCAGTAAAAACCATCAATCTTCCGGGCACTTGCAATCATCTCAATGTTGTTGGTAGCCACGCATATGTTGCTTGCGGGGCAGCAGGGATAGTTATTGTTGATGTGTCCGACCCGCTTAATCCGATTCAGCGCAGTGTGTATGATACAGACGGAACAGCATGCTCCGTCGATGTTGAGGGCGCACTTGCGGCTGTAGCTGACGGAACGAATGGACTTGTTACACTAAACATATCTGATCCGGATCATCCAGCTTATCTTGGCCGTGTAGATCTTCCACTGTATAACGGCACAGGCGGTGGTATCGATGTGGATTTGGCCGGAAGTACGGCTTGGGTTGCAAATGCCCATTCCGGTCTGAGTCAGGTTAATGTTTCAGCACCTTCTCAGCCATCCTTGATTAGGACAGCGCCTACCAGCGGCCTTGCAGCAGGAGTCCAAGTTTACGGTGGCTATGTGTTTGTTGCAGGCAACAATGGGAATAGCCCCAGAACAGGTGTTAATGTTTTTAAGATCAACGAAATGACTGCGGCACCTACTTTTCTTTCAGCGCTTGGGTACAGCACTCATCAAGTAGCCGTTCGCAATGGAACCATCTACCTAACAGATAACTTGAACCTTGTTGATGTCGCCACTTTCTACGATCCAACGGTAGACAAAGAACTCTCCCTCACCAAGTCAGTAGACAAAACAGAGGTGGTATCGGGAGACACTGTTACTGTTACATTAACAATGAAGAATGTATCTCCCAATGCCATGCATAATCTAGTGGTAACTGATCCAGTATTAGCCAACACTAGCTACCTACCCGATCATGCCACCATCAAGATTGGAGACGGTACTGCTACTCCTGTCACTGAAGATTCAGGTGATGATGCATATACATTAGACAATGGTATTCCAACCTGGAACTTTGGAACAATGGTACCTGCGGCAGTAGCCGGAGACACCATTACACTAACCTATCAAGTAACGGTCAATGCCGGAGCAGGAGGAACATTCAATAATCCACCTGTCACAATACCAACCGATACCTCCTCTAAAACCACAGTAGAAACACCAGCTGCTACCCCAACTGCTACTCCTAATGCCTCCACAGAGCCACCTGTCCCAACACCGGTAGATGTTCCTGCTGCCAACCCATCTACTGCTACAACCTCCACTGAACCAACTAACACCAATACGCCTGAAGGAGTATCCTCAACCTCCAATATCACTACTAAAGAAACTACCGTCCAACCATCTACCACTTCCTCATCTACTTCTACATCTGTTGCTTCTGACACAAGCCAAAAGAAACAGAACCCCATCATTCGCTTCTTCGGAGACCTGTGGAAGAAGGTTAAAGGAGTGGTTAAGAGGTAATTTAATATCTACAAACTTTATAATAATATATTAATATTGACAAACTTTATAAAGTTATATAAAATTAAAAATATGGATACAAGCGATAAATTAAAAATAATTCAAAAAATATCCAATATGACTCAAACGGAAATAGCTGCTAAAATCGGCATTTCTTTTGTCGCTTTAAATAGTATTATAAATAACAAATCTATTCCTCGACAAAAAATTTTATCCGCAATCAACGATTTATACTTAACCATTAGCGGTACAAAGAAAATTCCTTCGAGCGAATTAGTTGTTAAAAAGCAAATTATTTTTGCTAAGGCAAAAAAATATGGTGATGTTATTACTGCAATCATAAATAATAAAAAGGTATTTGATCAATTTTTACTTGAATTAACTTATCATACCAATAATATTGAAGGCAGTTCTTTGTCCGAGGGAGAGACGGCCGCTATTCTTTTTGAAGGGGCCTCTATTGCCAATAAGCCCATGGTTGAACAATTAGAAGCAAAAAATCATCAGACAGCTTTGGTTTATCTTTTTAATTATCTTAAAAAATCCAAAATAATCAGCGAAGAGTTAATTTTGAAATTACACAGCATTCTTTTAAACAGTATTAATATTGATGCTGGAAACTATCGTAAGTATGGAGTTAGAATTGTTGGTGCCAATGTGCCAACTGCCAATTATTTAAAAGTTCCGGAACTAATGGAAAAGTTAGTTTTCGATATCAATAAAAAACGTGCTGATACAGTAGCCCATGTGGCAGGGATTCATGCCAGATTCGAAAAAATTCACCCCTTTGTTGATGGCAATGGCCGAATTGGACGGCTCATTATAGGAGCAATGGTTTTGCGAAAAAATTTGCCACCGGCAGTAATTAAACAAGATAAAAAAATTCTTTATTTACGATATTTAAATAAAGCTCAAACTGAAAACGATCAGTCTTTATTGGAAGATTTTCTTTGCGATGCTATTGGTGAAGGGTTTAAGATCTTGGAAAATTAATATCTATAAAACTTAAAAACTAAACCGGAGGGTACAATGAAATCAAAAGTAATATCAACGATCAGGATGAAACTAGCAACACGGTTTACATTAAAACCATGTAAGCTATTCAAATTATCCACAACCAAGCTAACTGCCAAGCTTCTTACAATAGCTCTGCTTTTTAGCTTCTTGCCACAGACTGCTTTTGCTGCTGCTCCGGCTGCTCCCACCGGTGTCAACGCATCCAGAGTTGATGCCACTACTGCTCTTGTCACTTGGACAGCCAATACCACTGGTGTGGATAAATTTTACATTTATAAAAGACAAGACAGTGGCGCATATGTTGAAGTCACCAATGTTTCTGCGACTACCACTTCTTATCAAATAGGATCTCTTGTCTCCACTTCCACTTACTACTTTGGAGTAAAGGCCAAGAATAGCGCAGGAGAATACTCCGCCCAAACCAACTCAGGATTCTTCTCCTCTCAGATCCCTACAAATGTAGTCGCCACGGCCTCAGCTTCAACTTGTGCTATTACTGTCTCATGGACAGATAATCATCCTTCTGATATGCAAACCAAAATCTTTCTCAAAAACAGTGACGGCACATATTCCGATACTGGTAACTATGTCGGCGCCGGAGTAGGCACAAGACAAAAAGATATTACCACTGTCAATTCATCTCCTTTAACCTGCGACCAATCATACACCTTTGCTGTTGTTGTCGTTACCATTTCTCCTTCATCGGTCAAAGTGGATTCCAATACGGTCACCTACACATTAGATGTTCCCACGCTCTCTATCTCTACCGCAAACTCTGGCACCACAACTGCCACCAATACCATAACTATTACAAATCCAACCTCAATGGCTCATACTACCTCATTGGAGAAACAAGTCAGCAGCTTTGGTTGGAAAGAGATTGCCAGTCTTTCCCAAGCCACCACTTCATACACAGACTCCTGCTACAGTAATGAGAACTGCCAATACCGGGCAAGACGACTCAGGAACGGCGCTTACACAGAATACTCAACACCTCCGGTTTCTTACAACAACCCGGCCGGCACAACCAATATGAACCCCGCGTGGCTTGGGCATGTCTCACTGGATCAGTTTCCGAAGGATTCTAACAACGGCTTTCCTCAAATTTATGGAGTGTACGATGTTGCTGTGACAGACAACTATCTATATACTGCTTCAAGTGGTCGCCTAAGCATCTATTCTATTTCAAACACCCGCGGCCAGTTGCCACAATATGTGTCTAGTATTGTAGGGGTTACGCCCTATTCAGTGGCCGCCTCGGCAATCGGGGGGAAAGAGTACGCTTTCATAACCGATGGATCAACAGGGATACTAAAAGTCATTGACCCAATCCTGCCAGCCGCAGTAAAAACCATCAATCTTCCGGGCACTTGCAATCATCTCAATGTTGTTGGTAGCCACGCATATGTTGCTTGCGGGGCAGCAGGGATAGTTATTGTTGATGTGTCCGACCCGCTTAATCCGATTCAGCGCAGTGTGTATGATACAGACGGAACAGCATGCTCCGTCGATGTTGAGGGCGCACTTGCGGCTGTAGCTGACGGAACGAATGGACTTGTTACACTAAACATATCTGATCCGGATCATCCAGCTTATCTTGGCCGTGTAGATCTTCCACTGTATAACGGCACAGGCGGTGGTATCGATGTGGATTTGGCCGGAAGTACGGCTTGGGTTGCAAATGCCCATTCCGGTCTGAGTCAGGTTAATGTTTCAGCACCTTCTCAGCCATCCTTGATTAGGACAGCGCCTACCAGCGGCCTTGCAGCAGGAGTCCAAGTTTACGGTGGCTATGTGTTTGTTGCAGGCAACAATGGGAATAGCCCCAGAACAGGTGTTAATGTTTTTAAGATCAACGAAATGACTGCGGCACCTACTTTTCTTTCAGCGCTTGGGTACAGCACTCATCAAGTAGCCGTTCGCAATGGAACCATCTACCTAACAGATAACTTGAACCTTGTTGATGTCGCCACTTTCTACGATCCAACGGTAGACAAAGAACTCTCCCTCACAAAATCAGTCGACAATCCAACCGTTGCTCCCGGTGATACTGTTACTGTCACTCTAACAATGAAGAATGTATCTCCCAATGCAATACATAATCTAATAGTAACCGATCCCATTCTGTCTCAAACCAGCTACAAAGAAAATTCTGCCACCATAAAGATAGGTGCTGGCACTGCAACACAACTGACAGACATAGATGATCATACTGCTGCAGGTGGTGATACATATACACTAGCCAACAACATTCCAACCTGGAACTTCTCAACTATGGTACCAGCAACAGTAACAGGAGATACCATTACTCTTTCATACAAAGTAATAGTAAATGCTAATGCAACTCCTACAGAGGGTGTTACTCAATCCAGTAGTGCGTCACAACTCACTCCTACTGAAAGCACAACCACAGAAGCCGTCACAGAAACACCTGCTACTACACCTGCATCAGAGGCATCAAATACCAATACCGGCAACACTGCAAGCACCGGATCTGAATCATCCTTGCCTCCTGTGCCAGGCAGTCCCGCAGAGATATCCGGATCAGCATCTTCCAGCATTGACACCAGTTCCAGTACCAATACATCTGGCTCTATTGATACTTTAAGCCAGAATGCCAATACCAATACACAAGAGACAGCAATCCCTAGCACTTCTACAGTTACAAAGACTACTACAACTCAAAAACAAACCAACAAGTTCTTCCGTTTCTTTGGAAACTTGTGGGATAGGGTAAAGGGAGTGGTGGGGAGATAAAATATATAAGGGCTGATTGCAAATATAATGCTGAAACATAAATAAAATCCCTACTTCAAAGAGTGGGGTTTTATTGGTGGACCCAAGCGGATATTAGAACTACTCGCACTCCGCTATGCTATAGCGGGCTCGCTCTAGAAACCCACGGTTTCTAGTATCTTCCTCTAGCGGGAAACCCAGTTTTCCCGACCCCTTTCTCGGTGCAACTCCCACTCTTCTTCATATAAAAATAGACCAACATGAAGTTGCTCTATTTTTATATGGTGGTGTTTGCTGGAAGAAGCTCGGAAAAATTTTGAGCAAAATATTGAATAATATTTAAATGTTGCCTCACTCGCGGAGTTTACCCCGTACCCGATGCGGGGCTCGCTCGGCTGTTTTGTGCGGTCGCTGGAGGGGTTTGGGGAGGAAAGCGACCGCACATTTGGGATAGAAAATGCAGGGCAAAAAGGAGGATAGAACGAGAAGAATATTAGATTGATACTGAATTGCACCAATCAATTGTCTTGCTTTAATATTAAATTTTGATACACTATAAATATGGTACTAGGGCATATCACACAAAAGATCGCAGTAACAACCATCGCTTGATCGGTTGTTTTGCAGTATAAACGCAATTAGAGCAAATAAACAACCGGTCAAAAAGAACCGGTTGTTTTTTAAAAGTAGCCTGCCAATATGATTCAAACAAACAACAACCATAACAAATTTGTAAATAAAACCATACGCCTATTGGTTGCCTCCGATTTCTTCTTGTTTTTTGCTGTCGGTTTGTTATCGCCAATATTTGCTGTTTTCATTTTAAAAAACATCGATAACAGAATTGAAGTTATCGGCTATGCTACGGCATGCTATTGGATTACTAGAGTTATAATGGCGATACCGATTAGTCGGTTATTAGATAAAATAAAAGGCGAATTGGATGAATATTCCTTTATGATAGCGGGGACTTTTTTGATGGCGGTCATTCCATTGTTTTACACAATATCATCGGAGCCGTGGCATATTTATCTTTTACAAGGCATCAGTGGTCTTGCTAACTCTATGGCCGTTCCCGCCTGGCGTATAATTTTTACTAATCATATCGACAAGAAAATCATTGGATTTGAATGGTCGCTTGAAGACGTGGGAGTAGGAATAGCGACGGCTTCAAGTGCCGCTATTGGCGCAGTTATCGCCGATAGGTTGGGGTTTAATGTTCTTTTTGTAATCATATCTTTTTTCGGTGTCATAAGCGCATTTATTTTAACCGCTATAAGAAAAAACAAGAAGAATATATTCGAGTTTTTAGTTCGGGATGCTTTGGATAGAGCGCCTTTAAAAATAGACACTTTTAAATAGGCAGAAAAGAATAGGAGGTTGTTTTGTATAATATAGTATTGTCGGTAATCTCACTTGTAGTTGTTACCAAAAGCGCCGGTTACGCCGTCCGATATGCGTATAAGCTGGCTCAAGGATTAAAAATTTCCGGTTATATGATCGGATTTCTGCTTATTGCGGTAATTTGCGCTCTTCCGGAAACCTTTATCAGCGTTACTTCAGCAATAGACGGCGTACCCTCCTTGGGGTTAGGTACGCTCTTTGGCTCCAATGTCGCCGATTTAACCCTTATTTTCGGACTCGTTATTATTTTTGGAGGACACAATTTCAAAGCAAGCGGTAAAATTGTCAAACATGATTTGCTTTATATACTAATACTTTCCATACCAATCCTGCTCGGACTAAACGGAAATTATTCGCGAATTGATGGAATTATTCTAATAATTGCCGGCGTTTACTTCTTCCGCTCGATGCTTAATCGGGAACCGACAAAAAGCGTTCTGGGCCGCCGCCAATTTTCTGTAAAATATTTCGTCCTCTTTTTGATTAGTTTGGCGGTTTTACTACTTGCGTCCGATTTTACCGTTCAGAATGCCATCGCTGCGACCCGCAAACTCGATATCAATCCAATCTTTACGGGTATGTTCTTTATTGCTTTGGGTACCACTCTGCCGGAACTCTTTTTGTCTATCAGAGCAGTTCGAGAAGATAATGAGGGCTTAGCGATCGGCGATATTTTAGGAAATGTTCTTACGGACGCCGCCATTGTTGTTGGCATTGTGGCATTAATCAGCCCCTTTTCATTTAATCCAAGAATTGTTTACATAACCGGTTTCTTTATGGTTGTGGCAGCGGTTTTTCTTTTTTACTTAATGAGAACAGAAAAGCCGTTAAATAAAAAAGACGCCCTACTACTGCTTGTCTTCTACGTTCTGTTTGTCTTCGCGGAAATTGGAGCTGGCGAATATTTTAATTATGTCGGAGATTAGCACAAGCAACAAAAATCAATTTTAATTGATTTTAGCTATAATTATTGTGTGGTTAACAAAATTTATAAGTAAAAGAAAGGAGAAGTTCATGGCAATTAAAGAATTGCTCAAAAACACAATCGAAGGAACGGGAGAGGTTACGGAGTCTTTGGCTTCGACCGTAACTAGTATCTTGAAAGAAGGAACGGAAGATGTTGGAGAAATTTTTGGAGCGATAGTAGAACTTGGAAAAGAGGGCGTTATTGATATAACTGAAGGAGTGAAAGATGTTTATGTCGGTGCGGTCAAGGCATTGGAAGAATCTGGGAAAAACACAGAGGAAGCTATCGGTGAAGTAGCGACAAAAGCCGAGAAAGCTCTAGGCAAGGTTGTGAAAGGCGGAGAAGAAGCAACCGGTGAGGCAATCAAAAAAGGCATCGAAGAGGCTAAGGGAATCGTAGAAGCGCCGTTTAAACCGTAATTCAATCTAGTGACTAAAAGCGCTAACTAAAAAAACTTCCAACCGGAAGTTTTTTTAGTTCCAATTCAGTCGAGAAATTATTATTACTAATCGGTACAAAACAGGCTAATGATCGATACCCTCCTTTTTGTCCTGCATTTTCTATCCCAAATGTGCGGTCGCTTTCCTCCCCAAACCCCTCCAGCGACCGCACAAAACAGCCGAGCGAGCCCCGCATCGGGTACGGGGTAAACTCCGCGAGTGAGGCAACATTTAAATATTATTCAATATTTTGCTCAAAATTTTTCCGAGCTTCTTCCAGCAAACACCACCACATTGTATTTAACTTTTCGGAAGCCGCCTCGCGCGGGCTGAAAGCCCGCGCTTCGGCTGGCAAATTGTAGAGTAAAGTATATTCTTTTGGGAAATTTATTGAGAGCTTTTTGTTGAGGATTTGGCGGTTCCTGTGTAAAACACAGAAAGTATGAAATAGTATGATGAGCTAGTATATACTATTTCATATTTTGACCCGATGGTTTTTTGTTCGCTTTGCGAACGCAACAAGAGATTTAAATTGTCGGTGTAATTCCGCCAAAGGCGGAAATTTCAGAAAGCATTTGTTGTTCGGTAACTGTTTGGTATAATATAGATAGAAAAATTTGTTCTCAAAGGAGGGAAAATGATCAAATATTTCATCTATTGTAGGAAGTCGTCAGAGGAGGAAGAACGACAAATTTTGTCTATTGAGGCCCAGCTCCAAGAACTCCGAGATTATGCCAAACAAAACTCACTTTTTGTGATTAAAGAATTTTTCGAAAGTCGAACGGCGAAGGAGCCGGGCCGACCAATATTTAATCAAATGCTTTCTGAAATAGAAAAAGGCAACGCTTCGGGAATTTTAGCATGGAACCCTGATCGGTTAGCTAGAAACTCAATAGATGGCGGTAAAGTAATTTATTTTGTTGATACTGGCAAAATTACTTCGCTAAAATTTCCGACCTTCTGGTTTGATACTACTCCCCAAGGTAAATTTATGTTAAGCGTTGCCTTTGGGCAAGCCAAATATTACACCGACAATTTAAGAGAAAACATTTTGCGGGGAAATAGGCAAAAGATAAGAAGAGGTGAATTTCCTCACAAGGCACCTCTCGGATACATTAACGAACCGAGATTGCGAACTATTGAGCCAGATAAAAGGACTTTCGCCAAAATGAAAGAATGCCTTGTGAGTTTTGCAACCGGAAATTTCACCTTATCTAAAATACAAAGCAAAATGTTTTCTCTTGGCTTGGTTGGCAAGGACAATAAACCAATTCACCTTTCAACTATCGGACATATATTGCAAAATCCTTTCTATTACGGAATGTTTTACTACAAAGGTGAATTGGTTCAAGGTTCTCACAAGTCAATGATTTCCAAGAAACTTTTTGACAAAATTCAAGCTGCTCTGCATGACAATGGCAAGCCCCGCAAAAACTTAATCAAAAAGAATCCACTTTTTTACGGCTTTGCTCGCTGTGGAGATTGCGGATATATGATGACCGCCGAAAAGAAACGAAAGCCAAGCGGACGAGAATATGTGTATTATCGCTGTACTAAAAAGAGCAAAGTAAAAAAGTGTGACCAACATAAGTTTTTGCCAGAACAAGAATTGAAAGAGCAAATAAAAACCTATTGTCAAAAAGTTTCTTTACCTGACGAGTGGAAAGAAAAGTATTTAGCTAAAGTTGAAGAATGGGAAAATGAACAAAACAACTCGTCAGGAATTTTCGCTCAAAATCTGAAAGATAAAGTTGAGTCCTTAAATACAAAAATAGATCGTCTAACTGACGCCTACCTTGAAGAAGTATTTGAACTCTCCGAATACCATGAAAAGAAAAACAAGTTAGTTGAGCAAAAGAAAGATTTGCAAGAAAAATTAGCAGATTTTGAGCGAAAAGGAAATCATTGGGTCGAACTCTTGAAAAACTGGATTATTGAGGCCAACCAAGCAGGAAATCTCGTGTTACAAGAAAATTTTCATGCAATGAAAAATTTTCTAAAAACCATCGGGTCGAACCGCCAAATCCTCAACAAAAAGCTCTCAATAAATTTCCCAAAAGAATATACTTTACTCTACAATTTGCCAGCCGAAGCGCGGGCTTTCAGCCCGCGCGAGGCGGCTTCCGAAAAGTTAAATACAATGTGGTGGACATGTGTCGAAAAATTATGGAACACTTTTTTCGACACTATTCTTGGTTGGGAGCCGGTACTTAGAGAAATATATAGAACTCAAAAAGAGGAGAACAATGACTCTACGAAACATCAATAGATTTGATATTGAGGGCTTTTGCTATGCTTTGCAATTTGTCGTACGACAGATTAATTTCACCACGTTCGATCTGAGCGTAATAATTGGCGTTCACACCAGCAGCAGTAGCAACATCCGATTGTTTCAGATGCGCTTTTTCTCTGGC
Organism: uncultured Candidatus Saccharibacteria bacterium; assembly: GCA_964419835.1. Classification (GTDB taxonomy): domain Bacteria; phylum Patescibacteriota; class UBA1384; order XYA2-FULL-43-10; family 1-14-0-10-43-13; genus CAYQPT01. The sequence continues at coordinate 29,855 of CAYQPT010000001.1, read as the reverse complement.
TTCTTTGAACATATTGCCGAGCTTTTTCAATTTATTTTCGTCATTAATCATACACGAACAGCATAGCAAAATTATCGATAAATAACCATATCTTAGGGAGAAATATGTTAGCACAAACACCATCATTCAAAACGTATTTAAAACGAAGGCAAGCAATAATCGATTCCGGGCAATTAGAGGAAGAAGATGAGTCGCCAACCAGTCTATTATTCAACGAAAAGACCTTTTATCATGCCTTTGTGAAAGATATGCTAGAAGCAAAACAAGAAGTAATCATATACAGCCCATTCATATCTAAGTTCAGGTCAGATTTTTTTAAAAAAACAATGGAAAAGCTCAAAAGAAGAAACGTCAATGTCTTTATTTTTACCCGTCCGCTTGAGGAGCACGATTTACTGATGAGAGGTGAAATTACATGCGCCTTGCGAGAGTACGAGGAAGCCGGAGCGAGCATTTTTTATCTTGAAGGACATATCCATGAGAAAGTTGCGATAATTGACCGCAAGATCCTCTGGGAAGGGAGTCTAAACATTCTTTCTCAACGGACAAGCAGGGAAATGATGAGAAGAATTCCATACGAGGACTCGGCACTGGAAATCATCAAATATCTGGGATTGGGTAAGAAGCTTGCAGAAGATTATAAGCTGAAATACGAAAAACTGTGTCATAACTTGATTGATAAATCACAGTGGAATTCTAAGCAGAAATTGCGTGTATTTTTACTAGGTCTTTCAATTCCGTTGATAATTTGGTGGCTATTGGCTGCTTCACGAGTTATGATATTATTACTAAAGAGCATAGATATATTAAATAAATAAAAATCGCCCTAGGAAATATTATGATTAAAAACAAGAAAAATACTCCTGAAATTTCTGAACCAACAGATGAAGAGCTTGAGCAAACCAAGAAGATGATGAAAGATAAGTATGATATTATCATACCAAAGCCCGAACTGGTAAAAATGGTGAATTTTATCAAAGAGCTTGATTGGTGGATCACTCACGACAAAGGGCCAGCCTCGCCTAGGCGCATTACCGAAGAAATGGCAATAGAATTTAAAGAATTGCTTAAAGAGGTTAGGGGAATAGATATTCCAGTTTCTGAAGCGTACGATGAAGCTAGAAGCTTACTCGTCATGACTGCCTATAAAGAGAAAGAGAGAATTTCAAAGGAAATGCGGGCAATTATGGTGACACATACTCGTATTCCTTATAATCAAGTTGTTGAAGAAAAAACTGGGAAGCTATTTCAACTGCATTATGGCGTTGAACTAACAAAAGATCAGCTTGGACAGGTTGTGCAGTATTTGACTAGGAATTTGTGGTACGAGGAGGGCTTTCAGGCGTCGTTAGAAAAATGTATTGACGATCTTTTAGTCTATGCCGATAAAAGAAAAAGAGGCAAAAGAGTAAATGCCATCAAATTACACGATAACTTGCGCAAGAATATTGATGAGGCAATGTGTCGTCTTAATGTTCCCAATGTGGAATGGGAGCGGCTATATCAAGAAAAGGATAATATTTAAAACTCTTTATCGCTCAACTTTTCGTATTGATGTTGAGGAAAATATTTAGCACACGCTCTATTATTACATTTAGCAAAACGGCCGGATTCTTTCGTTATTGGCGAACTCGAAATGAAGCCGGTTTTTGTTACAATTTCACCGCATTTATCGCAAACTTTGTATTTCATGAGCAATACTTATCTTAACAGTAAAAAGATCAAAAGAAAAAGGACAAAAATCGAATTAATATGGAGTTCGTATTTATATTACTGACAAGCTTGGAGATTATTAAAATTAAAGATTGAGGTCTACAATCGCTTGATCAATATCCTTGTGGTTGTTTCTCATGTAATTCAGCAGGTTCAGCACCACGGGATCGCTTTGTTTGGGAAAATAAAAATCCGTAGCGTTTCCACCGCCTCCCATTTTCAATTCTATTCCAGCAGATACGGAGAAACCTTTATAGAAGTCATCGCCCGAGTTGCCCCCCGAGAAACTATTAGCAAATTTAGTAAAAGCGTGAGATACTTCTTTCCCCTCTAATCTTATTGGATTATCAGATGTACCATCCCTGAATTCCCAATAATACTTTGTGACCGGGTTCTCAGAATTTTCTTTGGTGCAAGACATAGAGAAAACTACATTCTCATTAAAGGCTATATTGTGTTTTTGCGCCCCAGTCGGAGTAAAGCAAATCTCTGTTCTTGGAACAGTTTTTAGCTTAATAACTCTTTCTGTGCTATTTGTAAGTCCGTTATTGCCATTTACAATGAGTTTGATTCTTCCTTCAACTACATCGGATTCATTAACTCTAGTCCAAGCTTTAAAGCTCGTTGTCATTTTTTGTCCTAGACCAGATAACAGTTTGTCATTGAAATACCATAAATATTCTTTAGCGTCTTGGGTGCAACCAGCATCCAGAACAATTGGTCTTCCAAAGTAATAGACGTCTGCACCGAATACATCTGAGCTAGAATAATTGAAGCAAGCCGATGGTTTAATTGGTTCGCTCGGAGTAGTTGTTGAAGATACAGAACTATTCTTTGCAATGGTCGGATTAGAATTTGCATTTGTCTGAGAATCGATTACATCTGTTGGAGTCGGAGTTTGGCTTTCTTGTGCAATCGGTTCAATGCTCAACTCTTCTTGCTTTTTTAAATCATCCTTTTGCTCCTCGGTACTTACTTTTGGTACAAAAATTTTATTGTAGGCAAGGATTGAACCAGCAGAAAACAAAAACATTATAAATAGGATCGAACACCAAAAAAGATAGCGATAATATCTCCAAGATTTGACAACCTCAATATGTTCTTTAATTTTCCTTTTTTGGTCTTTCATTTGGCTATAGTATACCAAATATATATGGAAATAACTAATACTATAAAACATTAATTGATAGAGGGCTTATAGGTCGAATCTCAAGCCCTTGGGTAGTTCTGCCCCCTCGGCAAAATCTTGGATTTCTTGATCGGTAAATTTATACTTTTTCCGAATCTTCTTTGACAAATAATGACCAGGATTTCGTCTTGCAAATTCCAGATTGGCCAAGATCATGTATTCCTCAAGAGAATTAACCCAGCCGAATTTGTAGGCTAAATTACCAGGCACTCCTGTAAACATTGCGAGTATCTTGTGTTCTGGCTCTTTATTCTTTCCTTTTGTGTACATCGCGTGCTCTCTAAGCTCAACTTCTTCGTTAGCGAAATTGGGCTGCTGCAAAGAGAAAAGGGAGAAACTTTTAAAATTTCGGTCAACGACTATGACAAAGTCGTCATACATTTTCCTTAATTTGCTCCGGTCATCTATGCCCTTATAAATTCGGTTATAAATACGCTCTAGTCGTTCTCTTGTAAATACTACTTTCTCGAAATTTTTAGGATCTTTCGAATTCACCAAAGCGTTAAAGTAAGTCGCAATCGCCGAGGGTATATCGAAAACATCGTTAATCTTGTTATCTTTGATTTCGCCTTTTATATATTCCATTGCCTTTTCAACCGTCTGTTTTGAATAACCCATCCACTCCATCGCAAATCCGGCAGTATTTGGCAAAAGGTCTTTTTTCTTGAATCCAACATCGGGTAAAGAAAAAGCGTGATATGATCTAAAAACCTTTTCAATCATGGTGTTCTGTCTGATTCCTTCAGCAATAATAAAATAGCCTAGAATGTAAAAAAAGATCAGCATAATCGTAAAGCCATAGCCCCAATCGGCAATTTGAAATAAATAGGCAGAATAGAGAGTACAGATTACGAAAAACACAACCAAAGACACTCTCCTCGGTTTACTCCTAAAGAATGTTGCCGGTACCATCCCATTGAAACGAGTAGTATTCACCCAATAATAGGTAAATATGAGAAGTCCGATAAGTAGAACGATAAATGCTAATAGTGCTTTCATCTTATAGGTCAGTTAAAAATTGATAAATCCGAACCATGGCGAGAGTATCAAGTTCACAATATTTGAGAAGATCCTTTAAAATTTTATCTTTTTCGGCTTCTCGTTTACAGTCAAGCACCGCCTCCATCCACAATCTTTGTGCGGCTCCACCAGCATGTATATCAAGGTCTTTGTATGATAACTCTGGAATTAATACAGGCAAAACTTTTTTGATTGAGGCACTGCCGAAAAAATCTTTATGAACATAAGCGCCATCTGCAAAAGGGCGCATCAAATCAACAACTCGATCGTTTACTCTTTTGTAAAATTCCTCATACTCCGGTAATATTTTACCCATCAGTTCGTTGCAGGTTTTCTCAAAGCCTTCAAACCAGACTAGCACAGTACCCTCTGTTCCTATCTGTGATTTCAGTGCTTCGGTAAGCGGTCGGACTGGATTAGAGTTAGCATCATGTAAATATTCGAAATGCTTCAATTCGCTCTCAGGAGACTCCAGAACATGCAAAGAATATTGGAACGGCAATTGCTTATATGGCCCAAGTCCATCGAAATATGGCACTACACTTGAAAGAGTTTCGTAATCAAGAAAATATAGTGGAAACTCGAGCTTTTCTAAAAATTCTTTGATTCGGCTCTTGTCGGCTAAGACCTCTCCCGTTTTGGTTGCAGTTACTTGTCGCAGTTGTTTTTCGTTTAGATGAAAATTGTCTGGAATGTCGCAAAGCCGCTTAATCCCTAGTGACTCAAGATCACCAATCTTTTGAGCGCCAGGTGAACATAAATGGTAAATGCTATATTCATCAACATTCGCCAGTGTCTTGTAGATCGAAAGCCAGTCCCCAAAAGCACCAAGCTTGGTGTGGCAAGGCGAAATATCGGGGCATTCTTTTTTGCTTACACATTCGAGCGCTTTTTTAATATTTTCCTTTGTAAAATCTTTCAGCTCATTGACTCGATCGGTAACTTCGCATATTTTGCAAAGCTCACCTGCTTTGACTTCGCCGTTTCTAACATAATCACTATCACAATGAACGACAAAGACTTTGCTAATGTTGTAACCGCACTGTTCTAAAACCTCTTTTTGAAATGCTAAATCGGGCTCATGTTCCGGCTTTGCGCTTGTGCTTGACTTGATTTCGTAAAGATCAAAAGTATTATCGGCTGCCTTAACGATCACATCGCAAATGCAGGTAATTTCGCCAGCCTCGAATCGTGCCTGAATAATAGTCTTTACTCCGCTCTCAATCGCTTCTTTAGTTCTTCGAGTCAGGCTCAAATACTCTCGGTAGCCATCGAATCCAAGCTTGACCGCATCTGGGAACAACTGCTCTGCATATGATTCAAACAAAAAACCAGCATCAAAGATTGCCTGAGTGTCTTCATCAATAGGTGGCAGTTTGTCTTTGTCGTGCTTTTTCAACCACAACCAAGCAGGATGTCGCAAAAACAGCATGTAATCAGATTTTGATATTTGCATCGTCGATACCTTCCTTAACTATCTCCTCGAATTTCCAAAAAGAACTTCCACCCTCAAGAATCAAATTATTAATAAGCTGGTAAATATCAGTTTTAGTCGCATTATCAGTATGCTGATAGATTGCCTTTAGCGCTTCAAACCATTCGTCTTCCAACGGGAAACGATTACCATTTTTTTGACGCACTATATTTTCTAAAAGGAATAGTTTTATAATTTTCAGAGCTTCTTCTGGCACCTCTTTTGCAATGCATGAAATAGATTTAGAAAGGCCATGCTCCCATTCCAAAACACCACCGGTTTTTTCCAATGTTTTTCTTACTCGCTTAGCAAGCCAAACTACATCAAATATCTCTTTTTCTAAATTAACCCAGAAACCAAACTGGATAAAAATATCCTCATTAAAATAATTATCGAGCATCCAATCCCATAATTCTTTTATTCTTTCCCTAGGCCACCTCTCTTCGCTTAGGTGCTTGTCCATTCCTGAATTATTGCCTGAAATAAATGACCTGCCGATAAAGTTTATGAAGTCAGCATGCTGCTTAGGAATATCTTTAGACCAAAACTTTTTAAATAATTTCTGATTTTGATCAAAATCCTTAAAAAATATGTATGCCAATGCAAGATGCACGGCCAATCCTTCGTCAGGATCTTTAAAATGCTTTTGGGATGGCAATGAAGAATCTTCAATATCCAGGCCTCTTTCATACAATTGCTCGAATAACTGATCGAAGAAAATTTCAGTGTATAAATTATTTGAAAGATATCCTTCCCATGCAGAAATGTAGAGATACTTTTTTTCTGAATCACTCGGAAATATTTCTGGCAATAATTTATAAATCCAATCTTTATCTCGATAGTAAAATGAGGGGATATAGCGACCAAACATAAATCTTATTGCCCGGGTTTTTTCCTGTAACAATGTATTTTCATATATTTGTTTAACATCCTCTGAAATTTTGATTGCATCTTTTTTGGCATACTTCTTTCCATCTTGGTAAGAAAATGAAACCAAGGCTTCGAAAGCCCTGCCTCGTACAGAGTTGATTGCCATCATAAAAGGATCCTGTATATATGCATTCTTGTCACCTGGCGATTTAGTAGTTGAGGAAGCAGTTTCTATTTCTTCGTCCTTTGGTTCTGGGTCCGGATATCCAAGCATAAACTCTATAATGCTTAAATATTGATAACGATATCGATCAAAGAAACCCGAATATTTATCACCCTCATCCTTAATCAACTCTTGAATCGTATCGACGATTCCAGTGTGAACTGCGTCCCAACCGGCTAGCCAACCATGATGTACTTCTCTTTCACGTTGTTCTTTAGTAAATTCTTCTTTCTTGCAGTAATCAATTACAATGAAACAGAATTCAAAAAAATTATTCCAATCTGTTTTTGCGATCGAGTCTCGGTTATTCTTGATCATGTCTTGGATGCCTCGAACAAATGAATAAGTGTAGTGGAGGTCAATCTTTTCAGGATCAAAAAATAGAACTGAGTTATCTACATATTCCAGCAATCTTCCTTTAATGTTTTCCTGTATTGCTCTTGCTAGGCCTTCCGCATTTCTACGATTAAAAAAGTCGTCAGTTTTAAATTTTTCTACAAGACTCTCAGGAGACCATTCTTCTTTAAGATTTTTGCAAATTTCTTCTATTGTTAATTTGTTTAGCGCCTCTTGATCAACAGGTGATTGATCAACAACGGATCCGCTAATAACCGGTCCGATACTTGGTCTTGGCTTGACCTTTAAATTGATCTTAAAGCCAGCTTTTTTTGCTTTTTTAACGATCTGTAAATCAATGAATTTCGAAATAATTGATAATATTTCAGACCCTCTAAGCTCTGCATAACTTTTATCTTTATCGGCTTCTTTTTTTATTGCGTCTAAAAAATAGCTGATCACATCTTCTGCGTATTCATTTCGTTCCTCTTCAGATAAAACATAAAAGGCCTTTTGAAGTAATTTCTTATACTCGGCACCTGAAGTAATCTCAGAATAATCGTCAGTCTCAAATAATCTAAAAATAGCACTATAAATTATATCCTTGTAGGCCTCAGGGGCCAGGCTCATAATATACAAGCGTAAATGCCAGACTAATCTGCTATCAGGTAGAGGCCGAATAAATTTATCATAAATATCTTCCAGTTTTTCTTTATTATCTTTATTTAGATTAATCAACCTTACAGTCAGTTTGCTAATTACTGCCGATAATTCATACATGCTTTCCCGATAAGTTGAATGGCCTCTTGTGATCTCGGCAGTAAAAAAATCTAGGTTATAAAGATAAAATAAATCTTCTATTTTAAAGCAAGATCCCTCTTCTGTCTTTTTGCCAAGTAGTACTATTTCTTTCATCTTATCCAGAACCAGTTCAATTGTTTTTTCAACCCATTCATCACCAACAGATATCAAGCTCTGAAAGACGTTTGTATATGAAAGATCGTTTATATAAAAAGGGCTTTCAAAATTAGTCTCCCCATTTTCTTTACTTAATTCTTCCTTTGTCTTGATTGATAAAATAATATCAGAAAGCAGTAAGATACTACTGTATTCTTTATCGCCCAGTAATTTGTTGAAGATCTGCTGATACTCAAACTCAAAAATTCTGGAATTGAATAATCTAACCCAGTTTTCTGAATAAATTTTAGGAATAATTTTAACAAGTTCTTTTGCCGGTAGGTCGCTGCAAATTCGCAAGAATTGATCTACAACCTCAGGATTAAAGTTCTCTTTATTAATCGGAATGTTCAGAAGTATTTTTACGACCTTGCAAGGAACTTTATCAACCATCCTAGCTAAATAAAATAACTCAGGCATTCTATACAAATTTTGCCCAGAATCATCAGGCTTTTGTTTTATTACATCCAAAAAACCATGTTTCCAAAACCAATCAACCCAACATTCATCCGCTTTAAAGAAAAGATAGTTTCTGGCATCGAAATTTTGAGAAAGTAAATGTTTCCATTCAGCAATATCGATTTCTTTAGAAGGGGATGTGAGAAACAAATCAATTTTTTTATGAATTTTAATTTGATTCATCGAAGCTCCCCAAAGAATTCGTAAAGAATTTTTTCAATACGCTCAATAATCGAATTTAGATTTTCAGTGCTCGCACCATCAATGCTTAAAGATCTTAATTTATTCAACTCACCATCTAGGCTAGTTGCATAATTGATATTGTTTGTTTGATTCAATAGATCAATCAAGGGACCAAATACTCTAATATATAAAGTTGCAGCAGGACGATTTTGATTTTTGCTTTTGTAAGTTTCTGCAACACCATAATCGTATTTGGTATCGTATTCTTGACCGTTCTTTCTAAAAAATTTACTGATTTCTAAATGTAAAAAATCTGCTTCTGCCCTTAGATCAACTACTTGAGATGTATTGGTACAATCTGGGTCGCCTAATGCATCGTCGGAAGTAGAGATTTTGGTCCCTATGCTAATGTTTGCACCTGGACAATCTTTAACAACTGCTTGAACTCCATTACTACTTTGTTCTAGAGAACTTTCACCGGAATATTGGTTTTCTACAGTAGAGTTCTCTGCGGCAGTAATTAGATTATTTTTTTCTCCTTGATTAAATCTTTGGTTGATATTTCGTATGATGTTGAACTTATATTCCAAAATTAGCCCTGCCCCGCCGCCCAATAAAAAACCGATTAATGCAGTTGCTACATCAAATAGAAATTGGGCCAGATTATAATCTTCGGTTGTCATTATTTAGACATTTCTTAATAATGTTTTTATTTCGTCAATCAATAGGTTCTTAAAATTTTCAAGGATGGAATAATTTTTTGGAACAATTCGCTTTATACCGGCAGCTTCTGCTTCTTCGTTCCATTGAGGAGTGGACGATATGGAAATAATTTTATCTCTGCCAAATTTTTCAAAATTTAAGACATGAAATGATCCGCATAATTTGCAATCCCTGTCTAAAAGAATAATATCGAAATTTGGCCCTTCGATTTGATTCAAATAATCTTCGACTTGCGAATATTCTGAAAAAACGGTTACAGCAAAATCTGTCTTACCAAATAATTCTTCTTCAAGCACAAACAAGCTGTCCATGATTACGGCTAGCGTCTTCAAGTCATCTTCTAGAATTAAAATTCGAATGGTTTTCATGTGAAATTCTCATAATTATTGAGTGAAATGGAAGTAGTCCCAAAGGGCAAGCATTATTACCCGTGAGGCATCATGCGGATCCATATTTTTATCGCCACATACTTCCAATAATTTCTGATTGCCTGAGTCAAATCCGCAGTATATCCTTATTGTGTCCTCAAAATCGGGAAGTATCTTGTCGATTTGTTTTTTGCTGGATTCCTCAATAATCTCAATATCTCTTTCCGAAAAATCATGGCACATGATTGCCTCTATTGCCTCATTTATAGTCTTTGGGAAATAATGCTCTTCATCTGCTAAAATTTCATTCATTTCAGTATCCTACCTCAATCCTATTTCTTGTTTCACTTGATCATACCTGTAATTAACAATTCCACCATTGATTATTAATTTAATCGCTTGTTCAATAACATCTAGTGGGGCGATAAACCATTCTCTAGGAACAAATCTTTTGCCATTTGCATCGAATATATCAATATTTAAGCATGAGGTGCCAAAGAAATTATGTAATAGCTGTTCTAGTTTTTGAGGATTTAAATTGTAACACTCAAAAGTTGTTACTATGCTAACCGGCGCGTAGAGAAAAGTAGGTTCCTCTGTAGCATTTTTTATTCGGTCCTCTATGGATGTTGTGGAAAATCCAATCTTATATAAGTTTTCTAGCGATTTTATTCTTGGATTACTACTTAGTGATTTCAGGATATAAATATAGCCGGTCTGCTTGTCTTCGTCTGTAATCACATTAAAGTTTTTCAGTATCAACTCGTCTGTATTATCCATTCTTTCAGATATCCCATATCCATTCTCATATAGCCTTTTAACCAAGGAGCGAAAGAGCATACTTGATTCTGTACCGTTCTCGAAAATGCATCGTTGTCTTCCGTCAATCTTGCCGTACCTATCTATATGAGTTTCCCCAATCTCGTCAATAAATAGTAGTATGCCGTTAAGCACGAAAAAGCTTTTTTCTTTGATTTGCTGGTCACTTTTAAATTTGAGAATTTTTCTTTTTCCGGTCGACAGTTCTTTCTGGCACTGCTTGAACATTTCCTCATAATCCTTGAAATTTTTACAAGGTTTGCGATGGGCTATAAAATCAGCACTTTCTCTCTCTTTAAACTTGGGTACATTTTTTAGCTCAAAAAGGCTTTTATCGATATTGTCCAATAATCCAAAATCGTCATCTTCAAAGACATCCTTAATTGAAACAATTTCTTTATTCTGCACATTTAATAAATTGTATTCATCATAGTCCAATAGGGTGCCTGACTTACCTTTATCTTCCCTGATAGACTTTAATCGTGAAGCGAGTTGGTGTTCGTGTAAATCACCACCAGACTTAGGCTCTCTTCCATTTTCATTAATAAAATTATTAATCTCTAGAAAAGAAGCCACCAAACGCTCTTCGGAGGTAATGGAAGAATCTTTTTGGGGTTTTATGGCTAGAAGCCCCAAATCATCATCGTTTATTAAGTTTATTAAATCTTCTCTATTCATATTTATAAATTATGTGCTCTGCGTTGGCTTCTAATATAAACCAATGCTTCAGCCATCCTTTTTTCTAAAGGATCATAACTTTCAGTATTTGGTTCTTTGCCACCGCTATTTTTAACAAAGCTTTTTATCTTGGGCCAGAGCAGAATGGCTTCTTCTTCGGTCATTTGAATTCTAGTTAATTCAATAGTATCCTGAATGGTCTTGAGTGTTTTGGGAGTTACTGATTTTGATAAGATTTCAAAGGCTTCTTGAAAAGGATTTATCCTGTCAATTAAATCTATATCTAGATCATCAATATTCACAAATGTTCCCGCCATGCGAATAAATCTTTTATCGCCGACTTCTTTAATCTCGCTATTTTTGATTGCCGAATCAACGACCACATATTGGCGGATTTCTTCTAGCTCCTGAGGGTTCAAATCAGGATACCTTTTTTGAATAATTTTAGGGATCATAACTTTATTAATAATCTCTGGATCGACATTTCCGGGCAGAGCTTTTACAAGCGTGTCATCCTGCAATATAGATGCTTTTAAGTCATTTAAATCGGTTTCAATGATATCTTTAACCCTTTTTGAAGAAGGCTCTTTAAATCCTCTTATTCTAATTTCACCAGGTTCAGTCGTATCATCACTCGGCACTTTGGTTTTAAAATTAAAACTAGGGGCCAATACCTGCTCCATTAATAAAGAGCATGTGATAGCTTTCAACATGTTGTTGACAGCTAATTTGACTTCATCATCTGCCGCATCCGGCTGAGCAATCAGATTGGTGAATTGTGCATGAGCTTTATTAGCGCTATCTCTGGTGCATCTACCAATGATTTGAATTACTTCTGTCAACGATCCTCTATATCCGACTGTTAGAGCATGCTCACAGAATGGCCAATCAAAACCTTCCTTTGCCATTCCAAGTGCAATAATTAAATCCATGTCATCAACATTGGTCATGTTTCTTAAATATTCAACGATAATCTCTCGATTTTTCGAATTATCATCAACCAAGTTTGCGACTTTTATCTCTTTACCATCCTCATGTCTTTTTAAATAGATAACACCAGTTTTTTGGTCTTGATATTCGACTGTCCCTATTTGGTCCAGAATTGTGTCAACTTCATTATATTTATCCTTGGTTGACTCACCTGCGTTAACATTTGGGATATGAAGGATAGTTTTCTTATCAGTATCTAAGACTTCGGAAATTGCAGAGGTATAGCGACCTTGATAGAAATGATAACCAATCCCCAATGATTTCAAATAAGTATATCCATTTAGTTGCTCATAGTAGTTGTAGCTTACCTTTGTAAACATGTATTCATCTTCTGGCAAAAGAACTGGGATTGTATCGCCACGAAAATATGATCCGGTCATTGCAACAACGTGAGCATTTGATTTCCTCATTACAGAATGGAGCAAATGACCCAATCGGTTGTTTTCTTTATCTGCTGAAACATGATGAAATTCATCGATTGCTAATAAGGTATCATTAAATTTAGATTCATCAATCTGTTCAAACGCAAATCTGAGAGTAGAATGAGTACAAATCAAGATCTTTTCGTTTGTATCGTCCATGAATTTTAGGAAGGCTTGAACCTTACTTCTTTCACCGCCCGCAGTACACAGATTATAGCGAGGGCTAGGCTGCCAATCGGCAAAAAACCCATGGGATTTTAAATCTGTTTGTCCGAAAGATCCACCTATGGATTTTTCAGGTACAGCTACTATTACTTTGCTGATTCCTTGATTCTTTAATTTATCCAGAGCTATAAACATCAGTGCGCGGGATTTGCCAGAAGCAGGCGGTGCCTTAAGCAGTAAATACTGAGAATCTCGAGCAGCATATGCTTTTTCCTGCATATCTCGCATACCAAATTCATTGGTCTTTGTACTATTTTTAGTTTGAGCGTAGGTTACATTTACGATATTTGGCATAATAATTACCTATTATTTATATTTTCTTCTTCAATCATTTGTTTATATAGTTTAAAGAGAAATTCTAGTCGTTCTTCATCACTTGAAAAAGGTCTCAAACGATAGCACCTTTCGATTGCTAAATCTAAGCGATGATGGGCTTCCTTTAAACTAGCAGGCATTTTTTTGGGGTCATACATTTCGGCGAGCGTTTTTTCACTGTGTCTTTCTCGTTCTTCTAATATACTATATACATATCCATTTATTTCTTCCTTTTGTTTGGAAGTAAGTCTTATAAATGGGAATGTGTTGTAACAAAGAGCTGCGGAATAGCGATAATCTGTTTTTAATCTCCCACCAATGGCACGAACCCAAACCATATGCATCCTGGATGTTAACAAACCAAACAAATAAACTTCCGCTCCAGCTATGATTAAGCAACTATCATGTGAGATATTTGAAGAATCAAAAAAACCGATCGGTATATAGTCTCTATTCTCTGAAGAATGACGTGGAATCAAAATAAAACTCATATTATCTGGCTGAGTTATCTGTGCAAACAAGTGAGGGATTCTCGCTAGTTGTGGGCGTGCTGAGTCTTGCCTAATTTTTCGTAATTTGTTAATTCTTTCTGCCACCAGTGGCATATAAAGCAACTTATTGATCTCATAGTTTTTAAGCCACAAACACCACCTATCTTTTCCATTCAAAAATTGATCAGCAGAAATAAGTCTCCGGAATAACTCTTGAGAGCCAGACTCTTGTTTTATAAATGTATCTTTTTCCTTTTGGTCAAAAAGCAAAAGGCCATCGTCAGCAGGCATATTCCCAAAATTCATTTTTGGCATATCTATAAATGGTTTTGAACGTGAAAATACAATAACTCCATCTCCAGCAGTTAAATAGGGATTAATATTATCTACTATTGTATACATATTATCGTTAAATATTTTTTTAACTTCTTTCGAGATAGTACGCATTCCAATTATTACAACAGTTACGCCTGCATTTCGCTTTGCACTATTTGTCCATTTAAATGACTGATATGCAAATGAAATTTCGACATTATAATCATTTAGTATTTTGGGCCAGAGTAATGAAACCTGCTCTCCCTGGGTTATAGAGTTAGTTGAAACAAACGCCATCTTGGCATTTATATTGGATATGAACTTTGCACCAAGAAAGAACCAACAAGAAATATAATCAAGACTTTTGTAGCCAACTTTGAATACTTCTTTCATGTCGTTTTTCTGCTCCATATCTTGATTACGTGAACCTAGATAGGGAGGATTACCTAGTACATATATCTCATCCCCGCTACATGGAGTGCAAACATCTTTCCAGTTAATCCTTGTAGCATTAGCACAAACAATATTTCCCCCTATCTTTAGAGGTAAGGTTGGGTTTGGTTTCCCAAATTCCTGCTCAAATTCTATGTTCATTTGATGCTCAGCTAAATACAGGGAAAGCCGAGCAATCTCATGGGCAAAATCATCGATCTCAATACCATAAAACTGAGACATACTTACACCAGGAAAAGCAAATATTCCTAGCTCTTTGATGATTTCGACTTCTAATCTCCTTAATTCTTTATAAGTAATAATTAAGAAGTTCCCTGAACCACAGGCAGGATCAAAAAATTTAATTTTCGAAATTCTATTCAAAAGTTCAAGGAGCTTCCTTTTATTACCCCTTGAGTTTTCTAATTCTTCTTTGAGTTCATCCAGAAATAAAGGATTTATAACCTTCATTATATTAGGCACAGATGTATAATGCATTCCTAGGCTGCCTCTTATACCGGGATGAGTCACTGCCTGCATCATAGAGCCAAATATATCAGGATTTATTTTTGACCAATCAAGTTGGCCACACTCAACAATAATTTTTCTTGATCTAGCAGTAAATTCTGGAATCCAGTGTTTCTTTGAAAACAAGCCACCGTTCACATATGGAAATCGTTGTAAATAAAATGGGTATTCCGATCGGTCCTCAGTGTTTAAGGCGTCAAAAAGTCTTTCGAGATATTTGGATAAATCGCTGCCGTTCTCTTGGGTATGGGAAGCAACAGAATCGGTAAATAGTTTATCAGGAAAAATCTTGGTATCTTCTGCAAACAAACAAAATAATAGTCTTGTAAGAAAAACGTTTAGATCATGCAGTCTAGCAGGGTCTGCGATTGTGTTATCGGTCATAATCTCATCATAAAGCTTGGCCATTTTTTCAGCAGCTTTTCTGTCTGCTGGATTTTCACTCGAATTGCGATGTTTTTCTATGCCGGCCCAAGGAAGAAAAAAATCATAATGCTTAGAGATATTTGCAAGAGGAATATCAAGGTGTTCGTTAGTTTTCATATCAACAGCAAGAAGTGTTCTATAATCGGTGACAATTAAAAATCTTGGTGTATGGCGCATAGTTGAATTATCTTTTTGCAAAGAATCAATAGTTTCATGGAGATCGGCGTCTTCAACTTCTTGAAAAAACAACTTTCGCTTTAAAATTATCCTTCCGGATTGTTTTGAAAGATTATGTTGACCCTTTTTCAACAAAGTAACAGTTGCCTTGGGAATCTCATATGCTAATAATAAATCAAAAATGAACTCGTCTTTTGAGAAACTACTAGCCAACTGCTTTAATTTTGCTTCGATTTGATCGATGTTCATTATAGTTGATTAAATGCTTTTTTAATTACTTGAGCCATCAAATATCTACGCTGTTTCAAGAAATCATCATACTTTAAAGCGTAAAAATTATCGGGAATTGCATGTATCGAGAGCATGGACCTAAATTCATCCTGGTCAAAGCGATCTTTCATGTACTCATAATAAATTTTGGGATCATCATCACTTATTTTGATGTTATCCTCAAATTCTAGATAAGTAAAATTAGCGATTTGATTAATAATCACTTTGTCCTTGTTAGCATCAAAACCATACTCCCTTATCAAGAACTCTTTAGGAAAGATATGATGGCCTTCAAGAAATTTCTTACGTGGATTAACTCCTGAAGCGATAAGGTCTGACACCCGTTTATTTGAGAATAGCACAGGTGCATTAAGCTTAATTAGACTTGCATAGTAAGCATTAAGGTGAGGACTCGAAGCCGAAGAAGTTTCAAATTGGCTCGGGAAAGTAATGTTCCAAAAATCATTAGTTGTGATTTCCCCCATGATTTTCTCAAGTAGCTCATGAAATTGTTCGGCTGTTTTAATAGTTCTAAGTCTAGCTAAGTCGGCTTCCAAAGCAGTCTCTGCTGACGAGGAATAGCGGAGTGAAATTGAAGTAAAGACGAACCACTTAGCAATGAGCCTTTGGAGCTTTGCCGAATCCAGGCTGTATTCGTATTTGCCGATCAGATAAAAAATATAGCTGAATAATGCGGCATTTTTTGAAGAAATTAAATTTTCAGTAACATATCCAGACGAACCAATAGATTTAACAAAAGAGTGCCAATTTGTATTATCTAAAGTTTTGTTCACGCTTTCTTTGAGCATATTAAAACGCTCATCCCTCAACTGAGTACTAAATTCTTTTGTTTCGAAATCTTTTCCGCGTAGTAACAAGTAGACATCTTTCATCTTTCCACGTTTAAAACTATAACCCACAGCAACACGAAGAAGGTCTTCCGGCGCTGGTTTCATAATATGGTTAAAAGCAGAGTAATCATTTTTAGCGACATTCGGATCTATTGTCTCGTGGCTGAATTGTTCAAGCATCGATCTACCTTCTTGCCAATAAACAGACAGAAGCGTCATTACAAAGTCAGACTGAGAAAGTTTAGTTCCTTGATTATTGATTCGAACAAAGATATCAGCCATAACTTCCTCATCAAGATCTGCTGGCATTTCTAGAGCAACAATTTTATATTTTTCAATATTAAATAAAGCATTAATATTATTGAAAATTAGGTTCTCCTCTTCATCGGAAATTTCTTTTTTGGTTTTTAAACGATCAATATAGTTTTTGTAAATCTGAAGAGCATTGTTTTCCCAAATTTGAGAGATATCAGGTATAAATTCATTATTTCTTTCAGTCGATGCGTCAGCAACAACAAATTTTGCTTTTAAAGGATTAAACCCAATTTTTACTCTGCGTTTCTGAAAATCCTTATCGATAATTATCTTCCCTTTAATAACGGCATATAAAGCAGTTAAGCGCTGTTGTCCGTCAATGATTAACCGAACTGATTGGTAGTCATTTCCATTCAAAGTACCGATCACTCGACTACTTTCATTGTGATAATTTTCCCAAAAAAGAAGGTAGCCAATAGGGTACCCCTTTAGAAGAGAATCAAACAAATCTCTAATCTTAGTATCAGTCCAGACGAAAGGGCGCTGTATATCAGGGAGGGCTAAGTCTCCATGGTCAACATCATCAATTAAGGTTTTGATTTCATAATCGGTTGTCTTGAAGAGTGTTGCCATTTTTTCCCTTAATCATTAATAATTTCCTTCTCTAGCATAGCACTTTGCGCATGGTTAATAAAGAAAAAGACCAGATTTTAAATCCTTAATTAATGCGAAGAATAGTTTTATTACTAAGTGTACCAAATCAACATTAAGAAAAGATTAAGAACGGCAAGCAAGACCTATTATTGCGTATTACTTTTTATGACTAACTTGGATTTCCAGTCAAAAACACCCTCGGATTAACCGGAATCCCAAAAACATTTATCTGAAAGTGAAGGTGCGGGCCTGTTGACCAGCCAGTATTTCCTCTAGAGCCAACCACAGTGCCCATTTCTACTTCTTGGCCTTCCGCGACGGCAATAGAATCCAAATGAGCATAAATAGTTACCATATGATGCCCGTGATCTATTTTTACATGCTTGCCAAAACCAGTACTTGTTTCTCCGGCATAAATAACTTTGCCTTTCATAAAAACACCAACAGAATCGCCGGTTTCTCCTGCAATATCGATTCCGGTATGAAATAACTGATAGGGCGAGAGTTGCCCGAATTCTAATGAGACATTGCCGGCAATAGGCCATATTCTTGGTTCTTCGATAACATCAATCACACTTCCATCTGCTGGATCGTGAATTTCAACTAAAGAGGTTATCGGATTAATATTTGCCAAGACATCGGAAACAAAGTTAAAACCCGCTTGGGTTAGGATAATTACTGTAAAGACAGGAAGAAGACAAACAATAGTGATAGTCCAAAGGAAAAGTTTTATTTCTTTCTTCATTGAAAAAGCAGTCACTATTAATTTGAGCGTTTGCGGATTCATTTACTTTTTTTGATAACTTCTGTTGGGTCTGTGGTAATGAGCGGATGTTCTTTTTCTGAAGCGGTAACTTTCACAGCCACATGATGCTGATCGGCAATAATTAAAGCTTCGCCTCGCTCACAAGTAAGCAAGAATCTCTGTTCATATTCACTTAAGTGAAATTCGGACGAGACTCCTTTAATAGTGGTGGTATCTTGCCGCATTAAGATTCGGAGCGAACTTTGCGAAGCAATTGCCCGTCCATACACATTACCCAGAAAATCAGTAGCCTGCTGAGATATGATTGAAACCCCAAGGTAATATTTTCTAGCCCTTCTTACCAAACTTGCCACAAACCTGGCGCTTTCTTCATGCTCCAAGAGAAGCCATGCCTCATCAATTACAAGAATTCTTTTGCAGGGGTCGGATTTAACTTGATTCTGAACGAATTGAGCAATAACTAAGTGCATTATCTGTCTTAGAGACTCGGGCAAATCTTTGGTATCAAAAACTACTAGCCTATTATCCAATTCAATGTTCGTTTGGGTATCAAATACTTTAGATAAGGAGCCGGTCGTATACTTTTCAAGTCTTCTGCAGAGCTTAACTTGTTTCATTGTCCGAAGTGTTGCATAAAGATCAAAAAGCTTGGGGTAGGTTCTGGTGCTTTTCTTTTTGACTGAATTTTTCTGAGTCCAACCAGCCTTTTGGTATGTTTTAATGATCGCTTTATCAACGACTGATTTCTCTTCAGCGGAAAGTCCTTCAGCCATAAGCGAGATGATTTCAGTCAAGGATTGGACATGGTCGGCAAAACCCTCCTCCTCGGAAAAAGCATTAACTTCTAAATCAAAAGGGTTAATCTTTTCTCTCGAATGGACAGAAAGCTTGATGTTGGTTCCACCGACTGACTCAGCTAATCTTTTGTACTCTCGTTCCGGGTCGATAACAATAACTTTCGTGCCTTGCATTAAGTGCCTTAGAACTTCGACCTTGGCCGTATAGCTTTTGCCAGAGCCCAATTGAGCAAAGAGTATACTGTTAGCATTAGGGAGAGAAAATCTATCGAGAATAACCAATGAGCTGTTTGATCGGTTGATACCGTAAAGAACGCCGGATTCATGAACTAATTCGGATGAAATGAAAGGGAAAGTTAGGGCAGCGCTTGAGCTATCCAGGTTTCTCTTTTGGGCCAGCTGATTGTCGCATCTAGGAAGTACTGATTGCAGTCCTTCAATCTGCTGAAAAATGGCCGGCTTGGTATAGAAGAGCCTTGTTGCTAAAACAGTGTCTAAGAGCTTTATCGTTTTGTTGAGCTCTTGAAGAGATTCGGCAGACAAAGTGATATACAAGGATACTT
>CAYQPT010000001.1:0-10266 GCA_964419835.1 uncultured Candidatus Saccharibacteria bacterium | reverse complement strand
GTTTTGTTGAGCTCTTGAAGAGATTCGGCAGACAAAGTGATATACAAGGATACTTGGAAGAGATTTTCTTGACCTCGTTGAATTTTATCTCGAAGTTCCAAGGCAGAGTCCAACGGATCGGTCAGTTCAGCGGTAATGATCTTGCCTGCACGTTCCA
Organism: uncultured Candidatus Saccharibacteria bacterium; assembly: GCA_964419835.1. GTDB lineage: Bacteria > Patescibacteriota > UBA1384 > XYA2-FULL-43-10 > 1-14-0-10-43-13 > CAYQPT01. Next base: position 10,109 of record CAYQPT010000001.1, on the reverse strand, counting down.
TCGCTCTTTTGGTCGAAATTAACTCGGTGATTTTTCTGTTTAGCTTTGGCAAAGCTAAAGTGGCCTCGACTGGTTCAATATGATAAGCAATATCAATGTTGTGATTGAAATTAATCAAATGATTAAGCCAGCCGCTTGAGGCGGTGTAAGGGTAGCCGGAGATAAATAAGGTCTTAATATATCTGCCGTCAATAACAAGATGGTTTTGAAATTCTTCTAACCCTGAATATGTTATTAAATCAAGTTGGTCTTGGTCGCCGACATGAAACGAAAGAGCCATATTCTTTTTTTGACGAGCCCTTTTCGCCAGCTTCATGTTTCTTTTGATTCTAGAAAATATTTTGTTCATTTGCATTCCTCATTATTGCTTGTGTTAGAGGTTGAATCTTTGCTTGTTCCGGACGATAAAAACCGTAGAATAATTCTAGGATCTCAAGGCTTCCTAATTGTCTGGCGGTCATGCCGATCTTTTCCAATCCTTTGATAATGATTTCCTGCTCGAGCATGAGCTGTTCTTTGGCAGTTTCAAAATCAACTTTCCCCTTATTGTCATGGGGAATGACCAAGTAGAATCTTCGAGAGAGTATCTTATTGCCGGCAACCAACTTTTTAATAAAGTCTGAATAATTTTCAAGTTGTTCTTTGTAAATTTCCTCAGTTTCGTTTTTGAGCTTACCTTCAAAGTCTTCAAGATAACGGTCAATATCAAGCTCGCGGATGCGTACCAGTATTTGGATTGGGGTCGTTAAGCTATTCAGAAAAGCTTGGAAGGCGTCAACGATGACATCCTGTTCTTCCTCGCTTTGGAGTTCGAAGTTGAGAGAGGAAGTGGAGAGTACTGAACGGTATCTATTATCAGACAGAATTAAGATGCCGTCCTTGACCTCCTTAATACCGATCTGGCTTCTAGCTGAACCGTTGGCTTTTTGCTTTTTTGAGCTGGACATCCAGTCCTCCTTTCTTTGACGGCTTAAATGATATGGAAAGATTGTTATTATTAAATATTTTCCCGATGTGTGATTCTTCAAGCAGTGTTAACGGCTTATCAGTTTTTTTGATCTCATTGTTTTGTACTTGTTTTAATTTTGTTTTAATTTCATTTTCAACTATAACCTCGCGATGAGTTATGTCTTTTTTAGTAAAGACATATCTTCTTGGCCTTGATGAAAAGCGAAGGTAAATGACCAGCCACTCTCCGACAATCTTGCCGTTAATTCTCAGGGCTAAGCCACCAAAGAAGATAAACTCGATTGCAATCAATGTTGTTTTAATAGTGCCAAAGTGCATCTTGGGCGCTATAACAGCATACATGAGGGCGCCGATTACCATAGGCATTACCAAAAGAACAATCTGAGGAAGAGTAAGGCTTCCAGCAATTCTATCTTCGACTGTGGTAATTTGGGCTGGGACTACGGTTGTTTTCATCTAGGCCTCACAGTTCTTGTAGCTGCTTTGGCAGTACTATTTACTTTTGAAACTTCCGCAGTTTTATTAACACTAATAACATTCATAATTTGGCCGCCAAGCTTCTTTACTGTATTGGTTGATCCGCTCATCAGTGCTAGTTGAATAGCTGTTGCCGTGCTTTTTAAGAGAATTGAAAAGAGTGCAATCCCAATAAGAACAGAAATAACAGGATTTGTACCGACCTGACCTGGAACTGTAAGAAAAGCCGAGGCAAGCTGAATTATCACTACATGGATAAAGACAGTAAAAATGGTAATAAAATATGCCTTGGTTAGATTGGCGGCAAAATCTGCCAAACTTGGAATCAAGGCAATTGCACAAACTAGCGGAGAGATCACTGCGCCAAAAGCAAGAATCATCAAGCGAGAAATATAAAAGAGCAGTAATACTGCCGCAAGGACAATAAAAACAATCACAAAAATCAAAGTGATAAGCTGCGTTGTGCCGCCTAGAAAACTTGCCGGATCAAAAGCGTTTAATATCCAAGCTTGGCCCAATCCACCAGTTGCATTAAGGGTAGCATTAACCAGAACTTGGCAAAGCTGGATTATCCAATCAATCAAGAAGATCGATGTATTGGCCCCGACAAAAGCCAAAGCAATTTTAGGCCAAAGATCTTTGAGACTCACCTCATCAAGACCAAAGGTAGTTCCACTCATGACTCGAAAACCCAGCAAGGCAATAATAATCGCAAAGAGGGAATCTGTAATTCCGACCATAACTAACCAAAAATTAAAGACAACGGAATTTGAAGCAAGTGAGGGTGTAGAAGTTAAGAACCATGTAATACCATCAAAAATTGGCCCTGTTGCTGATTGGATAATGTTTTGTAAAAAACCAAAGACGGCATCAAGAATTACTTGAGCTAAGGAATTATCCGGTTGTGTTGGTTCGATCGGACTCAAGCTCAATGGTGTCCCTGCCGGATTGCCAGCAGGTTGCGTCATTGCATCGCTCAATATTCTCGAAAAGACAAAAGCGCCGATAACAATCACCAGACCTATCAAAGCATTTCTTATTGTCTTTTTTGCTTCATCCAGCGCTGCTGGATTGCCGGTTGAAGTAATATATATGTATCCGCCACGGACAAGAAAAAAGACAACAGCAACAGAAGCAAGGCCAATCAAGGCGTTCATTGCGTCATGTGTGAAATTCTCAACTTCTGGGTTAGATGCTGCAAAGGCGCTAACGGGAGTTAAAAGGAGTATGCCAAAAAGAAGAGTAAAATTTGACCAGTATTTCTTCATTTTGATTTAATTAAATGCGCCTTTAGCAAGATCAGTCACAATGTTGCTGATAACAAATGCAGCAATAGCGACTGCCAAGCCGATACTTGAGTAGAGAATTGTTTTCTTTGATTTATCCAGATTTTCCGGATTTCCCGAGCTGGTAATGTAACCAATTCCTCCAACTACAAAAAAGCCGGCTGCTAACAGGCCGGCGAGGGTGACGAGAACTTGAATAACGTTTTGAGCGAAGTTTTGAACCTTCGATAGATCACCAGAATCAGCCAGCGCCGGTGCTGCTGACATCAATAGAACTACGAGGGCGAACCCAAAAGAACGGAGTTGTTGCATATAATCAACTTTCTCCCCTCTCTTGTTATTAATTGTTTGCCTTTTATCTTTTGCCTTACTAATAAGTGATTAAGAAAAAGTTAAGAAAAGGTAAACAATCAATTAAGGAGGAACCGCATGATATGAATTTATCATACTTATTAATTTGAGAGTATATTGATAGCGCTAGCTTGTCAAGTGGCTACTTTTCTTTCCCGCCAGTCTTCGAAACGGATAGATAGGCACATCACTATCCCTGTGATGGTATGATCAATTCATACGAGAATTTGACAATTGCTAATTTGTTTTGTACTTTTTAATCAATCGCTTGATTAAGTGGCTTATGGAGGGCGGGAAAGGGATTAAGTGACAAATAGTGAAATTGGCATAGATTACTCCCAGTTGATGATTGAGAGATTTTTAGAGTCTCACCCGACTGCAACTTCCAATAGCCAATTTACTATTGATCTTTATGCTGCATTGCACAACCATACGCCACTAACCATATTTCAAAAGACATTTCTATTTGCTTCTTCCGGACTACCATCGTCATACGATTTCATATTATCTTTTTTCTCATTCTTTTATTCCCATCACTCCATTGCATTACCACTGCTTGTGATACTGGGGATTTTCCTCGCCTTAATAATTCTAAATTTAACCTCTAAGTTTGCATGGCGATGGCTCCTCAAAAAGGAGCCATTTGTTTTTATGGAGCTTGTTTTTCCTATTGGAAACGACAAAACCGCTTATGCAACAGAACAATTTTTTACTCTTATTCACTCCCTACCTAAGTCAAAGAACCTTTTGTATAAAATGGTTGGATTTAAGAAACAATATTCTCTTGAAATTGTTGCCAGTAAAAATATGGGCATCAGATATATTCTTGCAACCCCAATCAGTGATGCAGATACTATCAGGAAAAGTCTTTTGTCGTATTTGCCCGGACTCAAAATCAATGAAGTTGTTGATTATCTGTCAAACAATCGAGCCAAGAAGGGGAAGCTAATAGAGTTAAAGCTTGCCCATGATTTTGTTTTGCCACTGAAAGATAACAAAGCATTAAGGGAACATGACACGATCGGATATCTGACCGGCAACATGACGAAGTTAAAATCAGATGAGCTGATGGTTTTTCAAATTGTAGCAAGTCCAATAACGTCATCTAGTCACCGCGGAGAACTTAAACATATAAAGAAAGCTAGTAAGTTAATCCGTGAAGGTTTGCCGCTTAATGGCGAGATCAATAAAAATCCGATTTTTAAATATCTGGACTGGCCGTATGCTATCTTAAAAACCATATTAATAATTCTATCTTTTATTTTGAAATATATGATAAGTATGGTTGTCGCATTTTGGGATACAAAAGGTAAATCTGCTCCATTCCTGGCAAAAGAACCAGATAAGACAAAAACGATTTTAACTTCTCACGAGCTAGAATTACATGGGGCGATTAAAGAAAAGATTGAAAAGCCTCTCTTTGAAACTTCAATCAGACTTTTTGTCGAGACTGATGATATTAAACAGAACAAACAAAGAGTTAACGGCTTTTTGGCGACTCTTAGCCAACTTTCAAGCCCATATCAATCGTTGGTATCAAAACCAGTTAATCGAATATTCCCTTTTATAAACCCATCGCCTGAAACACTTGCGAAAAGAGAATTACCTTTAATTAATAATCCAATTCTATCTGCTTCGGAGCTAACAGATCTTTACCACTTTCCTTATGCGGGAACATCTAAAACTGAGGATATGGTTCGAGGCAAAAACCAACCGTTACCGGCGCCTCTATCGTTTAAACAGACGGAAAACAAACTGGACAATGTCTTCGCCAAGAATAATTATGGCGGGACTGAGACTCTAATTGGCCAGACTCTTGAGGAACGCCGAAGACACACATATATATTGGGGGCAACAGGATCTGGCAAGACTACGCTTCTATCAGATATGATCTATCAGGATATTAAAAACGATAAAGGCGTTGCCGTCCTTGACCCTCACGGTCAATTGGTTGAAAAGCTTTTAACTGTGATCCCTAAGGAAAGGATCAAAGATGTAGTTTGGTTTGCTCCCGATGACGATGGCTTTCCGATAGCTTTGAACCTTCTTGAATTACCTAAAGCAAAGAATGGCGCATTTACAGCCAGCCAGTTGCAAAAACAAAAATCGCTTGTTGCAAGCAGTATTATTTCAATTATTGAAAAATTCTATGATGCCAAATTCTTTGGCCCCAGAATGGAGTACGTCTTGCGGAATACCATTTTAACCGCTCTCGAAACGGAGTCTCCAACCCTGCTTACGATTCTGGACATTTTAACCAAAACACCATATCGGAAAAAGGTTGTTTCGGAATTAAGAAACCAAGTTCTAAAAGATTATTGGATTTATGAATTCGAAAAACTAGGTAGTCTTCAAAAAAATAATGTTGTCTCGCCGATCACCAACAAAATCGGTGGAATTTTAAGTTCGCCGATAAATTACAATATCCTCTGCCAGAAAGAAAGCAAATTAGACTTTGAAGACGTAATTAATAGCGGCAAGATTTTGCTGTGTGATCTCTCTAAAGGAAAGATTGGAGAAGACGAATCAAGCTTCTTCGGCTCCCTCATTATCGCTAAAATACAATTAGCCGCTTTAAGACGGGCACTGATATCCGAAGAAGATCGCAAGGATTTTTATCTATACATCGATGAGTTTCAAAACTTTGCCACTGCTACTTTTGCCGAACTTGTTTCGGAAGCGAGAAAATATCGCCTCTCAACCATTCTTGCGCATCAATCAATCTCTCAAATTCCAGACAGGGATATCATAAAAGTCATCCTTGCCAATGTCGGAACGGTCATTTGTTTTAAAACGGCCAATCCAGAGGATGAACAGTTTATCTTGCCGATCTTTTCACCGGAAGTTTTAAAACATGAGATATCAAATCTTCCGCTATACAACTTCTATATGAAAGTATCAGTCGGAAAAGCTGAGGATACTTTCTTGGCGCAAGCGGATAACTTTACCGTTCGAGGAGACGAGAATAACGAGAGATTAACTATTGAATCTTCGAGAAAACAATTCGCTAATCCGATTACAATATCTTCGAAGACAGACCAGGAGAAGTGTGACGAAAACATACAAAATACTAATGAGACAGTGTCTCATATGGTTAAATCTCCTGAGACAAAAAAAGGACAGATTCAAGCTCAAATATCGGAAAATTTTGGCACCAATCCTTTACAGGAAAGGAATAAGGATGGGATTGGCATAATATTAAAAGATAACAAAAAAAATGTCTCAATAAATATACAGGCTCAAAACTTACCAATAACACAACAGCAACTACAAACTATACTCTTCCTTTACCGCTTCCGATTCCTTGATAGAACTCAAATACAACAATTTCTAAATCATAAGAATCATAAACGAATCCTTGTCTGGCTTAATGATCTAACAGATAAAAAAATGATTAAAACAACACAGTTGCCAAAAAGTAAGGCTAAAATATATTACTTAACAAAAAACAGCATTCCGCTCCTATTGGCTCAAAATGCAAGCAGTAAGCAATCATTGCAAAAACTGTATAAAGAAAGCGAACGTTCAGACTTTTTTATCGAGAGCTGCCTTCTTCTTGCCAATATTTATCTTGATCTTCAAAACAAGACCAATGAGACAAAAAAGACCGTAATGTATGTTAAAAGTGATTATCCGACTATGCCGATAGCCATAGCGCTTAACGACCTGTCACCTCACGCTTTCGTTGAAGAAAAAGACCGAAATGAGATCAGGCATTGCTTTTTAGAGGTATTGGCCGATCTACCGGAAGAGAGATTGAGACAAAGGATTAAAAAATATATTAGGTTTTATCAAGAAAACACTTGGGAAGCAGAGACTGGCAAACCATTTCCAACAGTTTTAATGATCTGCCCCAATGATAAAGTTTCTAAATATGTTAGGTCGTACACCAAAGCAAAACTTAGATCTCTTGGTGAACCGGAGATTTCCATGAAGATATTAACAGCCGAGGAAGTTAGAGAACAGGGAATCACTAGCGATTTTTGGAAAGAGATAAACTAATAATGAGGGTAAAACATGAAAGAAAGTTTCGAGGAATACGTCAAAAGAGAAGTGGAAGATGATTTATATGGTTGGACCAGCAAAAGCAATCACATAAAAAGGTATGACGAAATTGAGCTTCAATTTATTCGCGAGATGTCGCTTGAAGAACATGGCAGAGAACCAACTGAGCAAGAGATAGAGAAGCACAAGACTGAGTTAACAAAACTTAAATATCTTGTCGATTCTTGGATAGATGAATATTTCGAAAAAGTTGAGAAAGAACATGAAGCGACAAAAAAGGCCCGGGAATCCGAAGACTCACAGGCCTAAATTCTAGTACTCCTCTTTTAGCATCACCGTTATAATCCGTTTGCAGCCATCTGATAACGGATCAATGCAATTAGTCAGTGTCTCGTTGAAATAATCTATCTTCCAAATCACCTCTTTGTCCCTCCATCGAAAAAACCCCATATCATGTGCTCCATAAGGGTCATTCTTGTCTGTAAAATCGTTGTAAGTCCTAACTCTTTGCAGCAAACCCTCAATGTCGGGTAACCCCGCTGCTTTTTGCGTTATCACGGTACCTAATCCCAACTTCCTTGCGATATCGTTTCGGCGAGCAACCTCCTCTGCTTTTTTATTACCTGATTCTACTAACATAAAAACCTCCTGATTAAAATTAAGGCCCGAAATCTTACGATCCCGGGCCTACCTGTTTCTAATACTCATCAGCTAGCATAACGGTCATTACTCGATGACATTCTTTAGTAAGCGGATCTGCCCAAGCATCAAAAGTGCTATTGTAGTAGTCGATCTTCCAGAAAACCTTATCGCCTTTCCAATCAATTCGTCCGAAATCGTGTTCACCGTACGGATCATTGCTCTCGTTAAAATCGTCAAACTCTCGAACGGCTCGCATCAATCCGTTTAGATCATCTACACTTTGCACTCCGCGAGTAAGCGTTACTCCTAAACTGCTTTTTCTAAACTTGTCATTTAACATTGAGATCATCACTTCTTTAACCATTTCCAAACTCATAATTACTCCTTCCTAAATAATAAAGTTTGGCGGATCGACCTTCCCGCCTGTCTAGTGAAGGACTAAGAACAAATAGACTGGCTGGGTCAAGATGGAGCACCCGACGAGCTGAACGATCTTGAGGCAGACTGGCTATTTGTTCTAAACAATTAGAAGACTGGCGGAAGGAAAAACATAAAAATTCCTTATAACTTGTCGGTTGGTTTATCCAATATAGGACTAATTATTACATCAAATACTTTATTGACATTGTATATATATTGATAATACAATGTATATATAACGATAATGGAGGGAACAGTGGAAAAGCGAACGGAGTACATTCAAGAAGAGAAAACCTTTGATGCCGAGACAATTTTTACCGTTAAAGAAATCAGTGAGTACTTCTGCGAATCCGATCTTTCAACTGATCAAACTATTCGCCTCAGGGATGATTTAGTAGGCATTTTGGACAACATAATCAATTCATATTTAAAAGAGTTTAAATGATGAGGAATGAGTACTCAAAAGCAGTGATTTATTGCAGGGTATCCTCTGAGAAGCAAGTCAAAGAGGGGAATGGCCTTGAAAGTCAAGAGCATAGGTGTAAAGCATATGCAGCCTCACTAGGATTGGAAGTAGAAAACGTATTTAAAGACGAGGGCATTTCCGGCGGCCTTTTTGAACGACCAGCTATCAAAGAACTGATAAAATATCTCGATAAGCACTGGCAGAATAAATATGTAGTTATTTTTGACGATTTAAAAAGACTGGCGCGAGATGTTCAGGTTCATTTGAAACTAAAAGCAGAGTTAATGGGAAGGGACGCTCAACTAAAGTGCTTGAATTACCATTTCGATGATAGTGCCGAAGGCGAATTTGTAGAAACAATCTTTGCCGCCCAGAATCAACTTGAGCGCAAACAAAATAGAAGACAGGTATGCCAGAAAATGAAAGCCAGAATAGAGCAGGGATACTGGTGCTTCTGTCCCCCGATCGGATACGAATATTATAAAGACAAAGATCACGGCAAGTTAATGCGCCCTATTAGTCCGATTGCAAGCATTTTGAGTCAGGGATTAAACAGTTTTGCGGAAGATAGAATTTTGGAGCAAGTCGATCTCCAAAAATTTTTTGACTCCAAAGGCCTGCATAAGCTTATAGGTAGTAAAAAAGTTCATCTTCAGCTCATCAAAAGGATTCTGACCAATGGCATATATGCTGGAATGATTGAATATCCAGAGTGGGGAGTTTCAAGACGAAGAGGAAAACATCAGGGTATCATATCCGAAGAAACATATTTAAAAATTCAGCAAAAAATAAAAAAGCCGGAGCGCAAGCCAAGAGAGTCCGATAAAATTGAATTTCCTTTAAGGAGGATAGTAACATGTGATTTCTGCGGCAAACCAATGACCGGCAGTTGCAATAGGAGCAAAAATCCGAACAAATACTATCCGCATTACACTTGCAATAATAAAGAATGCATTGCCAATCCAAAAAATATTACGGCTAGTAAAGTTGAAGACGACTATATCGAATTGCTTGAGAATATAAAAATTAGGAAGGAGGTGATCGGATTAATTAAAGAAGCAGCCTTAAGAATTTGGGAGACTAAGACTAATGACATTGCCGAGTTAAAAAACGAAAAGGAGAAAGAGATTAAAACTATCGAGAATCGGATCGAAGAATTTATAAACTTGATTCCGACCACAAAGTCAGAAAGTGTTAAATCAAGGTATGAGATCAAAATTGAAGCATTGGACAAAAGAGCCAAAGAACTTGAAAATGAGCTTAAAATAAAAAAAGACCCCAACTTAGAAGAGGTACTTGAAATGGCGCTAAAATTTCTTGGAACACCGGCCGAAACATGGAAAAAGTCAAACCGAGAGCTGAAAATCAAGATTCACAACCTGATTTTTAAAGAAAACCCCCGCTATTCTTTTCAAGGAGGGTTTGGAACACCGAAATTGTCGCTCCCATTCACGCTAAATGACCTTTACGTACAGCAGAAAATGGGTTGGTGG